>CAZVJA010000168.1:0-11497 GCA_964626885.1 uncultured Planctomycetaceae bacterium | reverse complement strand
TCTTGCGGCTGCGCCGCCCAGCTAGGCAAAGTGCCAAGCTGGGCCACCCTGCGATTCGGTGAGGCATCGCTTCGTCGTGGGCAATGAACGTTGATCGTAAAAAAAGCCCGGGGACGGCTGTCCCCGGGCTTCGGATTTCAAGTCTGTGTGCTGGTCGTACCAGCGTTACGCCACCGAGTCTTCGAACTCGATACCGTACTTCTTCATCTTCTTGTAGAGGGTGGTACGGTTGATGCCGAGGGTGCGAGCCGTGTTCTGACGGTTCCACCCGTTGGCTTCCAAGGCGTCGATGATGATCTGCTTCTCGGGCTGCGCGAGGGCGGTCTTCAGCCCGCCGGCCGACTGCAGCGCGAAGGCCTGCAGCGAATTCTCGTCACGCCGCACCGAATCAGGGAGATCGTGGGCGGTGACGTAGTTGCCCCGGGCGAGCACGACGCAACGCTCGATGACGTTGACCAGTTCGCGAACATTGCCGGGCCACGAGTACCGCTGCATCAGTTGCACCGCCTCTTCATCGAAGCCGACAACGTGCTTGCCGGTCTGCTCGTTGAAATGGCTCAAGTAGTGCTCGATCAGCAGCGGAATGTCTCCGAGCCGATCCCGCAGCGGCGGCTGCGTGACCGAGATGACGTTGATGCGGTAGTACAGATCCTCGCGGAATTTGCCTTGCTTGACGAGTTCCTCAAGATTTTCATTCGTCGCGAGGATCATCCGGACGTCGACCTTGTGGGTCTTGTTTCCGCCGACCGGTTCGAATTCGCGGTCCTGCAGGGCTCGCAGCAATTTGATCTGCAAGCCGGGGGAGGCGGTTGCAATTTCATCCAGGAAGAGCGTGCCGCCGTCCGCCTGCAGGAACTTGCCGACTTTGTCATGCGTGGCACCGGTGAAGGCGCCGGCGACGTGTCCGAAGAGTTCGCTTTCCAGGAGCGTATCGGGAAGTGCGCCGCACGAGACTTCGACGAACGGCTTGTCGCGGCGGGAACTGAGCTGATGAATCGAGCGGGCAGTCATCGTTTTTCCCGTGCCGCTTTCGCCGAGGATGAGCACCGTGGTTTTCGTATCCGCGACACTTTCAATGAGGTCGAACAGTCGGATCATCCGGTAATCGCGGCCGATGATGCTCGCCAGGCCGAACCGCTGATTGAGCTGCGCCTTGAGGTTCTTGTTTTCCTCGACGATCTTCCGCTGGCCGAGCGCCCGCTGAATCGCCAGGTGGAGTTCCTGATCGATGACCGGCTTGGTGAGGTATTCGAAGGCACCCATCCGCATCGCCTCGACGGCGCTTTCGATAGTGCCGTAACCGGTGATGAGGATCACATCCGTGTCCGATGCGTTCTCGACAGCCCATTCGAGGAGGTGGAAGCCATCGGCGTCCGGCAGGTTCACATCGCACAGGACGACTTGGAACGGATACTCGCGCATCCGCTCAATGGCCTGCAGGCAAGTGCCGGCGGTTTCGGTCCGGTGGCCAAGGCCGCGCAGATAGTCAGCCATCGACTCGCAAACTGCGCGATCGTCCTCAACGACCAGCAATGATCCCTGATGAATCTTGTTCAACGCTCTAGCTCCGCGGAGTTGTCTTGGTCGGGAGTGGTAACACCCCCGTGCACGCGGTGAGGAACCGGTCCGGTTCCGCCGACGGTGCGGGTTGTAACGTCCAGGTTGTGCCGGCGAGGGGAATCGGCGAGCCGAGGCGCAAAGGCGCACGGGGCCCGCGTCGCTGAGAGCGTGTTGGAATGAGGGTTCAAAACCATAGGTCACAGGTTGCCGGTCGTCAACAAAATTTCGGGGCGTTCTGTTGAGGTTCGACAACCCCTCGTCAGAAAGAGGGGGGGCGGAGCCGTCGGTAATCTGATCCCGCCGCAACCGTGGCGGGTGCGCAACGTTGCTGGTGATTCGCGGTATCATCCCGGGTGGGGATCGGTTAACGTGCAGAAGTCCGACGAAGCAGCCGGATCTGTCTGCTTGTGCAGGTAAGATTTGCGCGGCTCCGGGCCGGCGGCACCTCTGACACGATGCGCCGGGTTTCCGGAACGGGATTCGAGGAGTTCGGCCATGAATGTCCAGACCGTGCGAATCGGGATCGTCGGTGCCGGGGCGAATACACGGGAGCGGCATATCCCAGGCTTTCGAAAGATTGCCGGTGTGCAGATCCTGGGGGTCGTCAACAGCACGCCGGAATCGACTGCTCGGGCCGCACGCGAGTTGGAGATTCCGCGAACGTATCCCGACTGGCGGGCGCTGATTGACGATCCGGAAATTGATGCCGTGATGATCGGCACATGGCCCAACCTGCATTGCGAAGTGACTTGCGCGGCACTCGATGCCGGAAAGCACGTGCTCACCGAGGCACGGATGGCGCGCGACGCGCAGGAAGCGTACAAGATGTCGGACGCGGCGCACCGCCATCCGGATCTCGTCAAGCAGATTGTTCCCAGTCCGTTCGGGTTGATGGAGCATGATTATGTCGTTGGGTTGCTCCGCGAGGGGTTTCTCGGCGATCTGCGCGAAGTAGTCGTGCTCGGTGCGACCGACATGTTCTGGGACAGATCGAAGCCGCTGCATTGGCGGCAAGAGAAAGAGAAGAGCGGATTGAACCTGCTGGCGCTAGGCATTCTGCACGAAACGCTCTTGCGCTGGGCACCGCCGCCGATGCGGGTCTTCGCGCAGGCAACAACCTTTGGGGCGACGCGTCCCGCCAGCAAGACTGGAGGAACGGCCAAGACTGGAGGAACGGCGCAGGTGACCGTGCCAGACAGCCTGCAAGTGGTCACGGAGCATGAAGGGGGAGCGCGCGGGCTGTACCACATGAGCGGCGTGGCCCTGTTCGGGCCGGGGCATCAGATTCATCTTTACGGGAGTGAAGGGACGATCAAATTGCAGTTCTCGCCGACAGCGCGCTTGGCGACCGGCAAGGCGGGAGACACGCAACTGCTGGAATTCGAAATCCCGCCGGAGCAGCGTGGCGGATGGCGTGTCGAGGCGGAGTTCATTGGCGCGATCCGGGGAGAAGAGAAGGTTCGCTTCACCGATTTCGCGACCGGCGTCCGCTACATGGAATTCACGGAAGCCGTGGCAACGGGCGCGGCGACGAATCAGCCGGTGTCGCTTCCGCTTTCCGAACGAAATTGACTATCCTTGGCGGATTGCTCACTCCGTCGGAGAGATCGAGTGCGTTTCGTTCCCGGATTTTCGAAGGCTCGTCGAGATGCCGTTTCCCCATGAGAAAGAATTGAATGCGGCCCGCGAAGCGGTGCGCGCCGCGGCACGTGTCTGCCGCAATGTGCAGGCGGCGATAACTCCGGAGGCGTTGGAAAAGAAGGACAAGAGTCCGGTCACTGTCGCCGATTTCGCCAGCCAGGCGGTCGTTTGCCGGGCTTTGGAAGATGCGTTTCCGGCCGATCCGATCATCGGAGAGGAGGATGCCGCCGAGTTGCGACTGGAAGAGAATGCCGCGTTTCGCGACCGGGTTCAACGCGAGCTTGCCGCCGTGGGAATTCGCGCGACGATTGATGAGATTTGCGGATGGATCGATCGAGGCGGCGCCAGTTCTTACAGCGATCGGTTCTGGACGCTCGACCCGATCGACGGGACAAAAGGCTTCTTGCGGCGCGAGCAGTTCGCCATTTCCCTGGCGTTGATACTGAACGGGCGGATCGAAGTGGCGCTGTTGGGTTGTCCGAATCTCCCGGTCAACGAAAAGCCGGACGCGCCGCTGGGAACGTTGTTCTTCGCCGTCCGGGGGGAAGGGGCCTGGAAGGTTCCGCTCGGCCAGAACGACGAACCGGTGCGAATCTTCGTGAGCCCGGCACGGAAGGGCTCGGAATCCCGGTTTTGCGAATCGGTCGAATCGGGTCACAGCGAGCACGGGCTTTCGGGGCGGGCGGCCGCAATTCTGGAAATTGGCCAGGAACCGGTGCGGATGGACAGTCAGGCGAAATACGCGGTCGTGGCGGATGGTCGGGCGGACATCTACATGCGGCTCCCGGCGAAAAAGGATTACAAGGAGAAGATCTGGGACCACGCCGGCGGTGTGCTTCTGGTGGAGGAAGCGGGGGGCCGAGTTACCGATATGCTGGGAAGACCGCTGGATTTCACGCATGGCAAGGAATTGCTGGCCAATCGTGGTGTGATCGCGACGAATTCCGCGCTCCACGACCAAGTGCTCAAGGCACTGGTGGAGGCCTATCGCCAGGCCGGTTTGCATCTGACGGATGTTCCCAGCCGGTGAGGATGGTTTTGGCTTACCGCGTCGCGGCGGGGCTGCTGCGTTCTCGAAAAGGGGGAACCCAGCCATGGTGCGAGGAAGCATCGAGACGGAAGCGGGGGGCCAATGGCCCGATCGGAATTTTGGATGGATGAGTTTTTTGTTTTGACGGATTCACCGTAAGACCGTTAGCATACAGGGACGTGGACTTATCGCTCGGGAGAGCTTCCGGCTTGTATGCCGTAGACTCCCGTCAGGGCTGCTTTCTTACATGAAAGTCGGGAGGTGCAACGTGTTACGCCGCCGATCACGCGTCGGATTTACCCTCATCGAGCTGCTGGTCGTTATCGCGATCATCGCGATTCTGATTGCGCTTTTGCTCCCCGCGGTTCAACAGGCACGGGAAGCCGCCCGCCGCACACAGTGCCTCAACAACCTCAAACAACTGGGGCTGGCACTGCATAATTATCACGACACAATGCTCTCCTTTCCGCCGGGGCAAATAGCCACGCTGTTCTATGATTCGTTGAATATCAACCTGCAACGGTACGCCGACCCCGACGAAGCTCGGTACAACCTGAACAGCCCCACCTACAACAACTTCTCCGGCTTGGGTCTGCACGGCACGAGTTGGATGCTGCAGATTCTGCCGTTCATTGAGCAGGACAACGTTCACGAACAGTGGAACTTCTTCCGGAACGTCAACGAGAACGGAGACACGCTGTACAACCTGCAACAGCCTCCGCTCACCGATATTTATTCTTTCTACTGTCCAACCCGCCGTGCGGGGATGAACGTCAACCGTTACAATTTTGTGAAGCGCATTGAGATTAACTGGGCTAGAGGAGGAAACGATTACGGTGCGTGCATCGGTTCCGGGCTTGGCTGGTCGAACGTTATTCCGCTGCCGCATCGCGGCACGTTTTGCCTCACCAACGAGCAGATTCAGCAACAGGTGCCGCTCGATCCGACCATCACGTATCTTCCGCGGTCGGAGAATCTCGGTGCGTTTTACGTGAATAGCAGCACCCGTCTGGCGGACATCACCGACGGGACGTCGCAGACAATTGTCATTGCTGAACTCCAACGCATGAATGGAACCGACCTGAATCTGAACGGTCTGGTGACCGATCCGAACGAGCAGCATCTCATCAGCAGCGACGGTTGGGCCTGGGGCGGAGCTGCAACGTTGTTCAGCACTCGGAACACTCCGAACAAGCTACTGCATTTTGATACCAGCGGCAGTGATCATACCGGAGGCATCGTTCAGGTGTTGTTCGCGGATGGCACCGCGCATCCCCTCAGCGAAAACATCGACCTGCGGACGTTTCAACGCTTGGGAAGCATGTCGGACGGCTTTGCCATTACAAACTTCATGCGGCAGTAACGCGCGACGAACTGGAGTCGTCGTGCCGCGGGGATGCGGCTTGCCGCTGGGAAACAATACCAGGGACTCGATACGTCGAGGGTCAGCAGGGATTGCCTCATGTCGATCAGGTTTTCTTGCAGCTGCGGTAGAAAGCTGAAGGTTTCTGACGAAAAAATCGGAATGAAGGTGCTCTGCTCCACATGTGGAGCAACCTTGAAGGTTCCGAAAAAATCGCAGGACGCCTACTGGCAGGATATCGAACCGCAAACCGAGGAAGCCAAGACCGATTATGTCGGTGGTGTGAAGGAATTCCTGTTTCAGGTTACCCCTGGTCTGATCATCGTGGCGGCGCTCGTCTATGGGGCTTACTACCTGTCTTCCCAGGTGATCGGCGCGAAGTCGAACCGGCCCCCGCTCGGTGAAGTGTCTGGCACGGTCACGCTGAACGGCAAGCCTCTCGCGTACGCGACCGTCAAATTCATCCCGGTGGAGAACGAGGAAAACAACAAGGCTCCGTCCGCGGGTCTCACCGACGAGCAGGGAAATTACCGATTGCTGTACGTCAAAGACGTTCCAGGGGCGGCAATTGGTGAACATCAGGTTGTGATCGAAGCCAAGGATCAGCGCGGCCGCGAGCGGCTGCCGGCGGAGTACAATTTGCAGTCGGTGCTCCGGAAACCAGTCGCCGAAGGGAGCCAGAAGATCGACTTTGATCTGCAGGTTCAGGAAGAGGATCAGCAGCAGTAGCTTGCGGGGCGTGAGTTTCGGCTTCCTAGCTCACTTCGCTCGCCGCCCGCGTTTTTCATCGTCCAGGTTCTTCCAACCCTGCATCACGAGCTTGAGGGTCTTGCGTTCACCGCCGCGCTGGACGACCACCTCAAGTTCTTCGTCCACTTTCGTCAGCTTGATCAGCTCGATCAGCGCCGCGAAGTCCTGCACATCCTTGCCCGCAAAGCGAACGACGACATCCCCTACCAGAATTCCTCCGCTCTCGGCGGATGAACCACGTTCGACATCATCGATTCGCCATTTCATCTCGCCGTTGACCAACTCCGGCTGTGCTTTTATTCCGAGATAAGTCGGTCCGCGCACCTCCACCTGCAGGTCGGGCAATGCCGCCTGCAGCTCATGAATCCCTTTGTCGGACACATGGCCTCCGGGAATTCGGTAGATTGACCGCAGCCCGGTGAGCCGCTTCACAAAGCGAAGTCCATCGTCCCCCCCCTTCCAGTCGGCGGTGAGAATGATCGACTTCATCTGGCCGAACCGCGCTACCGCAGGCGGGACGTTCACGTCGCGATCTGATTCGTAACGCAGCACACCTCCAAGACGACGTATGTTTGCCAGTGCCCGTTCCTCCCGCACATCGAAGTTCCATTCGAGCACGTCGGCGGCACGAGAAGCAGTCACTTGATTCGGCGATTCCGTCAAACGCTCGAGTGCCTGTTCGATCTTGTCGGCTTCAGGATCGATCGTGTCGAAGGACTTCCGGTAGAGAGACTCGAGGATGATCAAGGCTCGTGTCGCCGCCTCAGGGCCGCCGTTCATCGCGACCGCGACGATCGGTTCCAGCGCAGCTGTGCCCGCTTCCATCAAGCGGTGCGTCGCCTCCAAGCGCGTTGCATAGCGGTCGTCATCCAGTGCGGCCACCCATTCGGAAATCTCCTGGGCCGACGGGGCAGGCGAGGGGCTTTTCCCGGGCTGCTTCCCTGACTCCGTCACTGCCGGTGCAGGGCTTTCATTTTCTGGCGCGCCGTGTAATGACGACTCAAGGCTTGTCATGAAAACCGCCACGAAGACGGAGGTTAGCACCGCCAGGAATCGTTGCGACATCAACACATCTCGGCTCCCATTGGCCAAAAAGATCGCTGCCCGATTGCAGGATTGACAGCATTCATCCCCGCTAACAGCAGCATTATTCTGTAGCCACCGTAGCCACCGTATCTCTATTGTTGCACGCTTGCCCGATCCTGACCAGAGGCGTGCTCGCGGGGGGGCCGCAAACTCTTAATTGCCGGTGGGTTGCAAGGTCTCGCGAATAAATGCCGGCCGGTTCGTCGTAATGCCGTCCACGCCGCTGTTGCGCAGTCGGACCGCATCTTCCGGCTTGTCGACCGTCCAGACGTAAAACCCAAGATTGCTCCGCTTCACCTTCTGCACGAATGCGGCGTCGATGAACGGCACGTTCATCAGATCCAACCCGTCCACCTTCGCGGCGTGTGCTTTCTCAATCAGTTCCTCAATGCGGGGTGACCAGACCTTTGTCTCCTTGTTCTGCTTGAATCCCGCGATAAGATAGACCTGCAGGTGCGGCATTGCCCGCTTCGCCTCGGTCACGACCGCTTCGGAAAAACTGATGATCGCGGTCTGCTCCGGCTGCTTACCGGCGTTGTGCAGGACTTGCTTCAATTTCGGCACGATCTCGGGGCCGCACTTCACCTCGATAAACAGCCGCTTGCCGTCGGGAATCGTCGCCAGCACTTCGCTGAGGGTCGGGATCTTCTCGCCGGCGAACTTCGGATCTTTCCAGCTTCCCGCGTCGAGACTTTTGATTTCCACGAGAGACTGCTCGACGACTTTCTTGTCGAACCCGGCAGTCCGCTTGGTAGTATCGTCATGGATCGCAACGATCTCCCCGTCGCGCGTCAGATAGACGTCGATCTCGGTCCCGTCGGCGTTTTGCTTCCAGGAGAGGTTGATCGACGCAAGCGTGTTTTCTGGTGCGTCGTGCGATGCTCCCCGATGGCCGATGATCTCCACGGCGGGACTCCCGGTGGCCACGCAAAAAACAACGGCCGCTCCCACGAGCAGCCGCACCGTTACTGGCAGCGAATGCATGATAACTTCAGTCTCCCAACAATGCAGCGGAAGCGGAGAACCTGGCGATCGACGTCGCGGTCGAAAACGTCTACCTGCGGAGTCGGGCCTGAAATGGGGGTCAGGAATTTCTGATATTCGATTGCGGCGTCTCATCAGGCGGGTAATCGGGATGGATTCCCAACTCGATCATCGCCATCCGTTCGCGGTGGATGATCAGCTTCTTAGCCAGACTGACGCCGCCGAAGACCACGATCAGCATGATCGGGATCAACACCCCCAGCACGTCGGGGTCGAGCAAGCGGCGCACCAGCGACATTGACGACGGTTCCATACGTACCCCCCCTAAAAACATCGTGTAAGTCAAATAACACCCTGCTGGGCCACCGAGTCCGCATCACCGAGCATGGACTCCATCCTACCGAGCCATTCGCCCGGGCCGGAGGTTTCTTGGAGAAATTTTTCACGATCGGAGAAAATCGCGAGCATCTCCGGATTTTTCCTGGATCAAGCTCCGCTTATGAACCGCATACCGGACGCAGCCCTCCGTTACGTGTCTGGGTCCGCCTCGGCAGGCAACCAAGGTGCGAGAAACAACAGCAACGGGTACATTTCAATTCGGCCAGTTAACCGACTCCTTGCCGTAGCGCGTAAGAATCGCCCGCAGGAAGTCCTCCCCGACATCCGGCTTGATGTGATGCCACGCACCGTCGCAGAAGACGCAGCCGAAACCTGCCGCGCGGTTTCCAAATAGCGTCTTCTTGAGATCGGCTCCATCCACCTTCAGGTCGTCGGGCTTGGTCCAGATGACTGCCTGGGACTCGTCGGCTTCGAGGATCAGTAGCGTATTGGCAGTGCCGTCGATGATGTCCTGAATGTGAACTCCTTCCTTTGGGCCGAAGATTGTTTTCTCGCCGATGGGAACCAGAAACGTCGTTTTTCCTTCTTTCTTCAACTTGTCACTGCGCGAGGCCAACACATCCGGCATCTGCGAGATCAGTTTTTTGTTGTGCTCGCTGTCCCACGGTTCGTCGAGATGGAATCGGTCATACAGATTCTTGGCGTCGAGGTACGGCAGCACGGCAACACGCCAGCTCAACAGCGGATTTCCCTCTTTGTCCCGAATGGCGGCGGGAGGAAATTGTTTATAGACATCGTGATAATTATGCATTGCGAGGGCGAGTTGCTTGAGACTGTTCTTGGATTGCGAAGTGAGCGCCTCTTCTCGCATCCCCCTAACCGGTTGCGCGACCAGCACCGCCAGCTGCTTTGTCTCTTCCGGTCCAAGCGTCAGCGAGAGACGATTGCCAGTGACCTGCGGCGTGAGGATGCGGATGACGCGCTCGATCTCCGGCGGGATGGCGTTCTGCCCTTCGTGCGTGGCGATCGCCCGTCCCAGATCGTCGGTCCAGAGCCGCAGCGCGCGGGCGGAATTTTCGTCCTTCGAGGCGATTTCGAGTTTCGCTTCGGCTCCCATCTCCGTCGCCCCGATACCGAGCGCGATCCACTGAATGCCGCCATCCCACGCATCTCGAACCGGCTTTCCCGGCGACGAGGCCGCCCCCGGCAGGAATTCGTCGATGACGCGCCGTTGGTCGGCGTTCGGCAGGATGAATGCCTGGATCGGGTATTTCGCCACCGCAGTGAAGGCCTCCCGTGGAAGGGCTCGCTTTTTCGACTCCGGCGATTTCAAACGGTCGAGGGTCTCGGTGTGTCCGTAGAAGATGGTGCCGTTCCATTCCGCCGCCGACATTCCCGAGAGCGGGTTACCGCCATTCGCAGATCCGGGCGGAAGCAGGTTCATCAGCCCGTTGAGGTCAGGTTCCTTTGCGACCGGGACGACAAAGAAGGCCATCTTGGTCAGGTCCCCGGCGGGCGTAACGACCAGATAGGCTTCTCGTCCTCCCGCCTTTCGGAACTGATCGACGAACCCCGCGAGCATCACTTTCCCCGCGTTGAACGGCACGCGGCTATTCTCGTCGATTGGGACCGCCGCTTCGAGTTGAGCCGCGAATGCGGGAATGTTGATCCGCTCGGCATCGAGCCGGACGACGGCGATCGTCTCTTCTTCAATGAACGGCGCGAGTGCCGACGGGAGCGGTGAAGAGTCGGACTCGTCGGCGTAAGACCGCGGAATGAGCAGGCAAGCAAGAGCAAAGGCGAGTACCGTGCGAGCTGCGAATTTCATTCTGATTCCCCAATGGATGTGTTCGTATTCTGGTTCATGCGACAATATTGCGAATTTTTTCTGTGGGCATCGAAATCGGGAAGAGATGCGGGGCAGTTCCGAGTAGCGTTTGGGGTTCGATCAAATAGAGAGTCTTTCGGACGTGGCGGCTCGGCGGGAGCCTCGCCCTCCCGGAAAACGACTTTTGAACGTCTTTCGAATCAGTTCCCACCTTTCGCGCGATTCGATGGACCCGCCGTGTCGATCGTGATTTCATAAATCTTGTCAATGTCGCTCATCGGTTTGGGAGCGACGGTCGTTCGGCGGACTTCAAGAGTCGCTTTGTTCCCTTCGAGCCGGTAAGGGAAGGGGGCGTTCGTGCGAGGGTTGTTCGGGACAGGTACGATGTGAACGTCCGCCAGGGATTTTGGCAGTTGACCGTTATGCTCCGCGGCATGCATGCGGAGCGCTTCGATCACCCGGAGAGCCGCGAACTCTATGTCCCGGCGAAGAATCGCTTCGTTCATTTGGTTGATGGCTGGCAGCAGGAACGTCGCCACAGGGATCGTTTCACGGTTATTGGGAAAAGGAGCCAGGTATCCCTCGCGTTGCAGTTCTTCGAGAGCGTTTTCGAGTCGTTGACGGGATTCCGGGCGTTCGACAAAGGTCCACTTTCTCAGGGAGTCGGCCACGTGACGTGTGATCCGGGATTCCTGAATCGCCAGAACCTGCCCGACCGACATTTTTTCGACGGCTTCCCGATCGAAGCCGGCGCTCACAAGCTCTTGCTTGGCCGACGTGTACCCTTTCAGGGCCATTCCCACGGCAGTCAGCTGCGATTCCCAGTGGGGATGGATGCGTCCCCTGTTGAACTCGGTCATCTTGGCAATCGCGTCTGAAATCAGCTCAGCCCACTCCAGCCGCGCGTGGTCGGTCG
>CAZVJA010000167.1:0-11583 GCA_964626885.1 uncultured Planctomycetaceae bacterium | reverse complement strand
CTCAACAACCCTGGAAAAATCCTCTACCATCCACTTGAAAACCAAGACAGTCGCTGACCCCTACCCCCATGCGTGAGTGGATTCTTTCCGAGATCAATTACGGTCATGTGAAACAGCAGCCGTATGATGTGGCGGTGTTGCCGCTTGGAGCCACCGAGCCGCACAATCTCCATTTACCTTACGGGACCGACACGTTCGAATCGGAAGCGATCGCCGGGCGTGCGTGCGAAGCAGCGTATCGGCGCGGCGCCCGCGTGGTGATGCTGCCGGCCATTCCCTACGGCACCGAAACGAACCAGATGCGCTTTCCGCTGGCGATGAACGTCAATCCCTCGACGCTGCTCGCCGTGATTCACGATCTCGTGGCGTCTTTGGATCAGCACGGGGTTCACAAGTTGCTGATTCTGAACAGCCACGGGGGAAACGATGTCAAGCCGATGCTGCGCGAATTGTACGGCACGACGCGCGTGCATCTGTTTTTGTGCGACTGGTTTCGCGCAATTTCCGCGGATGTGCAGAAAGAAATTTTCGATGACGCGGGAGATCATGCCGGAGAGATGGAAACGGCGCTCGGCCTGGCCTGTTTTTCGCATCTGGTGGCAATTGATGCAGCCACCGGGAAGATCGCGGCCGACGACGGTGCGGTCCGCTCGACCCGATTCGACGCGGTGAACAAGGGCTGGGTTTCGATCACCCGGCCATGGCATCTGCTGACGACCAACAGCGGCTCGGGCAACCCGCATCCCGCGACGGCGGAAAAGGGAGAACGGCTGATGGAGATCATCGTTTCGCGTCTAGCCGACTTCCTGGTCGAGCTGGCGGGCTCTAAGATCGACGGACAATTTCCGTTTTGATGGAAGTCATCTCACCACACGAAGACCTATATCGCGGACATTGGTTCGGTAGAATCGTTTCCCATGGACCAAAGGATGGACGAGATCTTTGAGCAAGCGATGCAGTTATCCGAGCGAGACCGCGCCCGGCTAGCGGAAATTTTAATTGCCAGCCTGGGTGTTGAGGATAAAGAGGCTGTTCACTCGTTGTGGGCCGGTGAAATTTACCGGCGAGTTCGCGAGATTGAGAGCAGTCAGGTATCGCTAATCCCGTGGTCCGAGGCCCGTCGAATTATTATGAATACTTAATCTGAATTCAGCATGCTCCGTGTCCTCTGTGTCTCCGTGGTGAGGTTAAATGGAGCTAATGGAGCCACAAGTTTACTGCCATCAGGAATCGACATCACATGAAACTCACAGGCAAAACAGCATTGATTACGGGGGGCGGCACGGGCATTGGCGAGGCGTGCGCCTTGTTGCTTGCGAAGGAAGGTTGCCGCGTGGCCATCGCCGGCCGGCGCGAAGAGAAACTTCGCGAGGCGGCCAAGCAGTTCAAAGGCGAACCGGCAATCCTGACGCACACGGTCGATGTGGCTGACCGGGCGAGCGTCAATGCGCTCATCGACTGGGCCCAGCGCGAACTTGGGCGGATCGATATTCTGATCAACAGTTCCGGAATCAATGTGCCGAAGCGGTCCATGCGCGATCTGGCACCGGAAGACTGGGACAAGATCCTGCAGATCAACGCGACCGGCGCGTACAACTGCCTGCATGTCGTGTTGCCGGAGATGCGCGCGCGGAAGGACGGCCTGGTCATCAATATCGTCTCGATCGCCGGCATTCGAGCCGGGCTGCTCGGCGGGGTTGCCTACAACGCGTCGAAATTCGCGATGGCGGCTCTCGGCCTGACCGTTTCGCAGGAAGAGAAAGACGCGAACATCCGCGTGACGAACATTTACCCCGGCGAAGTCGACACACCGATCCTCATACATCGTCCGGTTCCGGTGACTCCGGAGCATCGGGCACGGATTCTGCAATCGGACGACGTCGCGCAGGCGGCGCTGATGGTTTGCTGCCTGCCGCCGCGGGCGCATGTCACGGAGCTGACGATCAAGCCGACATCGCAGGCGTTTTGCTAAAGCTGTCTTAAAACTTGTATTTGGGAGGGCGAGGCTCCCGCCGAGCCGCTGTGTTCGAAAGTCTCTGGTGATGGCGGCTCCGCAGGAGCGTCGCCCTCCCGGTTTTGAAACCACCGCTTCTTTCTGAACGGCGGTCGCGAGCTTTCGATCTCAATTCTTAGTTGAATTCGAGGCTGTTCCGATGTGGGGATTCGGCTCCTTCCACATGCACCGGCGCGGCTCTCCGCAGGCGCAAAATGAAGATGCTCCCTTCGGCTGCTTTCTGATGATCGCGGTACCGGTGCTGTTCGCGATTTCGACCTACTTTGCCTGGGAAGAGCTTTGGTACACGTTGCGTGGCCGCACGACGACGGCGAAAATCGAACGAGTGATCGAGCCGAGTGAATTGTACACGCGTCGGTTTCGAAAGAAATTGTATTTCGAGGTGGTCTATACGTTCCTTGATGAAGTGACCGATGAATCGCGTACCGAACGGGACGCAGTTCCCCGTACCTGGAATCGTCCGCAGGATATGGTCAACGTCGTGTACATCCCCGGTCGCGCTGACCGGTCCCGATTAGCGGGAAACCGGAGTTACGTCTCCGTCCTCTTTTTCTTAGTCTGCACGATTGCCGCGGTGGTGTACGGTGTAATGACCTTTTGCGAGGCCCGACAGGCCGTGTGCGAATCAGAACAACATCATGTCCGTCGTCACCGCGATCGCTGACTCGAACAAACGACGCCCAAACTCTGTACCGTCAACCACTTCGGACGGCCTCACATCCGCGCTCCTTCGCGTCTTAACACAACCGCTTGAACTCCCTGCGGCGGCTGGCCACAATCGAGGCCGCGCGCGGTGTGTTCCGCAATCAATCCACGAATAGGATGGAACTGCCGTCACGATTCTCGTTCCTTTCCGACGCGGCTCATCTGGAAAATATCATGTACCTCGGCATTGAAATCGGCGGAACGAAATTGCAGCTCGGTGTGGGGCGCGGTGACGGCTCCGCGTTCGTTGCGTTCGAACGGCTCGACGTCGACCCGAGCAAGGGGGCGGAGGGGATCCTGGCGGACATGGAACGGGTCGGCCGGAAGATGGTGGAGCGGCACGAAGTGCAAGGAGCGGGCATCGGCTTCGGCGGTCCGATCGATTCCGAAGCGGGCATCGTGACGAAGAGTCATCAGATTTCCGGATGGGACCGTTTTCCTCTGGCGGAGTGGTGCCGCGACAAATACGGCGTGCCGACGAAGCTGGGGAACGACTGCGATTGCGCGGCACTGGCGGAAGCGAAGTTCGGCGCGGGCCGAGGAAAGAAAGCGGTCTTCTTTGTCACCGTCGGCACAGGAGTCGGCGGCGGCTTCGTGATTGACGGGAAGTTGTACGGAAGCGGGCGTCCCGCGGTGGCGGAGATCGGTCATCTGCGACCCGGGCTCGATGCAGACCGTCCCGAGATTACCGTGGAGTCGATTGCCAGCGGCCGGGGGATTGAAGCGGCGGCTCGTGCCTGTTTAGCGGAATGCGATCCGCTCGACCGGGCGGATCTGTTGCGCCGAGCCGACGATGATCCCGCGCAAATCACCGCCCGCGATGTCGCGATGGCGGCGGAAGCCGGCAATCAGGCGGCGTGTCTTGTGATTGACCGCGCCTGCCAGGCGCTGGGTTGGGGGATTGCACAGGTCATCACTCTGCTGGCGGTGAATGTAGTCGTCGTGGGCGGGGGGGTATCGCTCGCGGGGGAAACGCTTTTCTTTGGACCGCTACGGCGCGACGTTCGCCAGTATGTTTTCCCCCCGTTGGCTGATTCCTTCGAAATCCTGCCGGCGGGGCTGGGAGAGCTGGTCGTCGTGCATGGGGCGCTGGCGCTGGCAGCGGAGAATTCCCATCGGTGACCAAACCGGTTGGGATCTCGCGTCTCTCGCAATTGTGCGCTGAACGCCGATGGTCGTCTGTTTTGCCGCTGAATTGAGAGGCGAAGCCCGGCTGTTCTCGCGCGAAAAAATTCCGGCCGCAGTCCCGGATTCGGCGAAACCCTGCCCCGCCCGCGGTGTTTGGTACTTATCGGCCTAGTTCAGTGACAGTTCAAGCTGAACGGCTCAGTCCCACCTTAGCAGGCAGGAACAGGACGATGAGACACATTGCGATACTGGGGATTTCAGCGGTTTTGATATCTGGGCTCGGCGGGATCGGCTGGGGGGAAGGCCCCGGACCGGCCCCGGAAGAGCTTTTCAAGAAGCTGGACGCGAACGCCGACGGCAAGATTGAGGCCAAGGAAGCGGAAGGGGATCATGCTCGCATCTTCGAGCGGTTGGTGCGCGTGGGGGACAAAGACAAAGACGGCTCGCTTTCCAAGGATGAGTTCCTGGAATCGGTGAAGCAGAACCAAGACCCGGTTGCAGGCCCGGAGGCGTTTCAGGAGCGCGGTCGCGGTCCAGGACGCGGCGATTTCGACCCGCGCCGCATCTTCGGCATGCTCGATAAGAATCATGATGGCAAGTTGACACGAGAAGAGGCGACCGAACGTCCTCGAATCCACGAAGCGCTCGAGAAGCTCGGCAAAGATGAGATCACCGCCGATGAGTTCGCGGAGGAAGTCGGTAAGCGGATGCAGGGATTCCGCGATGGTGCGGGACGCCCCGGTCGTCCAGAGGGGGGCCCGCCGCGCGGACGTGGTCCGGGAGGTCCGGAGGGCGAGGGACCCGAAGGCCGAGGCCCAGGAGGTCCGGGACCGCATGGGCCGAACTTCATGAAAGTGTTCGACACGAACAAGGATGGTCGCCTCAGTCGCGATGAGCTTGCCAAGGCGACGGAAAAATTCAACGAGCTGGACGAGAACAACGACGGCGAACTTGATCCGCGCGAGTTGATGGGACCCCCTCCGGAAGAGATGGGCGAAGAGATGGCCCGTGGCCCGCAGGGTGGACCGCGCGGGGAATTCGGTCCGCGTCGACGTGGTCCACAAGGGCCACAAGGACCGGGATCGGAAGGAGAGCATCCGCGACGATTTGGTCCTCAAGGTTTCAATGGTCCGCAGGGGCCCCCGGAAGACGGGCCTCGAGGACGTCGTGGCCCTGGAGCGGGTGGTCCTCCCGAAGAGGGTTCGCCCCAAGGTGGTCCTCCGCAGGATGGTCCTCCGCAAGAAGGTCGACGCCGCGGTCCGGAAGGTTTTCGCGGACCGGGAGGTCCGGATGGGCCCGGCGGTCGCGGAATGGAGTTCATGCAACGGATGTTCGAACAGCTTGATGCCAACGACGACGGCAAGATCTCCGAAGACGAAGCCCCGCCGAAGATGAAGCAACGTTTCTCGATGATCGACGCGAACGGCGACGGTGCAATCGACATGAACGAACTGGGACACGCTCGTCCCGGTGGTCTGGAAGGAAAAGGCCGCGGTCCGGGAGCAAATCGGCCCGGCGAGCCGCAGTTCGATCCAGAAAAACCGGAGAACCAGAAACCCTGAGTTTGACCAGAAATGTTGAGAACAGGGCGGTCTGCCAACGCGGCCGTTCGGCAAGGGGGGACGTCGCAAGCGTAATTGCCAGCCACGCCTCCCTTGCTATTATTTTTCAACTGAAGATGAAGTGCCCTTCGGAGTCAGTTCCGAGGGGTTTTTTCATCTGGGGCGCGCAGATGATGCACCCACGCCGGAGGAATATTCCGATAGACCCACTCTCTGCGGAAGCGGTAGTTGCGGAAGTGGTGATGTACGATTTCGTCCAGTTTCCCGAACCGCGCTCGTTCCCGCGCGCCGGAGATTCTCCGTTTGACCGGCCGGATGAACATGTACTCAAAATACGATAGCACGCCCCCCGGCGAGAGAAGCTGAAAGTAGGTCTCGAAGATGCGCGCCACCACGTCCGGTGGAAAGTTGTTGTGCGGCAGCCCGGAGATCACGAAGTCGTATGTTCCTTCGTGCGGAAAGTCCTCCAACGGGCAATTGTGAATCCGCGACTGAGCGGCGACTCGTTGGTAGTCGGGATGTTTTTCAAAGTTCCGCTTCAGGACGGCGACGAAGGTTTCGTTGAGCTCCACAAGATCAAAATGATCGTCCGGCTTGAGAAGCCTTACGATGCTGCGGGTGACTGCACCGGTGCCGGGACCGACCTCCAGAACGCGCACCGGGCGGCCATGCTGCGACAACGGTTTCGTTAACGTTGCCGCGAGAAATCGACCGCTGGGAGCAATTGCTCCGGTTGTGTCGAACCGATCACGGCATTGGCGAATGAACTCAAGATGATCGCGCACGCAAAGGACTCCAGAACATCACGCGAACTCTTTAGATTAGGACACACCGAGAAAGCCGGTGAAAGCGGCGCGCCTCGCGCCGACGGGCCGCTTCTTACGTCTGCAAAGCATTATATCAGTCTGGCGGGCTGGTCGCGAAGCCGGAGGCTCGCTGGAAAAAATTCATCCCCCGCGTGGTCGTTCGACGTGTCCAGCTTCCAGGCCGTTGGGTGACTTCATCATACCAGTCCGGTATACTGTGGCCTCAAACACGCCGCAATATTCGCCCTTTAATCCGGGTGATACTCGAAAAACCGTGAGACGGTCGCGATGCGGCAAGAGAGGATGTTTTCGAAAGCGGGTTGTTCCCAGAGTGAACAAGAGGGGTGAGCGCGCGTCATGGCTGCACTGAAGATTGAACCGGGTAAAACCAAGGTCGGCTGGATCGGCACGGGGGTCATGGGAACCAGCATGGTCGGCCACCTGATGAACGCCGGTTTCTCGGCCACGGTTTTCAGTCGGACACGCAGCAAGGCGGAAGCACTCGTGGCCAAGGGAGCCCAATGGGCCGGCTCCCCAAAGAAGGTGGCGGAAGCCTCCGACATCATCTTTTCCATCGTCGGATTTCCCAACGATGTCCGTGAAGTGATGCTGGGAGCTGATGGAGCCCTGGCGGGTTCGAAATCGGGGAATGTGTTGGTCGATATGACGACCAGCGATCCGTCGCTGGCGGCTGAAATCTATGCAGTCGCCAAAACGAAAGGGGTGCACAGTGTCGATGCCCCGGTCTCGGGAGGAGATGTAGGAGCGAAGAACGCGGCGCTGTCGATCATGGTCGGCGGCGATAAGGACGTCGTCGAAGCGCTCGCTCCCTGTTTCAATGCGATGGGCAAAACGATTGTTCATCAGGGGGGGGCGGGAGCCGGGCAGCATACGAAGATGGTCAATCAGATTCTGATTGCCTCCGGGATGATCGGTGTCTGCGAGGCGCTGCTGTACGGCTACAAGGCGGGGTTGGACCTGCCGACGGTCATGCAGTCGGTCGCCAGCGGCGCGGCGGGGAGTTGGTCGTTATCGAACCTCGGCCCGCGGATCATGAATAACAATTTCGATCCCGGATTCTTCGTCGAGCACTTCATCAAAGACATGGGGATCGCGCTGGCGGAGTCGAAGCGCATGGGGCTCGCCCTTCCGGGGTTGGCGTTGGCACACCAGCTCTATCTGGCGGTAAAGGCACAGGGACTGGGGCGCAACGGAACGCACGCGCTGCAATTGGCGCTGGCGCAATTGTCGAACGTCGATTGGAAGAACCGGTAAAATATGCTGCCTCTGGAACAGGCGTCTCGCCTGTTCCGAAAATGGAGTTGGGTAATTCACACCGGCATGACGCCGGTGCCACGGGTTGCCGACCGAGGCGGGATGCCAACGGGAAGCAGTACTCCCGGCAGGGCGGAACGGATTGATCAGGCTGACAACATTTGGAAATTCTGGAGTTGCGAGAGATGGGACGTAAAGGGGAAAAGTTCGCGGGGTTGACGGTGGCGCTGGTCTCCCCGTATCGTGGAGGAGCGGTTGACGAACCCGCGCTGCGGAAGCTTGGCGATTATCATGTTGAAATGGGGACCGACTGCGTCAGTCCCGTCGGCACCACGGGCGAAAGCCCGACCCTCTCGCACGATGAGCATGAGCGGGTCATTGCGGTTGTCTGCGAGCAGGCCGCGGGGCGGATCAAGGTGATGGCGGGGACCGGTTCCAACAGCACGGCGGAAGCGGTGCGTCTTACGAAGTACGCAAAGAAAGTGGGAGCCGACGCGGCGCTGATGGTCGCACCGTATTACAACAAGCCGACCCAGGAAGGGTTTTATCAACATTACAAGGCGGTCGCCGAAGCGGTGGATCTGCCGATCGTGCTGTACAATATTCCCGGCCGTACCGCGAAGAACATTGAGCCGGAGACAATCGCCCGCATTGCGGAACTGCCGAGCGTCGTGGCGATCAAGGAATCGACCGGTTCGATGGACCAGGCGTCGCAGGTTCTGGCGCTAAGCGAGCTGACGCTGCTTTCCGGCGATGACAGCCTGACGCTTCCCCTGATGGCGATCGGCGGAAGCGGCGTGGTATCGGTCGCGGGAAATATTGTGCCCAAGGACGTGAAGGCACTCATCACTGCCTACAAGTCCGGGGACACCGTCAAGGCGGAAGAGTGGCATCGCAAGTTGTTCCCCCTTTGCCGTGATATGCTCGGCCTCGCGACCAACCCGATTCCCCTCAAGGCTGCGATGCAGATGCTCGGGCGGGATACCGGGGAGGTGCGGCTGCCGATGACGCCGCTGGACGCGACACAAATGTCGGCGTTGAAAGCGACGTTGACCCGGTACGGTTTGCTCTAATCTCTCGTCGCTTCTGGCGGGCGTGGGGGGCGGTATTTCCCCCCTGGCAAAAGGGGATTTCACGGAGAGATTTCCCCGGCTCGCGGGTCAATGCGGTGCCGGTTTCTCATGGAGATGCTTTCCAATGCCACGGTAAACTGCCAAAATAAAAGTTGGTGCATATTTTGGGTCGCCGCGCGGAGAACGGGGCGAAGTTCGATACTCGGCGAGGGCCGTCCCCGGGGAACAGGGGAGATGCCGAGGCAAGATTCCAACAGGTCCGCGCCAGGCCGCGGGAGGTGAGATCGGTGATCTTCGGCTTCGGCAAGAACAAAAAGCAGATTGAAGAAGAGACGGAAGAGGAAGAGATCGAGTATGTCGTCTTCCAGGGAGCGCTCAGCGGTCGCGAGGTGAACCTGAGCGCGAATGCCCGTCTCGCCCAGGCAGCGCTGGTTCCCACCAAGGAACTGATCACCGACGCTCTTCTCCGCCGCGCCGAGGGAGTCCGCATCGATCCGAAAGGGGATCGGGCGATTGTGACCCTGATGATTGACGGTGTGCCTTATTCCGGCGGCAGGATGCCGAAACAGCAGGGGCACGCGGTGACACAAATGACCAAGCTGCTCTCCGGGCTCGATATCAATGAGCGAAAGAAGCCGCAGTCGGGGGGGGTGCGTGCCGAACTGGAGAACAAGAAATACGAGCTGCGCGTCAAGAGCGCGCCGGCCGAAGGGGGTGTCGAACGACTTTCGATCTCGGTCCGCGATCTCTCGGTGAAGATGGAAACGCCGGAAGAGCTGGGATTTCCGCCAGAGATGAAAGCCAAAATTCGCGAGATGACCTCCCACAAGAAGGGGATCCTGCTGGGGGTCGGGCCGTCGGGCTCCGGAACGTCCTCCACCACCTACGGTATGCTGCGGGCCGTTGATGCCTATCAATACACGGTTTACACGTTCGGAGATCTCCAGGGGCGAGATCTCCCCAACGTCGTCAAGTTCGAGAAACTGGAAGGGGACGATCTGCAGACGACGTTCGATCGGGCGGTGCGAGCCGAGGGGGATGTGATCTTCCTCGACCCGCTGCGCGACAAGGCGACGGCGGACGTGATGTTCAAGAACCAGGAGCGGCTCGCTCTGATTTCGGAGTTTCAAGGAAAAGATTGCCAAGACGTGATTCGCGCCCTGTTGTCGCTGGTGCAACTCGTCGGCGATGCCAAAGTGGTTGCCGAGGGGCTGAACGCGATCGTCAGCCAGAAGCTGATTCGCAAGATCTGCACAAAGTGCCGGGCGGCGTATCGGCCCCATCCCAAACTGCTCGCCAAGGTAGGGCTGCCCCCGGAAACGCGAACCCTGTTTCGCACTCCTCCGGCCACGTATACCAACGAGCGGGGGGAAGAGGTGGAAATCGAGCCGTGCGGCGTCTGCGGCGGGGTCGGGTATTTGGGCCGGGTCGCGATGTTTGAGATGCTTGAGATGACCGACGCCATGCGGCAACTGATTATCAAAGGGGGGGGGCCTCCGGAAATCAAAACCCTGATGCGGAAGGAAAAGATGCCGACACTCCAGCAGGCGGGGTTGAAGCTGGTGGCGGAAGGGGTCACCAGCCTGGAGGAGCTTCAGCGGGCGTTTCAGCCCAAGAAACCCCCTAAGAAATAAGGGGTTGCGTCATTCCAGGTTTTAGGCTGAGGGAAGCACTGCGCCCCGACTTTCACCCCGTGCAAGACGCCTCTCTGTGCAATTCGAGTCAAAATTGGCGGATTGTACCGTAGATTCCGATTCTAACGGCCGATGATATGTTGTGCCGGAAGCAGTTCCCTTTACTGCGGAATCACGGATGAGGTCGAAGATGCACTGTTCACACACAGCGAAATGGGCCCGAGCGGCCCTGCTGGGCTGCGGGCTATTGTCGCTCGCCGCAACCGGCTGTCAGACGCACATGTCGGGCCAGACGCTCCCGTCGGCGTATTATCTCTACGACGACGTGCAATACTTCCCGGCCGGTCCGGAAGACAAACTGTACAACGAACGCCGCGCTCTGGCGGAATACAAACTCCAGCAGCAGGCAGTCCGTGAAGGCCTGAACGAGGAAGCCGGCCCCTGAAACACCTCTCCACTCACGTTCGCACGCAACGTTTTATCGCGTCCCTACAAGTCTAAACACCGGAAGACCAGGGCAGTTTTTGCGTGCGGCAGACATGCTGGCGGGGGTTGCCCCATCACGTGTCTGACGTCAGGGGGGGACGTAGCCTTTCGCGACCGAGGAAACCAGGTATCGGCTCAAGCCGAGTCACCGGATTTCCTCGGTCCGCGAAAGGTTTTTTTGTTTTTAGACGGGCGCATTCGCACGCGATGCCTATCAAGCGGCGCGATGCCTGCGTCGCCAATAGAGAACGAAGAGCAAGAGGGCGATCCCCGCTAGATTGACCGCGACCAACAGCCAACGGCTGCGCTTCGGGGCCTCGAAGCGCGGAAAGTTCGGCTGGGGCCGTTTGGCGGAAACAAGCGACGCGCCGTCCCAGATCTTTTGGCTCTCCGCTTCGGGGGCGGTATTGTCCGTCACCGGCGTTTCCGGCGGAAGCTCAAGGCCGGCGAGCTCGAAGAGCTGTTCATCAATCTTCCGGCCAAAGCTCGCCTCATCGATGATCATCTGCTCCTCGCTGTGTAATTTGCCGTTCATAAAGCGCTTCGTGATTACCCGTTCGGGAAACCAGATGTCAGCTTCCGGAAAATTCTTGAGTTGCACTTCGCTGATATAGGTGGGACCATTTTCCGTCGCGATCCGCACCACGCCATAGGATTTTTGGGGAGAGATCCAGATCTTCGTTTTGAGCCCGTTGGGAAACTCGCTGGAGATCTTCCAGGTCTCGCCGCCTTCAATGGTCTCTTTCTCCAGCTTGGTGCTCGTGGCGCCGGTTCGGCCGACGATCGTATCCACGTTCATGTGACCAAGAATTACGAGGCAGTCCGTCGTCATCCCGAGCACCAGGGGATCGATCGCCAGCAGACGCTGGTACCCGTCACGTCCCGGCAGGTTAATCGATG
>CAZVJA010000166.1:0-11710 GCA_964626885.1 uncultured Planctomycetaceae bacterium | reverse complement strand
CCATAACGAGAGACTTCCGGTCGCAGCGGCTCGGCGGGAGCCTCGCCCTCCCTGTCTTGAAACCACTTGTATGCCCGGCCGATCATCTTTCGCCCCCTTGAGTTGCGGCAGCTCTCCGAAGCGGTCCGCCGGAATTTGTGATCCCTTCTCCCCTGCATCCCGTTCTCGCAGTTAGAGCAACGTCGGTATACGTGTTAGCACGGTCGGCGGCTCCAGCGAGAAAGGGACGCTCATGAAAATCTTGAACTGGTTGATCGGCGAACGAAAAAACATCATTGCCCTGTCCGATGCGGTTTGGGTGACTCGGGAAGCAAAGTTCGCGGGTATCAAGAGGCTCGTCAATGCACGGTTTCAGGCCGAGGATGCCCCGCTGGCGATCATTCTCGTCGCTCATTTTCCAGACACATTGGCGGAACTCGAAAAGATCGCCGGCGCGGACGACATCGACGGTCCTGTGACCGCCACGCTCTCCGGCCAGTTGAATTACGTCTCGACCTCGGCGGCGATCTTCGGAGATTCGGAGACGATCGAAATCATCGTCGGTGAGCGGCATCCGTTGCGGCTGCACGACGAAAAGGTGGCGGAATTCGCGCAGGGACTCCCTTGCCGCAGCCGGGTGACCCATCATCTGGCGCTCAATGATGCGCTGCTGAAGGGAACCGTTGGGAACTGTGTCACCAGCATGCTGCAGAAGCTTGGCATGAAGGATCAGGAACCGCTCGCCAGCGATTTGATCTCGCAGCAGATCAAACTGGCTCAGCAGAAAATCGTGGAACGCGTGATCAACGACGAGCAGGCGGATTCGGCTGACGCATGGATGGCCAAGAATCTGCGGGCGTAGCGGCGGTCGGACCACGTCCGTGCCGTGCAACTCACACCACACCAAGTTCCTGCACGAGCACCCGCAGGAACGGCTCGACGTCCGTGACCAGACCGATGGTCTGAAAGCTCCCACGATCGGCCAGCTTTGTGACGGTGGCGGGGTTGATATCGACACAGACCACTTTCACGCGGGCCGGCAGCAAGTTGCCTACGGCAATCGAGTGCAGCGTCGTCGCGATCATCAGTGCAAAGGTGACACCGTGGCATAACTCGCGCATTTTCCGCTGCGCTTCGATGACGTCGGTGACAACGTCCGGAAGCGGGCCGTCGTCCCGAATGCTGCCGGCGAGCAGATACGGAACATGATTCTGGATGCACTCATACATGATTCCACTGGTAAGGATGTTCTGCTCGACCGCCTGCCGAATGCCGCCGATGCGGCGGATGCGGTTGATCGCCCGGAGGTGGTGTTCGTGCCCTTCCTTGATCGAGCCGCCGTGCCGCATCGAAATGCCGAGACTCGTGTCGAAGAATGACTGTTCGATATCGTGCGTCGCGAGGGCGTTGCCGGCGAAGAGGACATTGACAAAACCATGGCGGATGAGATGGCTGAGATGCTCGCGGCTGCCGGTATGCACAACGGCCGGCCCGGCCACCACGAGGATTTTTCCGTGCCCTTCACGAGCCCGTCGCATGGCCCCAGCGATTTCCCGAACGGTCACCCCTTTGGGTTTCTCGCTGGAGACTGTACTCGCCATGAACCCGAAGACGTCGTGATTGTGTGTGTCTCGCTCGAGGGGATGCACGCGCGTGCCGGCGCGTCCGACAAGAATCATGTCTCCCGCACGCACGTCCGACATCGGCACACAGGCGGCGTGTTTTGTTTCCAGATCGACCCGAATGCCGCAATCCATTTCCTGTTCATGGACTTGAAGCCACTTTCCGCCCAGGCGAATCTCGGTGTCCTGGTTGGTCGTGGAGTAAAAACCTTCGGGAAAGGCTCCGTCCATATCGGCCGAAACGAGTCGACAATCCTGCTGTTGAACCGGAACAGCGCCATGCTGGCCAATGGAAGAGAGAATTGCTTCCAGCACAGCCGGGGTATCGGCGATCACGTCGAGCCGAGCGTAACTCGGATCGGATCTTCGATGTCCAATGCGGACCTCATGGATCGCGAAGCGTCCGCCGAGCAGCATGATCTCGTCGAGCACTTTCGGAAGCAGCAGGCTGTCAACGATGTGTCCGACAATCTCAACTTCCTCGACGAATGCGGCCGTGGGGGAAGCGACTGGTTCAGGGGATGCCGTCGGGAGGCGACTGTCCATTTTCCCCTCCGTGGAGATTGCAAAGCTG
This sequence comes from uncultured Planctomycetaceae bacterium, assembly GCA_964626885.1. GTDB lineage: Bacteria > Planctomycetota > Planctomycetia > Planctomycetales > Planctomycetaceae > CAZVJA01. The sequence continues at coordinate 9,535 of CAZVJA010000166.1, read as the reverse complement.
CCTGGCTCGGCCGTAATCGAACTCGATACGAGGCCTGGGGGAACGAACGCACCCAAATTACCGTGACGTACGAATCATCGTCGCAACATTTGCGTCGGTCGGACTCGCCGCCCGGGTATTCTAGGCCGCAAGCCGTATCCGATCAACGGCGGTCTTTTCCGCTGCTGCGCGGCTGTCGAATTGAAAGAGATGCGGTTGGTAATTCGCGACGGGCGTGTCTATGATGTTGGATCGTCTCGCGGCGGAGATTCCCGCCCCTTCCTGCATATCCGGCAAACCAAGCTGCCATGATCAACGTCGGAGTCATTGGTCTCGGATCGCTCTGGGAGAGCCGATATCGCGCGGCATTGGGCAAGCTGTCGCAACGGATTCGGGTGCGCGCGGTGTACGATGCGGTAGCCGATCGCGCGGCCCAGGTCGCCGTGGAATTAGGGGCCGTTCCCATACAGGGTCTACGTGCTCTCATCCAGCACGCGGATATCCGCGGGATCTTGTTTCTCGATTCCGACTGGTACGCCGCGGAAGCTCTGGAGCTTTTGTGTTGCGGTGAGAAACCGGTGTTTGTCGCCGGAAGTTTGGGGAACGATCTGCAAAAGATCGCGCGGTTGCGGGATTTGTCGAACTCCGCGCAAACCACCATCATGACGGAGTTCAGCCGTCGGTACACGCCGGCAACCAGCCGTTTGCAGGAGTTGATGGCCACCCGGCTCGGGAAACCGCGGCATGTGCTGATCGAGGCGATCGCTCCCGATGCCGGTGCCCGCGAGACGCTGGCCGGACAAGATACGGAAACGGACTTCCTGCTCGGGCTGTTTGACTGGTGCTGCTATGTCATTCGCACGTCGCCGGTATCGTTGCGTGCAACACCGCTGGAACCCCTATTCCCGGGAAGTTCATCCGGTAGCCAAGTACGCGTTCAGTTCAGTCAGCGGCGTTCCGGAGGAGAATCGCCCGAAACGGAAATCCGCATCCACGCCCGGCCGCCGGGAAGCACCGTACAACTCCCCAATTGTGCCGGGGAACTCCGCTTCACGATTACCTGTGAATCAGGTCGCGCGACCATTGAGAATGTGGCCGAGATCGAGTGGCAAGTCGAATCCACAAGAGAACGGGAGTCGCTCACGGCGGACCGGACGGAGACCGAAGTGATGCTCGATCACTTTTGCCGACGCGTTGCGGGAGGACTCATTCCGGTGGCGGATATCGCCGACGTGCACCGCTGTTTTCAAATGGCGTTGGCCGCCGAGGAAGGACTCGCGACGGGAAAGCCGGTGGGCCTCGCCATGTTTTGAACGACGTTACTTTGCCAGCGAAGCCACGGCGGCGTCAACGGCATCGAAATGCGGCCAGATCGCGTCGAGCTTCATCGATTTCAATACGCTCCGGGTTTTTTCGGGCATTCGGCACAAGACGGTTCGCCCGCCCCGCACCCCCGCTTTCCGCGCCAGCGAGACGATCACGCTGATAATCACCGCACTGGAGATCTCCGCGCCGTCAAAGTCGATGACGACATGCGTGAACATACCGGAATCGAGCAGACGACGGGCGTTGTTCGCTTCGGTCTGAATCTCCGCATAATGAAACTGACTGGAATCCCCCTGCGGAACGACGACCAAAACATCCCCATCCTGAAGCGTCTTGAAGACCTTGTTTCGCCGAGTCAACTCCAGCGGATGTTCCGGTAGCGGATCGATGTATTCCATATCGGCGATAGGCGTTTTGTCGTCCTCTCCAACAGTATTTCGTTGCTGCAATTCCTCACGCTGCGACAGAATCTCGGCACGCTTGTGTCGGAGGGCACGGCGAGCAGCGAGGATCTGCCCTTTCCCTTGAGCAAGTTGCTCGCGTTCTGCCTTGAGGATGCTCTTTAACTCCGCGAGTTCCTCGGTTCTTGCGGCGATTTCGTTGCGCTGCCGTTCGATCGATCGGGATTCATCTTGCAACTGCTCTTCTCGAGCTGCGAGTGCATCGCGTTCCGATTCGATCCGCTTGCGTTCCGCTTCGAGCTGAGCCTGGCTTTGGTGCAATTCCTCCCATTGAGTGGCCAGCCGCCCCTGAGCTTCGGAAAACTTCAATTGGCGAGCTTCCATCTCCAGTTCGCGATTGTTCAAGTCGTCAAAACGCAGCTTTTGTCGTTCCTGATCGGCAAGAAACGCCGCTCGCTCTTTGTCGAGTCCTTGCCGGTCCGCATCGAGAAGCTGCTTTTGTCGTTTCTGCTCCGCTTCCCGCTTTTCGAGCTCCTCACTTCGCCGCTCACACTCGGCAAGCTGATTGTTCAAATCCGAACTTCGAGCGGACAATTTGGATTGATTTTTCGCAGCCTCAGCGGCCCGTTTGTCGGCTTCCGCAGCGTCTGTCTGCCAGCGAGCTTTTTCGTCGGCGAGTGCTTCCCGTTCGCGGATCAGCAATTCTCGCTGATTGAACAGCTGGGTTTCCGTGCGGGTATATTCTTCCGCGAGAACCTCGGCCTCTTTTTGGGCCTGGTCCAAGTGAGACTTCTGAACAGTAAGCTGTTCCTGCCGCTGAGCAAGTGACGCCAACTCCGCCTCCAGCTTGCTCTTCAAACCCGCGACATCCTCGCGTTCAATGGCGAAGTCTCGCCGTTCCTGCTCAAAGACGAATCGTTCCTGATCGAATCGTGAGCGCTCAGCTTTCAATTGCTCGTCGCGCTCCTGTAGTTCGTCGCAGTGCTTCTGCACCAAATGCTTCGCGGCCGCCAACTCGGAATCGCTTCGCTCCAACTCCGAACGAATCGCCTCGATCTCCTGCTTTCGTTCGACCACGTCATTTTCATATCCTGCCAGGAGGTCTTCGCGACGGTTCAACCCCTGTTCGCGCTCTGCGAGCTGGGCCTTGAGCGATTCGAGTTCGGTCTTAAGACCGTCGAGTGTTTGCCGTTCCGCAGCCAGCTGCGTGCGCTCACGCGTCAACTCGGGTACTGCTTTTGCAGCGGTCTCCGCGACCATCTCTGGCATCGCAAAGGATTCCGCGTTCTCCGGATGGTCGACGGAAGCCTGCTGGGCTTTCCCCGCGGATCGAGGTCGCCGACGTTTTGCCTTTTCCGGAGAGGATTGCTCGGAGGATGTGTGGTTCGAAGTCTCTCGGTCGACGTAATGCACTCGCATCAGAAACCGACCAACCTTGACTTTCTGCTTCTCCTTGAGCAATGCAAAACGGACGGGCTCTCCGCCGACGTGGGTTCCCCCTTTTCCGAGTAGATCAACAACCCAAAGGCCGTCGGGGGACCAGACCAAACCGCAATGAAATGTCGATACGCTCTCATCTTCCAGACGGAACTTACAACGTCGCGAACTCCCTACGAGGGTGATCATCCGGCTCACACGCCACGTTTGATGGTCCGGCGCGCCGTTAAGAAACTCGATTTCAATTTGCGGGAGCGGGCCAAACTGATCCTGGTAGCGGTCCAGCGGGTTGAATCCCGCGGGCAATGGGGGAGGACTTACCGAGTCTTGCGATTCGGGAAGCTTCACAGAGAACGGGCCAATGCGAACAGTTTCGTCTGCTGTCAGCCATCCGCTCGTCCGTTGCCCCGATTCCCAATGTGTTCCCGTACGACTGCCGAGATCAACACAAAAGATCCTGCCGCCTAACTGTTGGAAATAGGCATGCCGGTAGCTGACTTTGCTGTTGGGCAAAGAAACATCGCACTCCGCCGCGCGACCGAGTACTGCAAAAGGCCGCTCGATCGTGGTGTTTTTCGGAAAGCGTTCGCCGGGTCCAGCGACAGCCAACTGCAGGTTGGTTCCCAGTGACTGCAACGCAACCTTATTGCCAACCGAGTTGTGAATCACGTTTCCGTTCTCCGAACCGGCACGGCCCCCTCCGATGCCGTCCCGCGGTCATCCGGTCAATCGAGATTCTCCGTCGGTCGATTGAATCCTTGGCCGGCCCGCACAACGATTCTCTCACGTATTCCAATATGCAGCAGCTAGGAAGCACATTCAAGCGGGATCGCAACCCTGCAATCTGCCAGGAGTAACGTTTTAGGGAGACGATCAGGGTTTTCCCTGGTCAACGGTTGACTAGGTGCAATTCGTTCAGCCGTCGAACAGCGGCAGGATTGGCTTACCGCCGTAAACACGGTGAGGTCGACTCTGTCGGTCGTGTAGCACCAGACCTTCGTCGACGCCCAGCGCATGCAGAACGGTCGCACCAAAATCTTGCGGTGAGACCGGATTTTCCGCGGGGTGGGCGGCGTCTCGATCGCTCCTGCCATACACCTGCCCGCCCCGAATTCCCCCGCCGGCGAGTAAGCCGTTGTAGCAGAATGGCCAATGGTCGCGACCGGCATTTTCTTTTGAAATCTGCGGACGACGGCCGAATTCACCGACCCAGACGATCAGCGTTTCATCCAGCAGTCCTCTGCTTTGCAAGTCATCCAGTAAAGCTGACAGCGCCCGGTCCGCCGGCGGGATCAAATCGTTTTTGAGGCGGCGGAAATTATCGCCGTGGGTATCCCAGAAATTACGCCCGTCGTGATGCCAGTTCACGGAAACCAGTGGCACACCGCGCTCGGCCATGCGTCGTGCCAGGAGTGCACATTGACCGTGAATATGGCGCCCATAGCGGTCGCGTGTTTCATCCGATTCTGTTCCCAGGTCGAACGCCGCCCGAACTTCCGGAGAGGCGAGCAAGCCGAAGGCGCGGCGCTGATGCTCGGACATCTCGGCGGCAGCTCCCAATTGGTCGAATGTCCTGCGGTGCTCGTCGATGAACTTCACCAGTTGAGCCCGATGGTTCAGGCGGTCAATCGTCAATCCGTCACTCAACGCCAAAGCCGGAACGGCCCAACCTTTCTCGTTTGGATCTCCCGTCACGAGAAAGGGGTCGTATTGGGAACCCAGCCAACCACCGTTTTGACCCGGCGCTCGTCCACCAGGTGCCGCCGGGTGCATCGTCAACCAGGGCATCGTGACAAAAGGGGGCATTCCGCTGCTTGTCGGAGGCCGCAATTTTGCGAGAACAGAACCGACATGAGGCGAATCTCGCTCGCTGGGGGGTTCGGCATCGCTGTTGAGCACCGGGGCTAATTGCCCGGTGAGCGTGCAGTGCGCACTGGAAAGATGAGCCGGGTCAGTATGGTTTAGCGAGCGCACGATCGCGACTTTGTCGGTCCATCTCGCGAGCCGCTCGAAATGTTCGCTGATCTGAATTCCTGGAACCACGGTATCGATCGGCCGGAATTCGCCGCGGACCTCAACCGGCGCGTCCGGTTTTGGATCGAACGTCTCCAGCTGACTGGGACCGCCCCACATGAAAAAGAAGATGCAGGATTTGGCCCGTCCGAATCCGGGCAGCGCCGCCGATGCCGTTTCGGAAGCCAAAAGACGTCCCCGCCAGAGGTCGGGAACTGTTATACCCAGAAGTCCAGCCGCTCCCGCCTGAAGAACCTGGCGGCGGCCGGTGTGCGTCACTCCACGGAATTCGTCGCATCCCAAACCGCCCGAACAGGACCGGATTCGTCGGTCGGAAGTTGCCATGGGGACAGCTTTAATGGAGGGCTGGAAAACGAGCGAAGTCGGGTGGCAGACTTCTCAAAAACAACGGTCACTCAACGCTGTTGTAGGGAGTAACCCCTGAACACATCGACACATTTTTATGTCGAAATGCATCACTGTCAACCTCGAGTCGGACTGGCAACAGGCGCAACGGTTTGGCCGATCCCCGTCGAACGGGTGCAACTCCATCCCAATAGTTTTCAACAGGTTTTCCACAATGAAATCGCAATGAGATAAGGCTTTCTCAACAGGAATCCGACCGATTTTGAACGGGAAATCATCGGCGTTCCTCCATAATCGCTGACGTCTGGGGAAGAGAAACGCACAGCTTTTAAACAGGTTTTGAACAATACAATATTCGAACTTTTTACTGCCGACGACGCTGTCAGCAACTCCTGAAGTGGGCTTGGTTTCGCTCCGATTTACGGTGTATGATTCCGGCGAACGCACGTTTTCGCATCACGCTGTAAACTCTTCAGCCGGATAGCGGACTCCGCGCACGCCACCTCTTTTGAATCCTGATCCACTCACTTCAACGCGACTTCCAAACAATGTTCCTGATCTCGCTGTTTACGGTGCTGGTGATTTTCATGCTGTGGGCGATCTATGCCGCGAGTGGAGCGCTCTCCTCGAACCTGCGGCAACGCTCCGCAAAAAAATGGCTGGGACAAGCGCAGCTCAAAGCACGCGAAGGAGATCTCTCTGGCTCTCTGAATATGTTCTTGAAAGCCGAATCGCGCTGGACGCTTGACGCCGCGCACCGCAGCCATAGCACAACCCTGTCGGATCTCGATCAATACGCAAAAATCGCCGCGGGAATCGCCAATGCTGTTGGCCGTGAAGCCGCGTCAACCCACAACGATATTCGGGCCACGCTTCGTGAGATGCGTGAACTTGCGCCAAATCGCTCGAACTTTGGTGTCGATGCCGTTGGAAAGAATGTCCAAGTTCAGCAACGCTGGGAAGCTTCGTGCGAACGCTTGAAAACTCTTCGCGCTAAGCTGCGGGAAACCTGCCAGCCGAAATTGATTCGGTAGCTGTTTTTCGCCGATCGTTTCCATTGAGGCGGATCTGCTTTCTCCCGTGACGAGCCTCATCATCGCAGTCCTGGTTTCAGAGGGATTTCAACGAGGAACCGTGGCGTCAGGCTGGACAGGCGGGCCGCGAGTCGCCAAAATCGGCGACTCGGATTGAAGATGCTGTTGCCAAAGTGCCGAAAAACAGGGCTTTGGCCCCCCTTGATCCGGGAGTTCCGAGTGAGTTCGTCGCGGGGGCGGTCCCGCGATGCAGCCATTCGGGCGTATAGCTCAGTTGGTTAGAGCGCAGCTCTGATAAAGCTGAGGTCCGTGGTTCGAATCCACGTACGCCCATTGGAGCGGTCAGCAGTCAGCAATCAGCGATCAGCAGCGTTCGGTTGAGGATCACTTCGCCGGTGCGCATTCGCTGAGAGCTGACGGCTGAACGCGGACCGCTGTTGGGGACGTAGCTCAATTGGGAGAGCGCCGCCCTTGCACGGCGGAGGTTGCCGGTTCGACCCCGGTCGTCTCCACTCAGGAATTTTTAAAATTCCTGTCGAAGTGACTTGACGGAGAATTCAGCGACTCCTAACATAAGACACCGCTACGCGACAGACGTTTATCGCAAGTGGTTTCCTGGCAGTGGCTTGGAGCGAACCCATTCAGCTGGAATGAATTCGCTCCAACCCATTGGGGGAGGTGGTCTCAACCGGCGGCTTGCCGTCGGACACGAGATCGTTGTTCTTTGACAATTCGGTAGCAAGTTCAAGTGGCATCTGAATCTCGATGCGCAACGGTGCCGGCCTCCAGGCCGTTGCCGAATGTGCGTTGTGTCAGAGAATCCTTAGAACGTTGGCGAAGCCGGCTTTGCCGCGATGCAAGGTTCCCCTTTCGGGGGGTGCCGGGCGGAGTGGAGTAGTCGGCTCGAAAGATGACGAGAAACTTGCGTTTCGAGTGGCAGTCGGTATTGGCGGTTCCGGTGAAAGTCGGGGCTGATTCTGGCGGCGGCTGTTCGAGGCGAGGCAAGAATCATTGTGGTCAAGTTACTAAGGGCGTGTGGGGGATGTCTAGGCGTCAGGAGACGATGAAGGGCGTGGAAGACTGCGATAAGCCCGGGGAAGCTGTCAAACGAGCGTTGATCCCGGGGTGCCCGAACTGCCGTATGCTGAATCCATAGGTGTACGGGGTGAACGCGGTGAACTGAAACATCTAAGTAACCGCAGGAAAAGAAAGCAAAACGCGACTTCCCCAGTAGCGGCGAGCGAAAAGGAATCAGCCTAAACCGCATTGCTTCGGCAATGCGGGGTCGTGGGGCTCATTACCGTGAAGTTACAAAATTGCCTGCTAGAAGAATCCGATGGAAAGCGGAACCAAAGAGGGTGACGGTCCCGTACTCGAAAGCAGTGTAATCTTCCAATGAGTACCCGAGTAAGTCCGGTCACGTGGAACCCGGTCTGAATCTGGGAGGCCCATCTCCTAAGGCTAAGTACTACCTGGCGACCGATAGTGAAAAGTAGCGCGAGCGAACGATGAAAAGAACCCCTTTTAGGGGAGTCAAAAGAACCTGAAACCACACGCTTACAAGCGGTCGGAGCCCTATGCTCTTTGAGCAGGGTGACGGCGTGCCTTTTGCATAATGACCCGGCGAGTTACCGTCGACGGCTCGGTTAAGGCCTTCAGGGCTGTAGCCAAAGGGAAACCGAGTCTGAATAGGGCGACAATTGGTCGTCGGCGGTAGACGCGAAACCTTAGTGATCTACCCATGGGCAGGTTGAAGCGCGGGTAAGACTGCGTGGAGGACCGAACTCATCTGGATTGAAAACCGGTGGGATGACCTGTGGGGAGGAGTAAAAGTCTAATCAAACTGGGAGATAGCTCGTTCTCTTCGAAATAGCTTTAGGGCTAGCCTTAAGTGATTGTGTTATGGGGGTAGAGCGACTGATTTCGATAGGGGTCCTACCCGGATACCCTGCGTAGCCAAACTCCGAATACCATAACATTTATCTTGGGAGTCAGTCCGCGAGGGAGAAGCTTCGCGGTCGAGAGGGAAACAACCCAGATCGCCTGCTAAGGTCCCAAAGTTCCGCTTAGTCAGAAAGGATATTAGGATACTGAGACAGCCAGGATGTTGGCTTAGAAGCAGCCATCATTTAAAAAGTGCGTAATAGCTTACTGGTCGAGTATCTTAGTACCGATAATGAACGGGAGTAAGCGGTACACCGAAGCAGCGGGTTCAGCGCAAGCTGAGCGGTAGAAGAGCGTTCCAGGTCAGATACAAGCCATACCGTAAGGAGTGGTGCTGGGGCCTGGAAGTGATTATGCCGGGATGAGTAACGATAAAACAGGTGAGAATCCTGTTCGCCGAAAACCTAAGGTTTCCTGGGGAAGGTAATTCCGCCCAGGGTTAGCCGGTACCTTAGTCGAGGCCGAAAGGCGTAGACGATGGATAGCAGGTCAACATTCCTGCGCCACACAGTGGACCGATGGAGGGACGGCGTTTGTAGGGTGAGCGGTACGATTAGAAATGTCCGTGGACCGTTTGAAGGTGAGGGATAGGCAAATCCGCCCTCATAAGCCAACAGGCGGGACCGATCGCATTTATGTTCGAGAAGTCATCCGAAGAACGTCCAAGAAAAGCTCCTAAGGGTTGAAGCTGGCGTGACCGTACTAAAACTGACACAGGTAGGCGAGACGAGAAGTCTAAGGCGCTCGGGAGAACGCTGGTTAAGGAACTCTGCAAATTGGCCCCGTAACTTCGGGATAAGGGGTGCCTTCTGGGGTGCAAGCCTTGGAAGGCCACAGTAAATCGGCTCTAGCGACTGTTTACTAAAAACACAGGACTCTGCGAACTCGTAAGAGGATGTATAGAGTCTGACGCCTGCTCGGTGTCGGTAAGTTAAGGAAGAGGGTTAGGGTCTTCGGACCCGAAGCTCGCAACCGAAGCTCCGATAAACGGCGGCCGTAACTATGACGGTCCTAAGGTAGCGAAGTTCCTTGTCG
>CAZVJA010000165.1:0-11731 GCA_964626885.1 uncultured Planctomycetaceae bacterium | reverse complement strand
CATTGTTACGAAGAGGGTTCCTTCCGGGGAGGGGCCGATTGTACCGGGCCGCGCCGGAGCGTCGACCGACAGGAAACCGACTCTTCGTGCATCGGCCCCAACCAGCGCCCGTCGACTTTGAGCGTATCCACGAATCCGACTAACACAACAGAGGAGCATCCCCACGGCCTTCGGTGATTTTTGAACGAACATCAACAGTCGCAGATTGCGAAAAGGACTGATAGGTTTGATAGCGCTACAAATACTCCTGGGCCGTATTCTTGAGACTATGCTAGGCCACGAATTGTGCCGGTTATATCGATATCAATCCGCAGCGCAGCCGGTTCTGACGGCAAGCCCGGCATCGTGCTGATCTCTCCCGCCAGCGCGTAGACAAATCCTGCCCCTGCCGCCAGACGTGCCTCGCGGATTGGCAGCACAAAGCCCGTCGGTCGTCCCAGTAGCTTGGGATCGTGCGATAACGAGTATTGTGTTTTGGCAATGCAAACGGGCAAGTTGGAGAAGCCCGCTTCCGCCATTCGATACAGCTGGGTGCGGGCGCGCGGCTCGATGGCAATATCAGCGGCGCCGTAGAGGGTCGTCGCAATCGTCCGAATCTTCTCGTCCAGCGGCATGTCGAGCGGGTACAGGAAGTCGAAGCGGTTCGGCTCCCGCGTCGCGTGTTCCACAGCATGTGCGAGGTCGATTGCTCCTTCACTTCCTCTGGAAAACGGGTCCACAACGACCGTGCCGACGGCACCGAGTTGTCGGGCCGCCCTTTGAACAGCGTCGAGTTCGCGGTCGGTATCGTCGGGAAATCGGTTGATCGCCACCACAACCGGAACACCGAATCGCCGGATAATTTGCAGATGGGCCTGCAGATTGACCATCCCGGCCGTGACGGCATCCACATTCTCGATGGAAAGTTCCTTCGCCAATACGGCTCGTGATGACGTATGGTACCGTCCACTATGCAGCTTCAGCGCCCGAATGGTGCAGACCAGCACCTCGGTATCGGGCTTCAGCCCGCTCGTCCGGCATTTGATGTCGAAGAATTTTTCGGCGCCGCAATCGGCACCAAAGCCGCTCTCGGTGACTACATAGTCGCCCAAACGGACCGCCATCAGATCGGCGAGAACAGAACTGTTCCCGTGGGCGATGTTGCCGAACGGCCCGGTGTGGATGATCGCGGGCGTGTGTTCGCAGGTTTGCACCAGATTGGGGCGAATCGCATCCTTCAGGAGCGCGGCCAACGCGCCGGCACAGCCGATCATCGCCGCAGTGACCGGCCGACCTTCAAGATCCGAACCGATGACGATGCGTTCGAGACGATTCCGCAGATCTTCGTATCCGATTGTCAGCGCCAAGATCGCCATGATCTCCGAGGCGGCGGTGAGATCGAAGCCGGTCTCGCGGAGCAGCGCCTGCGGGTGGCCGTCCAATCCGGAGATGATGTGGGCCAAGCCTTTGTCGCCGATGTCGATGGCTCGCCGCCAAGTGATGCTAACGGGATTGACGACTGGCGACTTCCGGCGCGCCACATGATTGTCGATCGTTGCCGCCAGAAGATTTGTGGCTGCCGTGACTGCGTGGCTATCTCCGGTGAAGTGCAGGTTAATATCGTCTGCTGGCAGCAGAGTCGCCTCTCCTCCTCCCGCCCCGCCTCCCTTTATCCCGAAGAGCGGCGCGAGAGAGGGTTCGCGAAGCGTGACGATGGTTTTGTGGCCGAGACGAGAAAGCGCCGTTCCAAGCCCAATTGCCGTGACTGTCTTCCCCTCACCGAACGGTGTCGGGGTCATCGCGGTAACGTCGACGTATTTTGCGAGGGGACGCGACAGCGGTCGGTCCTTCACAGCAACTGACAATTTGGCTTTGTACCAGCCATACGGCTCGTAATCGTCGTCGTCGAGGTCAAGCTGATCGGCGATCGAATGGATCTGAATCGGCGTTGCGGTTGGTTCGCGCGGCGAATTGTTCATTGGAGTTCGGAGGTCTTTCTGGGCGCATCATTCGCGGTGTAACGAAGTCGGACATGCTCCGCGAACGCTTTTGCCATTTCCATATCGTTCTGGTTGGGATGGTGGCGATTCAATCCCCCCAGCAGTATCAGCGGACCGACCGTGTCCCAGCCGCGACAACTGAATTCTCCTAAGATGCGGCATCCGCGGCTAAGCAACCTTCTTCGCAAGCTGCCGTGAAATAATGTATGAAAACAAGGCAAGCCGGCAGTCGAGAAAATGAAGACGTCTGTCGGCAACTCGGGATATGTGGCTGCCAATTGACGTAGAAGCCGATGATGCCGTCCAAAATAAATCCCCGAACCAAGTCCGACAACCTCATACGCCGACAGCTTGCCCGCGACGCACTCCTGGGGAGTGAATATCTCGGCGTGCAAGACCTCGGCGATTGCTTCGGCGACGCGTTGGGAGTTCTGATGATGCACCGATTCGCAAACAATCGCTACGCGGATGTCTTCTGAATTCAATTTGTGTTTCCCACGGCACGAGTTGCGAACAGCCGGAAAATCGTCGGCACAGGACGGCAAGACCAGTCCTTACGGCCTCCCCGGCAGTGGCGGGCGCGGGTCGGGTTGGGGACCGGGAATCGCGCCCGGAGTCCATAAGTGTCTTTCGGTGCCAAGTCCTCGACGATGGCGGAGCGCGAGGACCATCTGGTTCAGCCTTTGTAGCACGCGGCCGTGAAAGCTCTCTGTTTGTTCGACAGTTCCGGCAGCGACTCCGCAGAGAAGCTGAATGGCCTGATCAACCGAACGAATCGTCCAGAGATGGAATTTCCCTTCAGAGATCGCCTCCACCACATCCGGGCGGAGCACGAGGTTCTGGACATTGGCCTCCGGGATGCAAACCCCCTGAGTGCCGGTCAGTTCTTCCACGCGGCAAACGTCGAAGAACCCCTCGATCTTGTCGTTGATGGCTCCCACAGCTTGGATCTCTCCGCGCTGGTTGATCGAGCCGGTGATAGCTACGTCCTGTCGCAAAGGAATTTCGGCGATCGCACTCAACAAGGCCAGAAGTTCCGCGACCGATGCGCTGTCGCCGTCGATCCCGCCGTAGTTCTGTTCCATCGCAATACCGGCCGACAGGGAGAGCGGATGCTCTCGGGCGTAAGTATTGCGGAGGTAACCCTCGAGAATCAGCACTCCCTTGTCGTAGGTGCGTCCACTGAGCTGACTTTCGCGCTCAATGTTGACGATCCCAGCTGCCCCGACCCCCACGCTGGCCGTCACGCGCGAAGGTCTGCCAAAGGCATAATCCCCCAGATCGGCGACCGCCAGCCCATTGACCTGCCCGATGACCGTTCCCTGCAAGTCGATCAATAACGTCTCTTCTTGAATCAACTCGCGGATCTTCTCGGCAATCAGGTCGGAGCGATAGACCCGTTCATTGAGTGCCTGTCTGACATGTTGGTCCGACACCACGGAGGCTTTCACCTGACGAGCCCAATAGTCCGATTCGCGAATGACATCGGCGATACGACTGAAGGCCGACGAGAGTTTTCGTTGATTATCCACCAAGCGCGAGCCGGCGCGAACCAACTCGGCAACGGCGCCGGCATCGAACGCCAAGGAGCCCTCGGTGTCGCTCAGCTTGCGAACAAACCGCCCATACAGCCGCGCGGCTTCTTCGTTGCGCGACATCTCGGTATCGAAGTCGGCTTTGACACGGAAGATTTCTCGGAAGTCCTCGTCATACAGGTACAACAGATGATAGACGAGGGGATCTCCGAGCGCAACCAGCTTCACGTTCAGCGCAATCGACTCTGGCTGAAGGGCCGAGACGGTGAATATCGAGAACGGATCGTAGACCTCGATTTCCAGCATCCCGCTTTTAAGTGTGCGCTTGAGTTCCTTCCAGACGAACGGTTCCGTGAGGGCATCCATCAGATTCAGCACGAGGTAGCCGCCGTTGGCCCGGAGCAAGCTTCCCGACTTGATCCGACTGAAGTTGGTGATGACTCGCCCGAAGCGATCGACGACACGTTCGATCGTTCCGAAGAGATTCCGGTAATTTGGAGCATCCTCGATCAGCACCGGCGCCTGTTTCAATTCGGCATTGTCGACGACAAGGTTCACCCGATATTCGAGAAACCGTTCTTCGCGGTCGGGTGCGTGTTCTTCACCGAGCGAGAGCAAAGCTGTCGGGAGGACTCGCTCGCGAAAGCGATCCAGATTGTCGGCCAGATGATTTTTCAGCTGCTCGAGCCAGTCCTTCAACTTTTGGGATTCGTAGCGATTCGCAATTTCGGACACCAGCGGCTCGATCAACCGTCGAGCGAAGGTTTTGGCAACCTCTCGCACATCGGCGGTCAGCTCACGTTCGATGTCCTGCTGGCGCGACAACACTTCCGCTGCCATCTCGATCAGCTTTTGCTGTCGATTGTTCAATTCGTCCAGCTCTTCCGGCGACAATTGCTCGACTTCTTCCTGCGTCATCGGCCGCCCCTCTTTCAGAGGCGCGAGCAAGATTTGCCCATCCGGGAGTTGCTGCACCGCCATTCCGGAATCTTTGGCCAGCTTGTCCAATTGCTCGGCGATTTCCTGGCCGCGCTGACGATACTCCCTCCTCAGTCGCGTTTTCTCTCGGCCGAAATCTTCCTGGTGGAATGCCTTGGGCAGGCCCTCGACGAGTCGTTCGACGAGTCGTTCCATATCCTCCCGGAATCGAGAACCTTGTCCGGCAGGCAGGGAAATCGAAATGGGCCTGTCCGGCTGATCAAAGTTGTTGACGTACAAACAGTCGGGAGGCACCTCTTCGTTGCCGATCCGATCCATCAGTGCCTGGCGGATGATTTGCATCCGCCCGGTCCCCGTCATCCCCGCGGCGTAGATGTGATAACTGGAATGACGGACCCCCAGACCCAGATTCAAAGCCCGCAGCGCACGCGGTTGGCCGACCATTTCATCCAAGGGTGCAAGCTCTGCTGTTGACGCAAAACCGAACTCCTCCGGCGAGAGCGGAAATTGAATGTCCTGCTGCTTCAACTCGCGAGCCTGACCGACTGCTGACATTCTTTCAGATCTCCTTCAATCGTTTCAGATCCTTCGCCGCAAGATTGGATGCAGCACCGGAACCTGAATGGCTGATCGTGGTGGGTCAATGTTGTTCCCGGTCAGGCTTCACTTTCCAGATCCGCACATAGTGGATGCCTGCTTCATGCCGACGCTCCACCCGCTGGGGATCAACGCGGCTTGCCAAATGAAACGTGCGAGTAAACTGCCCCTGACGACGTTCGATGGAGATTTCATGAGCGGATTCTAACCAGCTCGTTGCATGCCGCGATCCAGAGATCGTGACAGAGCGTTCCTCCACATGGATCTCAATCTCTTCCGGTGCAACGCCCGGCAAGTCGATCTCGATGAGATACGAATTCTCCGTTTCGTAGAGATCGACGGCGGGCTGCCACGCCTGCTCCGGGCGTCGTTTCCCCCACGGGACGTGGATCAGCTCCGAAAAGAGTTCGTCAATCTGTTTTTCAAGATCGAACGACAGGCGAAGCGGTTTCCAATGGCGGAGTGGCATGCGGAGTGATTCCATTTCAAAATGGCGCTGAAGTGCAGATTTTAGCCTCTTCGCTCGTGAGACTCTCAAAGAGCATGAAGCGCGTGAACGTTCGCAATGCCAATTCGAGCCCCTCAGCTATTACAGCACTGAAGAGTACCGGGTTCCAGCTCGATCTCACGGCCACAGTTCGCGGATGTCTTCCGGCAGGATTCCTTTCACGTCTTTGATTTCGCCCGCGGTGACGTGCTTCGCCAAAACTCCCAGCACGCCCCGCGTGATATTTCGCGAATCCGCCTCAATGTCGAACAGAAAGGCATCGCCAATGTGGGAGAGAAAGAGATCCTGCGAGCGCTCTTTCACCGGCTTGTTCTGCGGATGCCAGCCTTCAAAGAAAATCCCTCGGATGAGCATCGGCAGTTGCGCCGCAAGCTGAACCGCCTCGTTGACGGGAAGCCGGTCACGCAATGTATGCAATACGGCCCGCAGTGCATGGTACGCTTTGTGCCGGTCGTCCCAACCCATTTCCTGCATCACTTCGTCGAGCCAGATGTTCGTTGTTTGAAGCGTGCTGTCGAAAACTTTCAAGCCTGTGGTGCTCATGGGATCGGCTTTCGTAAATGTGGTTCTATATCCGGAAACCTGGTTCACAGGTTGTGGAACGATTCCACCGAGTCTGCACCGTTTCTCAAGGCATGACAAATTCGTGTTCCGGATGACGCACGGTCAGGACCGGACAAGGAGCCGTGCGGACGACTCGTTCGGCCACACTCCCCATCAGAATGTGCTTGACGGCGCCGCGACCGTGCGTCCCCATCACAATCAGATCAATGGCGTTCTCTCGGGCATAACGCACGATTTCGAGGAAAGGCACGCCCGAGACGGCATACCGGGAAATGTTTTTCCCATTGCTCCATTTTGGATCAAGAAACGTGGCCAGCCGGCGTTCCGATTCCGCTCGCACTTCTTGCGCGTAGTTCCCCGGAACAGCATAAAAGGCATCCATGTCGCCAATCATTTCCTGCACAACAGTCAGGAGATGCAGCTCTGCGCCGAATTTTTCCGCGAAATCGCAGCCGTAATTGCGGGCAATCTCGCTGTGACGACTGAAATCCACCGGAACGAGGATCTTCTGAAGTCGGATCATGGGAGATTCCTTTCGATCAAGGGACCATTGCCGTATAGAAGCAATTGCGATTGAGGCCGAAATGCGGACAAGTCAACCTATAAATTTGTGCGACTGGCACGGCAGACAACTCTTCACTAAATACCTCCAACTCGTTTCAAAATTCTGCTCGACAAATAAAAAAACCCGTCGGGCACAAAATACCCGCGGGGCCGTCATAACCTGTTCGCCCTTGCACCAGTCGTCGGTACAATTGCTCTCTATCTGTCCTCACAATAGGACGGCGGGCACCTCACGTCAAGCAGGAATCGGACGCTACGATCAGCTCAAAACAGATTGAAATCAGTCCGTTTTCAAGGTGGCTGCCGGTTGCCGATTGGCATTCAGAAACCGCTCGACAATGCTCTCAATGGATGTCCCTTGAACCTGCTGGAAACGATAGGATACCCGCACAACTGGTTTATTGAGCCGGAGCAGGTGCTCAAGTCGTGCGGGACTGGCGTCGACAACGATTTCCGCACTGCTTCGATTGATGCTCTCTTCAAGTTCACGGCGCTGTTCCGGCGAGTAGCCAACTGCCGGCAGCACGGTTGATAGATGCGGATATTGTTCAAACGTCGAGGCGATCGATCCGATCGCCTTCTCCCGCGGGTCCACGATCTCGGCGGCCTGCCATTTGTTTGCGGTCAGCAGCCCGGCTCCGAAAGCCATGCCACCGTGGGTCAACGTCGGGCCGTCTTCCACGACAAGCACCCGCTTGTTCGTGATTCGTTCGGGACGATCGGCGTCCATTTCCAGATCGGCTTCGAGAACATCCGCGCGCGGATTAAATCTGGCTGCGTGGTCGCGAATCCGTAGGACGTCTTCGGGGCGAGCCTGTTTTACCTTGTTGATGACGATCACGTCGGCGGATCGAAAGTTGGTGAATCCCGGGTAATACTCCACCTCCTGTCCCGGACGCAGAGCATCGGCGATGACGAACGAAAGGCCGGGGTGAAGAAACGGGTAATCATTGTTCCCACCGTCCCACAAAAGCAAATCGTTCTCAGATTCTGCCAGCTCGAGCAGCCGACGGTAATCGACTCCGGCATACACAATGACTCCGGTCTCAAGATATGGTTCGTATTCCTCCCGCTCTTCGACGGTGCAACTGTAATGATCGAGATCGCCGATGCTTGCTAATCGTTCCGTAAGTTGCTGAATCAGGTCTCCGTAGGGCATAGGATGACGGAGCACTCCGACGCGCCATCCCTTGTTCTTCAACAATTTCGCCAGGAATTGCGTCAATGGGCTCTTGCCGGCGCCGGTCCGGACGGCCGTCACCGAGATGCTCGGAATGCGGGACTGCAACTGCGTTTGTTTCGGCCCCAACAGGGCAAAGGCAGCCCCGCAGGACTGCACGAGGCTCAGCTTCTGCAGGAGTTCTGCTTGAGAGAGATCGCTGTAGGCGAGGAAGACGAAATCGATATCGAAACGGCGGATCAGTTCCGGCAACTCTTCTTCTGGGAATATCGGGATATCCGCGTCGTAATCCGGCCCCGCCAGCGTTTGAGGAAACGTCCGCGCATGGATGAACGGAATCTGGGCAGCAGTAAAAGCCCGAACCCGATAATGAGGAGACGATCGAAAGAAAGTCAGAAAGTCATGGAAGTCCCGACCTGCAGCTCCCATGATGATGCAATTGGCGTGACGGCACATTCCACGACTCTATTGGTATGCTTGAACGCTGTCACCCGGACCGATGGTAACAGTTTGTGTTGCAACTCGACGCAGACGAACCGTGTCCAATAATAACTTACTCGCCAGAACAGATGATTGTACCAGCACGGCCCAGCAGGGCTTCCTGCAATGACGGTGGATCACAAATGATCGTACGTGCCCCAGGTCGATTCGCGAAACGGATCGCGGCCTCCATCTTCGGCTTCATGCTCCCTACGGCGAAGTGCCCCTCGTCGCAGAAGCGCGCGGCCTGACGGATATCGATCGTCGTTATCGGTTGTTGCTGCGGCGAGCCAAAGCAGGTGTAGACACACGGAACATCGGTCAGAATGACCAGTAACCGAGCCCCAAGTTTCTCTCCAAGCAGCGCTGAGGCCAAGTCCTTGTCGACGACCGCTTCCACGCCGCACAGTTGTCCCGTTTTGTCTCTCACCACGGGAATGCCGCCCCCGCCTGCGGCGATCACCAGTGTTCCCGACTTCAAAAGCTTATCGATCACGTCCCATTCAATAATGTCTTTCGGCGCCGGAGAGGGAACAACACGTCGATAGCCGCCCCGCGCGCGGTCCTCTTGAAGGGCAAACCCCTTCTGCGTTAGTTCGGCCGCCTGCTCGCGGTCGTAATAGGCTCCGATCGGCTTGGTGGAAGTCGTGAAAGCAGGGTCGTCCGGATCGACAACGACTTGAGTCAATAATGTGGCGATGGAAGGTGTGCGACCTCGCTCAACGAGCAGATTGTGTAACGCCTGCTCCAGAACGTAGCCAAGTTCTCCCTCGGACTCGGCGACACAGACTTCGAGCGGGATGGAATAGGCCTTCCCGAGGCCGGCCTCGACCCGCGACAAGATGTGACCGACCTGTGGACCGTTGCCATGAGTCAATACGAGTGACACATTTTGATCCAGCAGCGGTGTCAGAAAAGAGACGGCCTCGCGGGCGAACTGCAGTTGGCCTTCCATCGTCAATACGCGACCCGGCTTGGCAAAAGCATTGCCTCCCAAGGCGACCAAAACCCGCCGCGGAATGTGTGACTCAAGGGACATAGATCACTCGAACTGCTCAGCCCCGGGGAAACGTTTCGAAACAATCCACGCTTATCGAACGCACATCGACTCGCCGGCATCGCCGTGTCGCGGCCTGCAATACCTAGACGCGCACAGTATTCATCCGTTGTTGAACAGATCGAGAAAACGGTCTTCATATTCCTTGAACATGCCGAGCTGATCGAGCTTCTGTTTCAATTCGTACGCCTTAGAACGGTCCTGCCTCGACTCCTTAAATAGCCGCTCGATCTCATGTTCATTTTCGGGATTCAAGCGGGGTTCCTCGATCGGCTCGGGGACGATGGTCTCCGCTTCTTCCTCGAAACTGGGCTGCTGTTCCATCGCTTGCTCGATGTTCGCCAGCAGTTCCCCAAGCTTCTCATTCATCGCCAGCGACTGCTCCTGCAACTCGGTGAGGTCGACTTCGATCCCGGCAATCGACGTGAACACCTCAAGCACTGCCAGCGAGGCCTTCGGGAACGGGAGTTGAGCGAAGATATGCGGCATTTCTCCCAGGAGACAGGCCCCCTGTAAGCCGGCGTCAGCCGCCGCTCCCAGAAGAAGACCATTCAACCCGCTAATCTGTCCTTCCTCCCAAGGCTCGGTCTCGAACCGGGTCAACTCTTCCAAGATGTTGGCGTCGGTGCCTGCGGCGAAGACGCGTGACGGATGTTCCGGATGCATTTGCGTCGCCATGGCGGCGAAGGTGAAGACCCGCTCCACGCCGAGATCTTTCGCGAATTCGATCAGCTTGCGGCAAAAGGCGTATTTGCCCAGCGGTGGCTGAGCTTCGCCAATGAAGACGACGATGTCGCGATTCTGGCCCGGATCCTGCCAGACGAAAAATCGGCTGCGCGGCAGGCGCCCCGCCCGAATGAGCCCTTCTTTCACTTCGATGTGCTCCAGCTCAAAGAGTTCGCGCGGCGAGAATTCCTCCAGAAGGTGCATCCCGAGTTTCGCCATCAGATAGTATCCGGCACTGATTGAGACCTGCCCCATCCCCGGCCAGACCGCGACAAGCCAGGGGTGATTCAGCTTCGGTTGATCGGACATGATGTCACCTCTTTCGTGGAATGGTCATGCTGGTATGGAAAAAGGGACGCTGCCACCATTGAGATTCTTCTGCCGGGGGACGCGTCGTAACATGCGACTTCGGCATCGATGAGCGGCTCCGCTTCGCTTCCGTTAAAGCATGACAGAAATCCATTAATATAGTCACCCACCAGGAGAAGGGTCTGGACTGCGGAAAGGCGAGCGGCAGCCACGCGGTCCAAAAGCCCGGGACGTCGGGATGGTCATGAGTTCAACATACCAGACGTGGTTGGGATACTTCGCCCTAACAACGAGAATTGTATTCTGTTTCTGTGGAGCCGGTTTCGGTGTGGAAGGCTGGTTCAGGATTCTCCCGACCGTGGCGGGTGCCGAGTGCAGCCCAGCCCACACAAAAATCTGCGTGATTTTCCCCTTGCCGAGCACTGGATAGAGGAGCTTCAACCGTCGCACGAGGTAGTGGACGAAATCGGGGAGGCGGTTGACCGGCTCGCGGAGTTGGACGAGAGCATCAGGGCCGTCTTCATCGAACCGTTTGTGCCAGGAGGCAATCATGGCTGCGGAGAACTGGAAGACGTCAGCGGTCTGCTGCTGCGATCACGAGCGCGCGGCCTAGAGTTCGAGGAACTGAAGCCGAGCGAGTAATGTGACCTGAGGGAAATTGAGTACAGCCAAAGTACAGCCAAACGGGAGAACAAAGGCGAACGTCGGTGGATTTTCGGCCTCGCCGCAAGAACGCAACCGTGTACGGCTTGGGACGACTGTGGACGCTGGTGGAGCATCGCCGGTTGAGCCTGAAAATCCTGGTGTCGGGAGTTCGATTCTCCCCCTGTCCACTCCTTTAGACCGGTAAGGCTTTGCGTGATTAGGAAACGAAGCGAGTCGGCCCTTAAGAGCGCGATTCAAACCTCGCTCCGCCAGACGGGCAACAGCCGGCCTCGGTGAGTTTTCGAGCGAGGTTCTGCCCCATGCTTCCGCAGCCCGGTCGCCGGTCGGACCTTCCCCGCCAGAGCGGACAAGGATTGTGGGCGCAGTCCCCTGTGACGTCAGCCCCGACTGGCAAGTCTGGGCAAAATGGGATCGGGCTTTAACTTGACCATTCCCCGCGAAAGTGGGGGCCGGGTCTGCGATTCCATTTGGTGCCGGTCAAAGGGGGAGGTCAGTGTCAACGTTCACTGAGATTTGACGACCGCTTTCCGCTCCGCGATCGGGCGTTATTATGCCTTCTGTATGCCACCGGCTGCCGCGCGTCGGAAGCGGCGACACTCAAGGTGAAGGACGTGCATCTGAGCGAAA
>CAZVJA010000164.1:0-11784 GCA_964626885.1 uncultured Planctomycetaceae bacterium | reverse complement strand
CGCCCGGTCTGGATGGCGTTTTTGAGTGCCTTGGCGACGTGCCCCTGGCCGACCACCTCGCCAAATGCCTGCGGGCGAAATCGCCGCGCCAGCACGGTATAAGGCTTTGAGCTCGCCTCCATGGTTACCTCGCGAATGCTGCAAACGTCCGCTCAAAATACCGCTGATGTGACCGACAAATGCGACTGGCCGCTGGTATCGTCAGCGCAAAAAATCGGGGGAAGAAAAGCTATCTCCGCATGCACCTGAGAGCCAACGCCGAGGGCTGCTCCGGTTAAGGCCTGACCCGGTTAAGCACGGTCCCACCGCACTTGGAGATAGCTTTTCGTCCCCCGTGGGGTTCACGAAAGTCTGATTGCATTATCGTGCCCCAGACCGGCACGTCAAGCGTCACACTTTGACATCGATCCAGCGGCCGCGCGAATATCGCACGGTCACCAACATCGCCCGGAATGCCACATCGGTATTCATGCCGATCCACGCTCCGAACAGGCCCCCGTCGAGCACGATACCGCACAGATAGGCTACCGGAAGACGTATCAAATACACCCCTAGCAGCGTGAAAAGCAGGGGCGAACGAGTATCTCCCGCGCCGCGTAATGCCGAGACGTAGACGATCGACCAGACCAGCGGCACCTGGAAAAACGCCATCAGCCGCAGGGCCGGAATACCGACTTCCCGCACCGAAGGCTCTTTGTGCATCAACTCGTAGATTTGCGGTGCCCGCGCGAAGAACAGCACCGATATTAAGAGCCCGAGCAGGCTGCACTGCAAAACCGCTTCATGCGCGACGCGCCGCGCGCGATCGATGTGTTGTGCTCCGAGCGACTGGCCGACAATCGCCCCGGCTGCGATGCCCCAAGCGATCGCGGGGAGGTAGGTGATCGCCTCGATGCGAATGCCGATGACGTGCGCCGCATAGACGATCTTCGAGGTGGCGTCGCCCGGCGATCGAGATACGATCATGAGAAAGAGAAACTGGCCG
Organism: uncultured Planctomycetaceae bacterium; assembly: GCA_964626885.1. Classification (GTDB taxonomy): domain Bacteria; phylum Planctomycetota; class Planctomycetia; order Planctomycetales; family Planctomycetaceae; genus CAZVJA01. Next base: position 10,799 of record CAZVJA010000164.1, on the reverse strand, counting down.
ATCCACATCGCGGAACCGTCGACGACGGCCGGTCCTCCGATTCTCAAAATCCTCCGCACCGTTTCTCCGCGCAGCGACCAGTCCCCCAGTCGCAAATGCAGCTTTCCAGAGGCGCGACCCAGCACGGCTAGCATCAACACTCCTCCCGAGGTCCGCGCGATGACTGTGCCAAGCACGATGCCATTCACACCCAGCGGCGCGAGGAGAACTGCATCGATACCGAAGTTTGGAAACGGTCCGACGCCGAACGTCAGCGCCGCGGATGCGGCCATATTCAAAATGTTCACGATCCCGAGAATGTACATGGGCGTGCGGGTATCGCCGGTTCCGCGCAAGGCCGCGGCTCCCACGAGCGTCAGTCCCGTGAACAGGTAGCCCAGCGCGTCGATCCGCAGGTAATGGATTGTGATGTCCCGCGTCTGCCCATCCATTCCCAGGAGCCGGGCGAACAGAGGCGAAACGACGAACACGAAGAAGCAAACCACAATTCCCATCACCGCTGCGATGGCCAGAGAGCGGTTGAGCACCCGGTTCGCATCGTCGAATTCACCTGCTCCCCAATGACGCGCGACGAGTGCCGTCGTGCCGGTTCCCACCAGACCAAAGAGCATCGACGCCAGCCAGCCGACGTAAGCAGCCAGCCCGACCGCTCCGGTGGCTTCCGAGCTGATGCGGCCGGAAAGATAGGTGTCGAAGAAGCCGACGAAGAACGAGAGGAACTGTTCCAGAAAAACCGGCAGCGCGAGCAGGAACACGGTTCGTCGCAAGCCGCCGGTCAGCAGAGAATTCGGAGGGGCCGCCTGCGGTGGGGAGCTTTCAGCCATCCGAGATCTGGAATCCCATCTGCTCAAGTTGGTAGCGCACCAGCCCGCCGGCCTGCCGGGAGCACTCCACCTCGTTCAGGACGCCCCCCAACGTGACCCATTTCTCCCCGGCAAAAGCGCGGCAAACTTTTGTCGGCTTAACACCGCGCGGCTGCGATCGATTCTTGGTTCGGGAGCGAGAGCCCGTATCGGCGACATCGACAATTGCGATCCGTTGAATCGCCGCATTGTCGACGGTCTGTCCGGGGCGAAACGGCCCGATTCTCCAACGAATCGACAATTGCTCGCGCGTCACTTCTACTTGGCCATCACCGCGGTAAACCATCGTGAGAAGGACCAGCGAGATGAACGGAAGCGCGAACAGCAATCCTGGAACAAGCGCGTTCACCTCGACATCCGCGAGGAAGAACACCAGATTGACCAATATCGGAGCAATTAGAAACGGGACCGAGGAACATCCCCAGTAGCCGGCTCTCTGGCCGGGGGGAACAATCGGAAAATGAAACGCAAGCCGGTCCGCGGTCGCGTCATCGATCGTGATTTCGCTCCCCTGCGGAAGTTCCCGGGGGGAGAGGGACTGGACGAGCTGACCCCCGGATCTGTCGAGCACCGCTTCGCACGCGGCGGTAACTCCGGCGGCGCCAAGGAAGTTGTTGATCGAATCGACGAACCAGTTTTTCTCACGATCGGAGAGTGCCACACCGAACTTTTCGGTGCGGTTGGTGCCGTTGATCTCAATGCAATAGACCGGTTGCTCGTTTTGCTCGTAAGAAACAGTCAGCGAAGCGTGAGTTTCCGGGCCGACGAAGGTCTCGGTCATTTTGCGGCGACCGAAGAGCAGCCGCTGCACGATCAGGCGATCACTTTCGAGGAGCAGAAACGTCCGCGTGAATTTCATGCGAATCCAGAAGTAGAGGAACCCGAGCCCGACCGACCAGAAGAGTCCCAGAAAGGGAACGATGACATACCATGGGGGCGCGTTCTTCTGATTGGCTTGATTACCGGCCAACAGGACGGCAGACGTGAACAGCAGCATGAAGCCATTCCAGACCGCCGCGAAGAAACCGATAGCCCCGGTTCCTTTGCCGCCGGCCGGCACGAAGATCACCCGGCGATCGGGAGTCGACTCGACGACTTCAATGCGGCTTTTGGGGGGCAATGGCAAGTCGGCCCGCAAAGCGCTTCCGGTGCGGGATTCGCCCGCCGATTCCATCTCACGTCGTAGCGGGGTGACTTCCGTTTCGTCGGTCGCGCCGGAGAGAGCGGTCTCGGCCGAGAGCGCGGCCTCAAAGCTGGTCGCCGCCGATTCCGAATCTTCGAACCGAATACCGGAAAGATCCGCGCCGCAGAACGGGCATTTCGACTCTCCCGTGCTGGCGATCAGATCCTCTTCCAAATCGGCCTGGCAACCCGGACAGACGATTCGCGCCATAATCGTTATTCCACCAGTCCATCTTCGCGCAGGAGATCGATCGCCGATGAAAAGCCTGCGACCGTGCGATCGATGTCGTCGTCGGTGTGCGCCGACGACGTGCTCCCTCCCCAGCCCATCCAGTCGACTCCGCCCAGCAACAGGGCACAACGGAAGGCATGCGACAGTTCGGCGTCGAATTTCCGATCGAGGCATGGGTAATCGTTGCCGAAGGGGATGAAGCCGTCGCTGTCGGGACGCGGGCCGTCGTAGTCGGGGTGAATCTTGATGGCGGAGAAATCTCCGTAAGCCACCCAGCGGACACTCTTGCGTGAAAAAAGTTCGTTCAGGGCGGAACGCAACTTCGTTGCCACCTCGTTCGCCGTGCGGCATGGCTCGCCGTCCGCGACCACTTTCAAGGCCGCGATGCCCGCCGCGGCGGAAAGAGGATTTCCGTTGTAGGTGCCGGGATGCTTCATCTTGCGGCCGAGTGGGTTGTCGTAGGCCAAGGCCTGCATCAAATCGGCTCGGCCTGCAAGGCACCCACCCGGAAGTCCGCCGGCAAGAACTTTTGCGAATGTGCTCAGATCGGGGCGAATGCCGCAATGTCCTTGAAAGCCTCCTGGATGAACACGAAATCCGGTGATCACTTCGTCATGAATGAAGAGGACGTTCTTCTGCTCGGTTAAACGACGCACCCCCTGCAGAAACTCTGCCCGCATCGGCACCACACCCCAGCGGGCGCCGTTTCCTTCCAAGATGACACACGCGGGGTCGTGCTCATCGATTGCGCGGGCAAGTGCGCCGAGATCATTCGGCGGCACAAAGACGAGGTCGTCGAACACGCCTTCCGTAACACCGGGTGTGTGGTAGTCGCCGGTGTCGTGCGGCGGCTCGGCACCGGGAATCAGCGCGTCATGCCAGCCGTGAAAGTGGCCGATGAATTTGATGATCTTCGATTTCCCGCTGACGATGCGGGCGATGCGCAATGCCATCAGCGTTGCTTCGGTACCGCTATTCGTGAAGCGCAGCCGCTCCGCCGACGGGACGAGCTTCTGCACCCATTCTCCCCATTCGAGCTCCAACTCGTGGCAGGCTCCCGGATGGGTCATCAGCGGCGCTTGCCGCTCGACTGCTTGCACGACGGCGGGATGGCTGTGCCCAAGCAGCAAGGCCCCGTGGCCAACCCAGTAATCAACGATTTCCGTGCCGTCGACATCCCACTTCCGCGAGCCGAGCGCATGCGTGACGTAGATCGGAAAGGGTTTCAGATACCGGGCGTCGTGCGTGACGCCGTTGGGAAACAGCTTCATCGCCCGGTCATACAGACGGGCGGATCGGGGAAACTTTTCGCGGTAGGCGGCCTGGATTCGCTGCGATGCAACCTGGCTCATGCAGAAGTTCCTTGCGACTTGTTCGACGGATCATGTCCGAGTTGAGAGGCTGCACGGCCCGGAGAGCACGCTGTGCGGAGAATTTCCATTCCGAAATTGCGGGCCGTTATTTCTTCAGAGGAATGTTGAAGTCCCCCGCCAGATCCCGCCAGACCGAATGGATGTGATTCGCCTCGTTCTGTGTGTTGTTGTATTCGATCAGAAACGTCGAACCTTGCACCCGGTAAGCGTGCGGCTTATCGACCTCGGAATCACCCCACCAGGCGATCGCAATGCCATCTCGTTTTGCGGCATCGATTCGCGCGGTCCGTTCACGCTCGACATCAGCGGGCATGTTCTTCAGGTATTCCCCCAGCAATTCGGTCAGCAGCTTCTGCTGGTCGGCATTCATTTCCGAAAACGTGAGGCCGACAGGGGGAGTGGTATCGGGCTGCGGTGCCCCGGCTCCCCGAATATCGCCGGGAGCTTTGGGGTCAACGAGCATTCTCTTCTTCTGCTCAGGTGAGCAGAGTTTCAAGATTTGCCGGGCCAGATCCTCTTCGGGGGCGAGCACTCGCAGCGTCCGGCCCGGGCCGGCGTCGACCTTTCCGGGGTTCGCTCCGAAGAACTCGGGAGTGGTCGCCACAACCTTTCCGTTTGCGATCGTGTAGTTGAGTGAAATGTGATGCCCTTCCAGCCGCCAGCCCCAGGTTCCATGCTCGGAGGGTTCGCCGAAAATGCTCACGTAATATTTTTGCGGATCGCGGCGATCACGCCTGGCGGCTCGGTCGCCTGTTTCAAGCAGGTAGAGAATCTCTTCCAGGCTCATCACGTTAAACGTCTGCTCGTAACCGGCGGTGGAAAGACCGCTGGCGATCAACCTCTGTGCGGCGCTCAGCGATTTCCCTTCGAGATCTTTCAGCGGGAGTCCCTTGCGCGGACGAGGAATGAAATGCCAGTTGAGACGCTCGGAGTCGTCATAAGCGAATCTTGTCTGCTTTTGTTGCGGTTCGGTAAGAGCTGCAAGATACGCCTGTGCCGCCTTGGTCATGGCCAAGCCCGATGAGCGTTCTTCATTCGTCCCTTGACCGAGCAACAACGCCGTCAGACATGCGATGGCCGCTCCCGCCGCAAGCAATCGTCTGGCCCCGGAAGTTTGAGAGCGGCGTCGTGTGGCGGTGAAGTGTTTGTGAGTGGTCGTCTGGTATTCCGCCGGCATGAGGATCGTTCCTTTTTCGCTTCACAAAGATGTGAGATTTGCAAATCGTTGGCAGCCGTCGACTCGCGTAGCCGTGACGCCTCAATTCTTTTGTTAGAAGCGTTAGCAGCAGATGATATCACAGCGGGGTCAACGCTCGCCAGTTGCCTCAGCCGGGGGGCCAATCGAGACGCCGCCCGCCGAGCAGATGCACGTGCAGGTGGTCGACCGTCTGTCCGCCGTCCCGTCCGCAATTGATGATCACGCGGTATCCGCTCTTCAGCCCCAGTTGAAGGGCGAGCGTGCTGGCAATCACGAGCAGATGGCCCACAAGGGCCGTGTCGTGTTCGGAGATATCGGCCAACGACGCGATCTCCTTGCGGGGAATGATCAGCACGTGCGTCGGCGCCTGCGGGTTGACGTCGCGGAAGGCGATGCAGCGATCATCCTCGTGGATGACATCCGCCGGGATTTCCCGATCGAGAATACGTTTGAAAATCGTTTTGTTTTCGGACATGCAATTCCCCCGTTCACGGCGTGATGATCCCGACGTTTTTATCAACTCGACCCGTGACTTGCACGAACGAATTGAAGGACGCCGGGAGCGGCTCCCTTTCCAGCATTATCATTTCATCAATTTGACGATCTTCAGCCCTTCACTGTACGCTCCCCAGCCCCCCGCGGCGAGTAGCCCGAGGCAGGAGACGACATGGAGAATATCCCAGAGGAGCGTCGGTCGGAGGCGCAGATCGGTGCGGGTCCAGCGGAAATAGAGCGCGCCGAACCCGATCATTGGCAATAATAAGGACTGCATCGCTCCCGAGACCAGGATTGTGCTGACCGGATTGACGCCGCTCACGTAAACCGCCAGGCAGAGGAACGGAAGCAGAGCCGACATCACGGCCACCGCGCGGTCGTGCCGTGCCTGATTGTGCTTTGTGAAGAGACCGCAGACTTTCGCGAAATCGACCCAGAGACGCGCATTCGCGGCATTCGCGGCGAGAAAGGTTGAGTAGAGCACGGCAAACGCCCCGGCCAGGAAAAGCCAACCGGCATAGTCACCGAAGACCGGAACGTACATATTCACTAGCGTCCCGACCATGCGCATTCCTTCGGGATCGCGACCTTCTCGGTTAAGTACGGCGGCCCCCATGAGATAAAACGCGACCGTGGCGATGGTGTAAACGATCATCGAGATAAACGCGTCGTAACGCATCACCCGCAGCCAACCGCGCGCACGATTGGCCCAACTCGCGTCGGCCGTGCGCGGCCCCGTGAACTTCGCATACCCTTTCTCCATGCACCAATAGGGATATGCGATCAACTCCGACGCACCGACGCCGATGATGCCGAACGTCGCGAACGCCGTCATCAGCGGATTGATGTCTTCCGTGGATTCGGGAAGCCGGAACGAAAGTCCTGCGAGAAAATCGTCAATCGACAAATGCCAGACCTGGGTTGATTGCAGGGCGAAGACGTTCCCCAAGGTGACAAACGTAAAGGTGGCGACGAGCACGGTCGAGAAATTCTGGATCAGACCGTAGCGGCCGCGATACAACAAAATCGACGTGAGGAGCGTAATGACCGCCGCCCAGATGCGATCATCCCAGGTCGTCGGGTCTTTGAGTTCCTCTCCGTTGCGGACCTTTGCGAGGAGTTCCGCTCCGTTTGCTCCCATTCGCGCCAGCTGTTCCTCCAGAAGCTTCTGGCCTCGGCGAACATGTTCTTGCCGCGCGGAAGGGAGCTTGGCCAACTCCAATCCGCCCTTCTTCAGGTCATCTTCCCAATGAATATAGTGCTTCAGCTCATTCTGTGAGGGAGTGGCGATCACCGCGGCGTAATCTCCGCGGATGGGAAAGGAGAGCGCCATCGACTGTCCGACTCCGCCGACAATCGCCCCCAGCTGCCCGATGCCGAGCAGCATCATCACCAGCCAGACCCAGATGATCCAATTGATCCAGAGTCGCGGACCGGGCACCTGATTGAGGGCGGCGAGAGTCGTTTCGCCGTGCGAGATGGTGTAACGCCCGAGTTCGACCTGCACGAACACTTTGATGACACAACCGAGGAGGATCAACCAGAGGAGCGTAATCCCGGCCTGCGCGCCGACCTTGGTGGTGGCGATGAGTTCCCCGGAGCCGACGATGCTGCTGGCAATGATCAATCCCGGACCCAGACGGCGCAGAATGCCGTTCAAGGTTGTGGGAGGGTCGAGCGTGTTCCCTCCGGTCGCGGGATCCATGGAGGGGGGGAGTGTATCGACGTCATCGGGTCGGCTCATGAGGCGCTTTCATTTTCGGGGAGCGTTGCGAGCGAAGCAGCCGATTCGCTATTCCGTCCTTATATCCGTGTGGAAATGCGCACGCAACAGGCCGAATCATCTCGCACGTGTCGGAGGGAGTTACGATCAACGCGCAATCGACCGTGCAAACAGACTGAGTTGGGACATGTCGCGACTGTGACTGGCGCAACGATTCGCAGCGACAGACACTCAACGCCGCCGCAGGGTTGCGTCGCGCATTTCCTTGGTGTCGGTCTGCTTTTTCAGCTTTTCCCGCTTATCGTGCAGCTTGCGTCCCTTCGCGACGGCGATTGTTACCTTCACAATTCCGCGCGGCGAGAAGTAGACCGCCAACGGGACCAGCGTCAGCCCTTTGTGTGTGGCTGCTTCCGCAAATTTTTCCCGCTCCCGTTTACGGATGAGCAGCTTTCGCGGCCGGCCCGGCTCGTGATTCATCACGGTCGCCTGCGGGTACTCGGCGATATCGCTGTTGAGCAGCCACAATTCGCCGTCGCGCAGCCGGGCATACGCTTCATCGATCGAAATCTTTCCGTTGCGGATGCTTTTGACCTCGCTGCCGGTGAGCGCGATGCCGCACTCAAGTTCATCGAGGATCTCATAGTTGTGGTGCGCCTTGCGGTTGCGGCATACGGACCGCGACTGATCGTTCTCGCGTTCGGATTTTTTCTTCTGCTGAGCCATGTGATCTACTTTTGTTCTGCGGGATTCTTTGAAGGGCATTATAGCGCCGACATGTCAAAATCTCATGCCACGCAAGTCTGCCGACGAGCCGACAGGACCATCCCGTTAAACCGCGTGTGTGCGCTGCGAGCGTTTCCAGCAGTGAGGTTCCGCAGCGAAATTGAGAGGGGAACGTCCGCCGCGGTCACAACCCGTGCCGTGACGAATGCCGGGCGATGGCTCGCGATTTTCGCTGAATACGGCGAAGGAGAGATCGATCGGCGTTGCTGGGGCGGCGGCCGAGATAGGCTTTCAGGAACCGAGCCTTATCGCTGAGGGATGCCGCGGAAGCCGAATAGTCGAGCTGCGCCAAATCCTTCACGACCCATCGGGTGGGAAGATTTCGGCAGCGGCGGGCGCGCCCCAGATCGATCACGAACAGGTTCTCCGGGGGACCGTCGTTCGGCACCAGAAAGTGCGTGAGGTAGAAGTCCTGGTGATGCAACCCGGCTCCGTGCATTTTGCGGGCGATGCACGCCAGGCGTTGAATGATTGCACGAGATTGCCGAGTGTTATCTTTGCATGACGTTTTGACTGTAAAAGGATATCGGCTGTTGCGCTCCCCATTTTTTCCATTGTGACATTCATGGTGTGCCGCTGCCCAATGTGACAGCTTCGTGCAGCCGTCGAGCGCGGCGGTGAGCAGAAAGGATTCGCCGCCCGACTCGCCGAGCGCGACAGGTGTCATCGTGGGAATGCCCGCCTCGTGGAACTGCAAGATAGCGTTCCATTCATGCCGGGCACCGAGCATTGGCCGCGTCAGCCTTAGCAACGGTTTGACGTATTCTTTCCAGGGGGGCGGGCCGTGCCGCTTGATGTAGAAGGCCCGTTCGGTCCCCGCGGAATCCTTGAGAGTGATTCGCGTGGTGGTCCGCTCGCGGAGAAGATTTTTTGCGACGTCTCCCCCCTCGAACTGCATCAGGCTATGGAACGTCTCCAGGCCGTTGGCACGGAGAATGGAGGCGAACTCGCGGTTGACCACCAGCCGCCCATTGTCCCACTCCTCAAACGCGATGCTTTTCAAGGAGTACTTCCTCAAAGACGTCGAGTGTTCGGAGCATGTTGTTCTCGATGGTGAGATGCCGGGCGATTTCCCAGCACGTGGCCGACATGGTGGCCCGTTCAGTCTCGGACTTTTCGAAGTGACGGTCGACGGAATGGGCGATTTCCTCGACGGCTGTTCCCGCTGAGACGAGATAGCCGTTGCGCTCCGGTTCGATCACATCGGCTCCCCCCGCCGTACTCGTCGTGAGGACCGGCGTTCCGCAGGCGAGCGCTTCCAGGTTGACGTTCGGGAAAGGTTCGTAGGCCGTGGGAAGCAGAAACAGGTCGGCCGCGCCGTAGAAACGATGAATATCTCTTCTGCGACCGGCGAACGTGACGCGCTGTTCCACACCGTAATCTCGAGCCAGCTTCGTGAAACGCGAGATCTCCCCTTTCCCCAGCACCAGCAGTCTCGAATCCCGATGCCGTGAGCTTCGTAGAGCCGACAGCACCGAACGCAATCCTTTCCCCTCGAAATCCATTGAGGCGAAGAGCAGCAGCGGTGCATCCGGGGCGATACCAAGTTCCTCACGAACGCGCGTCCGCTCGGCTCGGGCTCCCGGATTGAAGACGTCCGTGTCGACGCCGTTTGCCACGACGCGGATCTTATCTTCGGGGACTCCATAATAGTCTCGGACAAGACGGCGATCGAGCGAGGATTGCGCGACGATCCGCCGCACATCGCGCGACCCGTAAATGGACCGTTCCAGCGAAACGAGCGTGCGATGCCGTGGGTTGATGCGTTGGAACAGCAGTGATAACGGGTGCTGATATCGGATCGTCAGCCAGTGCGATTGCAGGCGTTCGGTGATTCGCACGGCGTCGAGACCGAACGAGCGGCCGAGCCCGTAGACGAGGTCGAAGCGCGTGCTGCGGGCAACATGGCCGCAATTCTCGGCGAAGGATCGATTCCGCGTTGACGAGGTCATCCGGTTGACCCGCACCGGAATGAACTCCACTTCATCCCGGAGCTCTTCATCGATCGACTCCCCGATGATGGTAACGCGGTGCCCCTGCCTCCGTAGTTGCCGAGACAGATTCACGCAGTAGCGTTCCGAACCACCACTCTGTAACGTATAGCGCCGCTTGACGAGTGCGATGTGCATACTTCCCAGCCTGCCCGGTGCAACCGATTGAGAAACGGACCCGACTCCGGGATCTGCTGGCTGCGCCGAGAGGCCGTGCTGTCGGCCGTTCAGCGAATCGATGCTGGCTGACCTCGTCACCGCGCGAACGGATCCACGCGATGAACCTGACGAATTATGAATATGGCGGAGCGTCTTCATGCCGCCTGGATACCTTGCAGGTCGTATTTCTTCAGTAATTGGATTGACGCGTCGAATACGGTGTCGACTTTCAAATCTCGCATGCAGCGGTGATGCGCGAGCGGACAAGTTCGCTGTTGGCAGGGGCCGCAATCGACGGGGATTTGCAGGTGCACCCCCTTGGCGTAATACGTTTCGCTCCAGGCGATATGCGTCGGGCCGAACAGGGTGACCACCGGTACTCCAAACGGCGGCGCGAAATGCCGCGGTCCCGAATCGGTCGTGACCAACAGGCTTGCGGACTTCACCGCCGCTTTCGACAGGCCGATGCTGAGCGGGGCGTCCGCAAGGCTGAGCACCTGCTCTCTGTCTGCATGTCGGACGATTTCTCGCGCGGCATCCCGTTCCGCGGGGCCGCACAAGACCAGCACCGTCTTTCCGGCGTCGTCGACGATTCGTCGGGCAAGTTCCGCGAACGATTCGTTCGGCCAATGCTTCGCGGCGCCGAATGCCCCGCCGGGATTCAGGACGACCACGCCTGCTTGCCGCAGTCGCGGATCGTATTGGTTCCAGAAGTTCTCCAGCCGGTGTTCATCGTCGGGAACAGTGGCAAGTTCGAGACTGCGATCGGTTGTCGTGCAGCCAAGGTGCGCCGCCAGCCG
>CAZVJA010000163.1:0-12009 GCA_964626885.1 uncultured Planctomycetaceae bacterium | reverse complement strand
AATACGAATACGACGGCCGGAACCGGAGGATTGTCAAGTCGATCTACTCCGGAGGCTCACTCGACCATCGACTGCATTTCTATGTCAACGACAACTGGCAAACGGTTGAAGTCCGCAAGGAAGTTTCCGGCACGGAAGATACCGATCCGCTGGAACAGTTTGTCTGGCATCCGTACTACGTCGATGCGTTGATCCTGCGCGATTACGACGCCAGCACGTCGGGAACGCAAACCCGGTACTATTACGCGCAGGACGCCAACTTCAACGCCACGGCAGTGACGAATTCCTCGGGGACGGTCGTCGAGCGGTATCAGTATTCCCCCTATGGCGAAATGACCGTCCTCGACGCCAACTTCGCGACGGATTCCGATGGCGTCAGTGACATAGCCAACTCCGTTACCTACACGGGACGAAATTACGATTTAGAAACAGGTGCCTACGAATACCGTCATCGTTTTTACGATTCGCGCATGGGGCAGTTTCTCTCGCGCGATCCAATACAATACACTGACGGCGCTAACCTTTACGGCGCATATTTCGCGCCTTGCGATGTTGATCCTCTTGGACTAGCACATAAGACTTGCATTTTTACTATTCAGACCGGGGAACCATATCAAATTTGGTTGGACGAGGAAGCTGAGTTACTCAAACGATATCACATGAGGCTGGCCACCGAATCTGGACACAATCCGTCTGGTGCGGCAGTTGTCAAAACTTCGGTCCTCGATCCAGCCGTTATTAAGTCAACTATCAAAACGGAGGGTTGTTGCGATGTGGTAATCTCTGGGCACCACGGTGGCAAGGATAGTTTAGGGGGAATGACCATCTATTCTGGAAAGAAATCAAACAAAACCAGGAAAGTGCATGCAGTGTTGTTCCCCAAGTGGGATTTTGACTTTTCGAGCAAGTACTTTGGAATGCCGACTCTTACCGCAGCAGATATTCGCGAGGCTATGTCTGGAAATAAATGCGATTCCTGTAGCCTTAAATTATTCAATTGCTCCGGCGAATATGGATTAAAATCGGATTCGGACAATTTTCAGCGAGTAGCTGATGATATTTCGTGTACGGTCGAAGTGCCAAAGGGTGAGCATGGTCCCGGCGCAGGCACAACTAATATTCCGGATGGTACCACGATTCCCAAAGGTGCGGTTCCGGGTTTTCTTACCGGGGGGAAACCAAACGATGAGCAACATCTTCGATATCCAGATGTGGATCTATTTCATCCTCGATTCGCTCCCATCTTCGATCGGACGCGTTGAAGCTGGTCATACCCGCAAGACGTAATCGCAGTCGTTCCTTGAGATCGCATCGATTGAATGAAAGTAGACTCATATTCTGCACATAACGGCGTTTGGCGCGAGTATTCGTGACGCTAATCGAGCTCTGATCGCGGATTTGGAGCATGTCGGATTGAAAAGGCAATCTCCGCGCCAATAAGCGATGTCGTTGCATTTGGGACGTTGGCAAGCTGAAATCGGTTAGAAGATGAAGAAGTCGAACCTGTTTCTTCTACGCGGCATTTACGCTGTTGTCATTGTGATTGTCGCACTCGTGTTATGGCTAACAATACAGAGAATGAGTGGCCCACCAATTCACATTGAGGGTGGAGTTGGGCAGTTGGTGTTTTCGCCAAACGGTAAGTTTCTCGCTGTTGCAACGAGCATTGGGAACTTTCCGCGCCCGCAATACGTTGCTTACGTTTTTGATGTCGAAAAATGCCAGCAGGTAGTGAAGTTCAATCCTGGGGGGTCGGCGTGTGCATGGAACTCTGATGGTTCAAGTTTTGCGTTGGCGCGAATTGTCCATCCGGACAGATCAAGCGGGTTGCAAACTCGGGGAGAGCCGTTGACGATTGAAGTCTGGGATGCGACAACTTGGATGCTATCCCAAACATTGAGGATTCCAAGCATCTCTACAAACATCTCGCCAAGTATTCAAAGCCTGTTCTTCGATGAAAAGAACAACTTGTTTGCGACAACGCATATCAACGAATTTGCCCGTTACAATCAAGATAGTCGAGAGTGGGCGGACAATTTGTTGTGCTGGCGAGTTTCTACGGTCGAATCTGGAAAGTACTCCGAGCCGGCTGTGTTGGTGGATGCAGGTGCTGGGGTGTTTGGCGCTGCGAGTTGCACTATCAAAGGTGGTACGCGTTTAGCCATTTCGCGTGCCAGTCTCGATTCACCGATCGAAATTCATCGTATGCAGGAACACGGCAACGGAATGCCTTCCCTCTTACTCGAATTTACATTGCCTGCGATGAAATATGCCGATATCAGATTCACGCCGGATGGACGCTACATGGTTGCAGCAGATTTCGACCAATTCCGTCTGTACCATATGTTAGATGACCACGCTGAGCTTCTCATACAGACTGTTCAGCAAAGTTACCTGTTTCTTGGTGATGCTTGGCACTTAGTGGCTGTCTCAGGTGACAGCTATTACGTTGCATATACGTCAGGGATCCCCGGCAAGGTAACTGTTGTTCGAACAATTGATGGGAGGGTTGAATATGAACTAGAAAATCGTCCGTCCGCTGTGGCGATTTCGCCAGACGGCTGTCTTTTGGCAGCGGCAATTAAGGATGAAAATGGAATTCGATTTTATTCGATTCCAAATGCAAGATTTAGAGAGATGCCAGCGAAAGAGAGCGAAGTGCGGGACCATAACGCACGAGATTAGCAGTCTTATTCGGATGGAGTATAGTGGTCCATCGATTCTTGAGTATACGGATGTGAGCGGAGTTTGGCGGAGATTTTCCGGCGGAGAGCACGGGAAATGGTCGGCACGAGTCGCTGACGGCGAGCAATCGCCTCCGTTCTTTGAAAAATCGGCTCGGTTTTGAGGCGTGCGGCAGGCTCCGCGCCCATGAGGAGCACTGACGGTCGTCGAAGCGCCGAGCGTTACTACACCACGCGGCGCAGGGCCACAATGGGGAGGTGCTTTCGCCCATCGAGGTGCGCACGTCGAGCTCAACGATGGCACCCGCCTTCCCGTCAACAGACGCGCGGGGTTGAGCGCAGAACCAACAGGCCAGCGTGCTCGTGGTTCGATGCGCGGCTGTTAGGCCCGCGGTGGCTGCGCCTGAAAGTAGTTGTGATCGGATCGCCATCCGATCTGACATCGTGATTGGCAATGCAGTATGATTTTTCTGTCGATGCCGAAGTAATACCAATCAGTACAATGCCCTCGTGCTCCTATGCCCGTTTTCACATACCAAGCTGTCGATCCCTCAGCACGGGACGTGCGCGGGACGATTGCGGCCGATTCCCCGCGGGAAGCGCGAGAGAAACTCCGTGGGCAAGGATTGCTCGTTGAAGCAGTCAATCCCCAACGGCATAAGTCAACTGGTGGCTGGCGAATCTTCGAGCGACGCGGGCGGCATGCTTCGCAAGTCGCGGGGGCAGTGCGCGATCTGGCAACACTCCTCGGCACCGGCATCGGCTTGGTCGACGCGCTTGATACACTCGCTGCTCAATACCGGGGCCGCTTCCGGGTTTCCTTGCTCGCGCTCCGTGAACGAGTAGCCGGTGGTGCGAACCTGTCGGAAGCCATGCAGGCCGATCCGACCTATTACGATGATCTGACCGTGCAGATGGTCCGGGTCGGCGAGAACGCCGGCACTCTGGATGCCGTCCTCGACCGGCTCGCCGACTTCCGGGAACGGTATCTCCAGTTCAAGGACCGGATCACGACGGCGCTCCTCTATCCGGCCATCATCATCTCTCTGGCGATCGGCGTCTCGATCTTTCTAATGACCGTCGTCCTGCCGATGTTGTTGGAAAATCTCGTTGACTCCGGCCGGCCACTCCCTTGGCCGACGCGCGTGCTCAGAGCACTGAGTGAAATCGCCACTGTGCATGGCTGGTGGCTGGCACTTCTGTTTGCAGGATTCTTCCTTGGGCTGCTGTTGCTCATCCGCACGCCGCGCGGCAAACGGATCTGGCATCGCACGCTCTTCTCACTGCCAATTCTCGGCCCGCTCGCCAAGAAGCAAGAAATCGCCCGTGCGGCGATTGTCGTTTCCACGTTGATGGAAAACGGCATCGTGTTCGTCGAGGCGGCCCAGACCGCGTCGCGGGCGGCGAAGAACGTCCTGCTCAAAGAGGCTCTCGATTTGATGCGCGAACGTGTGCAATCAGGAGGCGACATGGGAGACGCCTTGGCATCGACCGGGATCTTTCCACCGCTTGTCGTGCAGATCTTCACCGTTGGCCAGCAGACGGGAGAACTGGAGAAGATGCTCCATCGATTGGCCACCGGCTACGAGAGCCAGGTCGCCAGCGCCACCACCCGATTGACGGCGGCCCTCGAGCCGATTCTGATTGTGTTTCTAGCAGTCGTGGTCGGCTTCATTCTGTTCGCCACCATCCTGCCGATTCTGGAGGCCGGAAATGTTCTTTAGATTGCATCACGCCTGCTCGTCCCGCCGCGATCATGTTCGGCGCCGCGCAGGTTTCACGCTGGTGGAATTGATGGTGGTGATCGTGATCATCGGGCTGTTGGCCGGGGTGGTGACGATCAGCGTCCGGAGCTACTACATCCGCAGCCGGCAGAATATCGCCAAGCTGGAGATCGCCAAGATCTGCCAGGCACTCGACACCTATTACGGCCAGTTCGACCGCTATCCGACGAGCGAACAAGGAATCAACGCGCTCGTCGAGAAGTCGAAGGCTTTTCCGGACGGGTTGTTGAACAAGCTACCGGTCGATCCATGGGGGCATCCCTATGAGTATCACATTCCGGGGCGGACCAGCGCGTATGAAATTCTTTCCTATGGAGCCGACCATCGCGAAGGAGGGACCGGTGCCGACACCGATATTTCGAGTGCCGATTTGAATGCCGACACCACGCAGCCGACTCCATGAAAGCCATGCCCTGCCCCCGCGGCTACATTCTTCACAGGGAGATCAATCGATCCCTGTGCGCTGGCTTCACATTGATCGAACTGATGGCGGTGGTGGCGATCATCGGGCTTGTGGTCGCGACAGCGGTTCTCAAGTACAGCGGTGTCGCGTCCGCCGCGCGCCTGGAATGGGCAATTGGCCAACTGGCAACGATGGACAGTGTCTTGAGAAACCACGCCTTTCAACATGCCCAGCCATGCCGCATGGAACTCGATCTGAATACCGGCCGAGTGCGGCGCCTTGTGGGGGAGAAATCCGCACAGCTGCTTCCATTGGAACTTGGCGGAAATCTCCAAGTTGTGCGAGTGATTTCCGAAGCACGCAATGTCAGCAACGGTGAATTTATCGTGGAATATGGCGCCGACGGGACGAGCGAGACGTATGCCGTGGAGCTGCGTTCTCCCGGCGGCGAATCGCTCTGGTTGTTCTTCGCCGGACGGACGGGTCAGATGACACGGCTGGAGGAGGAACGGGATGTCAAACCGTTGTTCGAGACGCTCCGCAAGGACCGGGCTGACGCTCGTTGAAGTGGTCGCCGGAATTGCGCTGTTGGCGACGCTCCTGGTGTCGCTGTTGTCAGCGTTTAGGGCACATGCGGCCCAAATCCGTTCGGCACAGGATCGTCTGCGAGCGATACGCATCGCGGATGAGTTGTTGGCCACTTGGATGGCGGCGGGAGTGATCCCGGCGGTCGATGAGCAGGAATCGATTCCGGAGACAACTGGCTGGAGTTGGAGAATTGCACGTGCCGAATCTTCCCCTGATCTCCAGAAGCTCGGCGCGGCCGCGGTGCGTCTGGAGATTGTGGAAGCGTCAGAGGATTCTTCCGCGCGGGTGCTGACCTTTGTCGAGTTGATGGTCCAGGGGAATTCGCGGACGGGGACACGTTAAGCGGCGGATAGTTTTCAGAGGGTGAAATGCAATCACAGCCACACGATCGATGTCTGCCAGGCTGCCTGCGAAGACGAATGGGACTCACGCTCATCGAGTTGCTCGCGGCCACGGCGCTGGCAACATTGTTGATGGTGGCGGTGCTTGGCGTGCTGAAGTCGATCACCCGCGGACAAAAGGTGCTCTTGGCGCGCGAGCCGATCGAATCGTGGCAGCTGCGCCTCACCGAACAGTTGCGGTGGGACTTGGAGAATTCCCGGGCATTCAAGCCGATTGCGGCGGGCTTTCAACTGGAAGGTTTTGCCGGGCGCGATTTTTCGAGCAGTGCCACGACACATGCTCGATCGGTCATCGAGTACGTCGTGGTCCGCGCGGGAGACAGAGGGCAGCTCATTCGCCGCGAATCTCATCCCGATTCCTTACAACTCCACAACTCGATCTCGGAACTGGTTTGCCTGGATTTGGAGCGAATCGTGCTGGGTCGTCCTGGTGAGCAGGCTTCACCGGTTGCGAATCGTGCTGATTTCTCTGGCCCACCTTCGCCGGTTGCGACTCCACCCCCGACACCACAGGATCGTACGACTCGCACGGAGAGTCCAAAGTCGACCGTTGTCGATAGACCCGTGGATAGTCAACCCCTGCCCGATCGTGTCGCGGTGACGCTTTACCGATCGGGAACATCAACTCCGGTATTTTCCCATGCGTTCCTGGTCCGCTGATCATCGCCTTCTGCGGTCTGCCCGCCCGTCCCGCGCTGGGTTCGTGCTGGTCGTCGTGTTGGTGTTAATCGCCGTGGCGGGATTGTCGATGGCTGGTTTTGCGCGGCGGAGCCTGGAACTCGCCCGCGAAGCGGCCGACGCCCAGGAAGATCTGCAGCGACGCTGGGGGACGATAAGCTGCCAACGGGTCGTGCTCGGCCAGGCGGAAGATCTCCTCAATAGTGTCGTGCCGGTCTCGGCGACAGGGGAAGCCCCTTGGCCCTGGCTGGCCCGGGTGGAAGGGGAATTCACGCTCGGCGGACTCCGTTTTTCGGTGCTCCTCTCGGACGAAGATGCCAAAGTGAATCTCAATGCTTTGGCCCGCTCCGGGCCGAATCAGCGCAGACGGGTCTCGCTTGTCGCACGGCAGAGCGCCGGTATGGCGGGATTCGAAGTGCTCGCCCGTGTGCCGGAGAGTAACGAACGGAATCGTCCTGAGGTCTACTTTCGAAGTTGGGGGGAAGTGTTCGACCTGTCGGGGCGCTCCGATCGTTCCGAGGGAGCGCGACGATTGCGCGACGCTACCACGGAGATCACCTGCTGGGGGAGCCGGCGCCTGAACCTTCGCCGTGCTTCCGATCAGGCGGTGGAAAACGTCTGCGAAGGAGACGTGCCGCCCGACGTGATCCGAAAACTCCTGACAGAGCGCCGTGCATTGGGCATCACCAAACTGGAGGATTTGATCGCGCGGCTCGATTTGAAAACGAAAGACCAAATGGCGCTGCGCCGGTTGCTGAGTGACGTCTCGAAATGCCATGCTCTTTGGCTGTCCGTGCAGAGTCCGCGGCGCGAATGGGTGACCCTCTCCGTCGATCGCCCCGGTCCGGGAAGCGCGGCGGAACGAGAGACCTTTACGTGGTAGAATTCTAGGCAGCCCCAATCCCGAGCCGACACCCATGACCTTGCAGACTCGCAAACGGCTGCTGAATGCTCTCGCCGCGGGAATCTTTCTCCTCTCGGCAGCGGTCATATTGCAGGGAGTTTCCACGCCGACGTTGCCGGAGCCGACAGCGAACGCGTCGGGTCCATCCGGTGCCGTCCCATTGAAACAAATTTCAGAGATGCCGGCACGTGCTTTGACAGCGAAAGACTTCGAGCGCTACTGGAGTGTTCCCTTGCGGCGTCCGTTGTATGATCCCCCTCCGCCACCGCCGAAGGTGGTTGAAAAACCTCCGCCACAGCCATTGCGGGCGAAGCTGATTGCGACGGTGGTCGCGCCTGGGAACTCGACGGCGATGCTGCAACTGGCCGGGGGTCAGGTGGTGTTTCGGAAGGTGGGTGAGGAAATCGGCCCGGACGAAGGAGGGGCGAAGATCGCCGCAATCGAGTCGGGCTCGGTGCGCGTGGAGCGGGGGGAGGAGAAACTGGAATTGAAGGTGCAAGGACGGGAGTGACCGCATGGCCGGCAGCAGTTCCTGGGTGATTCTCCTGGGGGAAGCGACATGGGAAGTTGCGCGCCTCACGTCCGACGGCGTCGAGCGGAGTGTCGCGCAACCCTGCGACCGTCAGCACCTCGCCGAGATCGCCGAGCCGGTGTGGGACACCCTTCGCGAGCAAGGTTATTCCGGTGAGCCGGTCCTGATGGCGCTCGGTTCGACCTGGTGCCTCAACGCCACAATCACCGTGCCGAGCGCGCGGCAGGCGCGACAGCGGCAGGCGATGGCTTACCTCCTCGAACCTTCTCTCCCCTGGGCCGCCGAGGAGCTTGTCGCCGACTATGAATTCTCCGGAACGCGGGCTTTTGCGGTGGCAGCGCTCTGGGAACCGCTGGCGGAGTTGATCCAGAGGCTGGAAGAACGGGGTGCTCCGGTCGAATCGGTCGCCCCTCTCGCGCGCTTGGCGCTGGCGCGACATCTGGCGGAATTCCCGGAACCGGTCGAACGTTTTGCCCTTGTCTGGGGGTCGGACGAAACGGTCGATGTCTGGCTGGTGGATCGGGGCCAGCTGCAAAGTTGGCAGTGGATTCCCCACACCGTCGAGGCCGTCACTCAAGCCGTTCGTACGGTGGCACTCAGCGAGGCTGGTCCGCTGACCCTCTTCGGCCGCAACTTGCGCCCGGAAGTATCGACGGCTCTTTCGAATTTGCCCGACTTCGCTTGGAGGGAATTAACGTTCTCGCCGTCCGAAAGCCCGACCGAGGCGGGAGTGCGCGAAGCGGCCTTGGTGTTGAACGGCAAGCGGCAGGCGGCGATCGAACTCCGCCGCGACGCGCTGGCTCCCCAGAACCGCTATCGCGCGTTGCGCGGTCCGATTCGCGCGCTGCAACTGGCGGTGCTCCTGTTCCTGGCGTCGGTGGGAGTTGTTCTCTATTGGCAGGGAACACAATTTGACGCGCTGCGCGCGAGCGAGGGGGACAAGCAATCGGAAATCTTCCGCCGGGTGTTTCCCGATACGCCCGTGCCGGTGGGGGTCCGATCCCGCCTCGAAGCGGAGTATGCCCGGCTGCGGGGAGTGCGCGGCCATCAGGAGGACCAACCGAAGCAAGTGGCGGCGGTGCGGTTGGTGGAACGGCTGCTTCGGTCACTTCCCGCCGATCTGCGGTATCGGGTGTTGGAAGTGCGGATCGAGAATGGGCGACTCTATCTCTTGGGACAGGTCCGTGAACATAGCGACGCCGACCGGATCGCCGACGGCTTGCGGAAAGCGGCGCTTGAGGTCGAAGCTCCCAGTACGAACCTCCTTGCGGGAAAGGGAGTTGAGTTCCGGATTGCGGCGCGATTTCCCGATGAGTCGCAAGACCTCCAGGTCGCCAGGGGGACGAAATGAATAACGCTCCCCGAAGTTCGCGAACTCTCTTCCTCCTGCTATTGCTTCCCTTGGGACTGTTCGACGTCTGGGCCGGCTGGAACTGGCACGCCAGTCGTGAAGATGCCTTCGCGGCGCGGGGGCATTGGGCCGCCTCGGAGAATCTCGCCCTGAAAATCGAAGCCCTCCGCACCTCCCCGGTGCAGGTCGAAGAGCAGGTCCAGTCCCGGGCGGACCTCGCCCGACTGGTGGAAACTGCGGCAAACGAGGTCGGGTTGGAGCGCACCCGGATCGTGCGGATCGATCCTGGCGATCCACGGCGACTTGCCGAGAGTGACTATCTGGAACAGGGGACTGACATTGAATTGCGGGAAGTCCCCCTCAAACAGGTTGTCGAATTTACAATCGTGCTGGGAAACAGCGGTCCCGGGTTGGGGGTTTCCACCCTTTCGCTGCGAGTTCCTCCCGGTGCCGATGCGACTCCCCAGAACCAGGAGTTGTGGAATGTCCAGCTCCTCTTGACCTCCCGGAGTTACGACCCTAAGATCCCGCCCGCTGCAGATTCGTCTGCGGCTCCCCTTCGATAACTCTCTCCCTTCCCCCAAAACATTCCGCGCGATTTTTCCGGCGCCTGTCGGGTGCGCGCCTGCCGGCGCATGACTCGACTGCCGGGGAGTTCGTCGATCTCCTCGCTTATCATTCGGATTCTCCCAGTATGTGTCGTCGCCTCCTCCTGTTGTGGTGGCTCGCTCCGGGGCTCGTCCTCGGTACCGGATGCGAACTGCTGGAGGAAGCCCGCGAGTCCCGCTACGAAACAGTGGCCGCCAATCCGAAATACGACACGGCGACGGCGGAATCGGAACATGCCAAGGCCTTGAAGATTGTCAGCCGGCACCTCGCGGGACAGCCTGTCAACCTGGCGCAGGCCGAAGCACATCTGCAGAAGGCCCTGGTGGCGGATGTCACCTTTGGGCCGGCGCACAATACGCTGGGAACGATTTACATGCGGCAGCGAAAATTCTACGTCGCGGCCTGGGAATTCGAATACGCCGCGAAGCTGATGCCGGATCGGTACGAGCCGCTCTACAACCTGGGCCAGGTGTATGAGTCGGCCGACAAGCTCGACAACGCGATCGTCTACTATGAGCAGGCGTTGGGTCTGTCGCCGCGCAATCCGCGCATCCTGGGGAACGTGGCCCGTGCCCAGCTGAAGAGCGGAAAAGCGTTTGAGGAGGTCCGCCCCCTGCTGCAAGAGCTCGTCTTCCTTGACGCCCGCCCCGAATGGATCGAATGGGCCCGCGATGAGCTCGGCCGCCGGCCGGTGCAGACGGCAGCGGCGACGCACGGGCCGGAACAGCAGCCCCCGGCGGAGAAAGCTCCCGAATCGCTCCCCGCGCTCCCACCAGTGCCGGCCACCGAAGAACCGCCACGTCTGTCGCCACCGAAACCTCCCGAACCCCGGCTGGGTTTCTCCCAGACCCAGGCAGAGATCCCGCTCCCGGAAGCGAACAGCGCGGAGCAAGCTGGCACGCAGAGTGCCGTCGAGAACGCCGCGAATTCCGAGCCGGTCGGAATCAGCTCCGCCAGCGACGACCTTCCGGAAGTGGAGGCCGACGCCGAACCCGATTCCGACACATCCCGCTTCTATTCCGACTGGGCGCCGCTCCTCGTCGAATGACGGTAGCGGGAAACAAGCTTCACATTCGGCTGCGGACGGTGACCCGGTTCACTTCGCCCGGCGTGGTGATCCCCGCCAGGATCTTTTGCAAACCATCGTCGCGCAATAGACGCATTCCTTGTCGCAACGCCACGTCCCGAATCTCGGTGGCGCTGGCCCGTTCCTGAATTTTCTCCCGGATCGCTTCCTGGACGACGAGCAGTTCGCAGATGGCGACCCGTCCCCGATAGCCGGTGTTGCGGCAGCGCGAGCAGCCGGTGCCGATCCGATACTCCGGGTGCGGAATCTCGTTCGGATCGATGCCGAGTTGTGTCAGCTCCTCACGCGTGAGCGGGCGCGTCTCGGCACACTCTGGGCAAATCTTGCGCACCAGGCGCTGGGCCAGCACCGCCAGGAGCGAGCTGCTTACCAGGTATGGTTCAATCCCCAGATCCAACAAACGCGTGACGGCGCTCGCCGCGTCGTTGGTGTGCAGAGTGGAATAGACGAGATGTCCGGTGAGGGCCGACTGGATCGCCATCACGGCGGTTTCGTGGTCGCGGATCTCCCCCACCATGATGATGTCGGGATCCTGCCGCAGCACGTTTCGCAGCCCGCTGGCGAAGGTCAAGCCCTTCTTGGTGTTGATCTGCGTCTGCGAAATCCCCTCGATGTCGTACTCGATCGGGTCTTCCAGCGTGACCACATTTTTGTCGCGAGTGTTGATCTCCTGCAGCGCCGCATACAGAGTGGTCGTCTTGCCGCTCCCGGTCGGGCCGGTGAGGAGAATCAATCCATGCTCGAGGTCGATCAGTTCGCGGAACTGACCGTAGGTCCGCTCATCCATGCCGACTTCGCCCAGGTTGTAGCTCCGCGTGCTCTTGTCCAGCAGCCGCAGCACGATCCGCTCCCCGTAACTCCCCGGCAGCGAAGCGATCCGCAGATCGATCAGGCGGTCCCCCACCGTTACGGTCGCGCGGCCATCTTGCGGCAGACGTTTCTCGGCGATATTCATCTTCCCCATCACCTTCACCCGGCTGAGCGCCTC
>CAZVJA010000162.1:0-12076 GCA_964626885.1 uncultured Planctomycetaceae bacterium | reverse complement strand
CACCACGCAAGCCGCTAAACCCTGTCCCTGGCATCCTGCCCCCCTGTCTGCCCGCAGCCCGTGACCCTTCCGCCACGTTGACGTACACATTCAGCGCGTCGTTCTCCTCGACGAGCAGGCGCATCATCTCCTGGTAATTGTCGAGACCGTTGACCGGGGTCGTCAGAATCTTCTGGATGACGCCGGGGTAGGTCACTTCGCCCAGCGCGAGGTCAGCGATCCCCGCCTCGAAGTGCCGGAAGTTGGCATTCACCGAGCCGACCAGCAGTTTGTTGCCGAGCACCCAGTTGAGATTGAGATGATCGGACGGAACCTCGACCTTTCGCTGCCCGCCGGTGATGCTCGTCCAGACAATTACGCCGTTGTGGCCCAAAATCTCCATCGCCTCGAACGCGACGGCGCTCGAACCGGTGGCCTCAACGATGAGATCCGGCTTGCCGACCTTCGCGGCAAGATCGCGCAATGAGGTGGTGCGGGTGCTGATGTACGTCGCGTCGAGCTGTTGGACAATTTCTCCCTTGAGGCAGGGCATGGGAGTGCGGGCCAGCGTATACACCTGCAAACCGCGCAGCCGGAGGATCAACGTCGCCAGCAGGCCGATCTGCCCCGCACCGGTGACGTACGCCACCTTCGGATTCCACACTTGCAACCGTTTCTGCGCTTCATACGCCTGTTGCACGGCCTTGGCGGCGCAGCTCATCGGCTCCGCCAGCACGTGCAGGTGCTTCAACCCGACCGGCATCTTGACGATGAACTCGGCGTCATCGACGAAGTATTCGGTGAGGAACCCATGCAGCAGGTTGATCCCCCGCTCGTAGTAAACTTCCTCGCTGGTGATGTCGGAACGGCCGATACGGTCGAAGATGGATGAACCGGGGCGGCGAACCGTACAGGTGACGTAGTCGCCGGGCTTCACGTGTGTGACCGCCGGGCCGACTTCCTGCACAACGCCGAACGATTCGTGCCCGAGCACGAGAAAGTCGTCGCCGGGGGGTGAGTTGCCGTAGAGGGCGTCGTTGATTTCGCGGTCGGTGGCATCGACGCCGACCTTGAGGACTTTGACCAGCACGCCGCGCCCGTCGGGAATCTGGTTGAGGCGGGGCATGGGGAGTTCGGTAAGGTGAACGCTATTCGCCCGGCCGGGGCGGACCGCTACGGCTTTCATTTGACGGAAGGCTCCAGAAAGTGCAAAACATGATCGTGCAAGCCGCGCGAGATTGCGCGGAAAGAGCGATATCTTAACACCGCTTGAACGCGATTGCGACAATCGGTCAATGGGTTCCCGCCGCGCAGGTCGGGCTTTGCGTGTCGAAGATGCCGAACCGACGGAAGAGAAGCGCCGCCAGTTCGCGATGTCCCGCGGCGGTAGGATGCAGCCCGTCGGTTGAGAGCAAGGAGCCGGGACGGTTCGCTTCGACCCGTTTCCAGTGCGCCCAATGATCGACGCAGGCGACATCGAGATCCCGGGCGACTTCCCGCACGCATTTCACATACGACCGCAGCTCGGCGTGCGAGATGACCCGCGCGACGTCGATGTGCGGCGGCGTGTGGAACAACGGGATCGCACCGTCAGTCCGAATGCACTCGACGACCTTTCGCAGATTTCGACGGAATTGAGAAAACCGGGTCCGGCCGCCGGCGGCATCGTTGAGGCCGATCATCACGGAAACCACATCGGGTCGAAAACGGAGCGCCTGCCATTCCAGATCGTTGAGCAGGCTGCGCGACGTTTCGGTTGCGGTAGCGGTATTGATGACGACATCGCTCGACCGCCGCAATTCCCAGCGGACGCGCTCGGCGAAATGCTCCGCGTAATTGCGGTGGCCGTTGGTATGCACCGCACCGAGTGTGATGCTGTCGCCTGCAAAAACCCAGGTGACAGGCTTCGTCTTTTTCAACAACTCACGGAATGGCTGGAAATTGACCGCCCGTTCCTCGGAGGCATGCACGTCGATTTCCATGCCGGTTTCCGGCGCTGCAACGATCTCGAAACCGGTCCTTGCGATGTTGAGCGTCGTTTCCGATTCGGCGATGGCTGACACGGCGTCGGCGGGAACAAGTTGATCCGTTGGTGATGGTTCGGCTGGGGCGTCGTTGAACGTTCCAGCTGCGAGCATCGGGACAACGTTCGCGGTCGCGTCCGTATCACCTTCGATCGTTGAATCGATCGCGTCGGACTTGGAGGATTCGATCGGGACGACGACCGGTTCACTGGGAGCAGCAGCGGATTTCATCCGCGCGAGACGCCTACGGGCGCGAGAATGCGATGCCAGCGGAAATGAACCGTCGGAACCGTCGGAGCGGGGCATGGGGCACACCGGAATAAACGATCAGGACAACACTCGCGCAGAGCCGAAACGCTCCGGTTCCATCCCGATCGCACGCCGTGTGCGATTTACAACAGCCTCCTGCGGCGGCGAAACCGGCACCAATGCCGCTCCATGGGCTCAACCGCGAAGATCATCAAATATGGTATCAGATATTCGAGCGCCTTCCACCCCCTGTTTTCTTCCATTTGGAGACCCGTTTGTTGCCAGCCGGGACCGCTGGCCAGAAGCCCCGTCACCAGGAAAATCACCGCCAGAGCGGCAGGCAGCCAAAGGTCGATCGTGCGAAGCTTCATCCCGGAAACTCCTTGCCTGGAAACTGCACCCATTGAGAGTCACGCCAGTTTGCGGCACCACAGTTACCGCGCGTCGGCGAGTTTGCCTAGGGGAGTTTCACCGGCAACTGGAGCGAACGAAAAAGTGACTATCAACCCTGGCACACGACCGGAAAAGACGTCACGAATTGCCAGGCGATTTAACGATCAGTGAAGGAATGCCGAAAAACGCTAACTGCCGAACCGCAGCAATTTCCCCCGCGCGGTTCGGCAGTGCAGGTTTGTAACGGAATGAAATTGAGGAAGAGCGACGAGATTCGAGTCTCGGCCACCTATCCCCGCTTCACGCTGATCTTTCGCCCTGCTTCGACGCTCGGAGAGAGCTTTTGCAGCACGACGGACAGGACGCCGTTGGTAAATGTCGCTTCGACCTTCTCGCGGTCAACCTCGGCCGGCAGCGGAATCGTTCGCTCGAACATTCCGTAGGATCGCTCCGTACGATGGTAGTTCTTCTGCTTGTCTTCTTTCTCCGACTTCTTCTCTCCGCGCAGCATAAGGCTTCCCTCGGCCAGGGTGACTTCGACCTCATTCTCTGTCAGCCCCGGCAATTCCGCCGTGACATGAATTTCGGACTCGGTCTCAGCGACATCGACCTTGGGAGCCACCGAGGTCATCCCTTCTCCACGAAAAGGAGCGAGATCGAACCCCTCGAAGAACTCATCGAACATGCGGTTCATTTCCTGCTGCAACGACAGGTACGGCGATACCTCTCCGCCGCGCGCGAGATCGCCGCGCGATTTCTCGGACATCCAGGGAATCAGTTCACGAATGGTCATGATCCAGCCTCCTTATAGCTCACCAATCTTCAATATCCGACTTGCACGCGAGACGCGCGGCAAATCGCATTGTTCACATAGCCTTGACGTTAATCTTCTTCGCGACCGCTTCTTTAACTTTTGGCAGAGTGACGCGCAAGACTCCGTCCTTCACGGTCGCTTCGATCCGCTCTCGGTCCACCTGTTCGGAAACGGTAAACATCCGCTCGAAATTTCCCACACCATATTCAGCGTGCGTCAGCGTGTAGCCCTCGAACGACGGGGGCGAAACGGTTCCACGAATCGTCAACAGGTTCTTCTCCAGGGTCACTTCGGCCTCCTGCTCGTCGACACCCGGAACATCGACTACAAGCAGGACCGCGTCCGCGGATTCAATGACATCGACCGCGGGACGATAAACAGCGGTTCTCTCCGCCTGGTTTTGAGCAAGTGTTGCGTTTGACATCAGATTCACCCTTTCGGAATTTGTTCGATTGTTGTTTTGAATGTCTCTATCGTGGCGCCCAGCGAGCGGGATGTGCTGCAGGATGTAATCCTCAGCCCGCTTTGATGGTCACCTTTTTCGGCTTGTGTTCGGCGGGTCGATGCAGCTTGATCGACAGCACCCCTTTCTCGTAGGTCGCTTCTGTCTGCTGCGGATCGACCTCGAATGGAAGCTCCACGTGCCGCTCGAAGGGGGCATTCCAGCGTTCCTCGCGAACGCGCGTTTTTCCTTCGTTCAGCGCCGCATCAAGCCGACGGCCGGAGAGGATGATCGAATCGGGATTCACCGTCACATCGAGGGTTTCGACATCGAGCCCAGGGAGTTCGGCGGTGAGCACGAGGCATTCCTTGTTCTGCCACGCGTTGAGCAGCGGAAACTCTCCACGTCTTGCGGGGGACTGTGCGCGCGCCGGGGCATACAGCCGGTCAAACTCCCGGCGAAGCCGATTGAGGTCGCGCCAGGGATTCCAGGTTCTGAAAGTCTGTTGCATGGTTCGCTTCTCCTTCGTGAAAAGTCCTGACAAGAAACAGGTCCTGATTGGGTGCGAAAATGTCGGTCGAACCTCTTCGATTTGGCCAGCTTCCCGGCGGCTGTGAATCCGTCTTCGGGAATGTGGCTAACGACGAGTTCATTGCTCCGTAAACCAGATATGCAACAGGTGTGCCAGATGATTCCGGGGGGAGGGAGAGTGTTCGATTCCGATCGAAATTGACACACGGAATGCGGAGAAGCTCCGCTATTCATCAAAGACATAATTAACTGTAAGGCTATATATTTCAATTGCTTATCGATTTTCATGCGTCATATGGTCCGAGTGCGGCCGCGACAGTTTCCCCTGCCCGATTCAGCATTTCGTTGCATGGAATACTGCCAAAAACGCCTACGGGAAAATGCCAATTAGGCAGCATCTTGGCGAGCCGCCATAATGGCACCACCCTATCCTGTTGATGTTCATCATCTTTGACACGTGGGCAAACTGCGTCATGGTTCTCCGCAAGGCAAACTGTTCCCGACGAGCCGTTCTCGCACGACCAATTTCAAGCTGCTTGGCGGAATCGCCAAGAATCGGAACTGGGACCGCATCCGATGTATATCCGAGGACGCCCACTTGGACTCCCCGTTGCGGGATCGGTGAGATTCCCTTCAAAGCCAGGGACGAGCTTTGACGGCGCTCCCTCTTCCCTGCCGGCTGCCGGACACATGTCGCGGCAGCCTGGGTTCGTTCATGACCGCTCGATTTGCAGGCTCCCGTTCTTTGGACGAGAGGAGACGCCGACGTCTAGCCACGGAGTCGGAGGGGATCGACGGTGCGCGCGAACAGAAACGTCGTTCCGGGCGATCGACAACTTCCAAGACGGCACGGCTGCATCGCATGCGCCGCGCGACGCACTTCCCCCTTCGAAAACTTTTCTCGTCGAAGCTGTGGAAAGTGTGGGGGCTTGGACTGCTGCTGATGATGAGCGGCATGGCAGTCATCGCGGCGACCTGGAGCGCGGCGGAACATCCGGAATGGATGGGGCCCGGGCTCGTGCGGTTTTTCGATCTGGCATCGAACCGGGTCGTACCTTACTTCAACAGCGTGCTGCTGGCATCGTCGGGTCAGGCGGCCCTGCTGATCTGGTGGGTTCGCTCACGAAGCCTGCATGATTTCAACGCGCAATATCGCGTCTGGCTTTGGGCCGCGACTGCCGACTTCGTGATGGCGGTCTCGCTGGTGACCGGCGCGCACCTCGCCTGGAGCGAGACGATCGCGTGGCTATGGATCATCGATTTCCCCAACAAGAAGCTCTGGTTCTGGATGGGGCCGGCGCTCGTATTGGGAGGGGTGACGTTTCGCGTCGTGAATCGCGACATGCGCGAGTGCCGTTCGAGCCGTTGCCTGTGGTGGCTTTCCGGGCTCTGCTTCGCGATTCTGGGAGCATGGCAGTTCGGTGATTTGCCTCGCTGGATCGCCGAGCGCAGTTCCCTGCCGCTGGCGCTGGTCGAGTCGAGCGTGTTGACAGTGGGCTGTGTGCTGCTGCTGCAAAGCATGCTGCTGCACATACGGCATGTGATCTACAAATCGGTGGAGCCGCCGGAAGGAAAACCCTCTTGGATCGGTACGCTGTTGTCGAAGCTGAATCCGTTCCGAATCCTCAGTCGCCGGTGGAAGCGAGCATTGAGTGACGAGGAACAGCCGGGACGACGCCGCAAACGGAAAGTCGCAGCTTCCCGCAAGTCGTCAAAGGCCACGGCCAAGTCGGTCGTCGGCGAGTCGAATTCCGACACGATCGATGATGCGGACAACGAAGAAGTCGATTCCGCCGAGGAAGAGACCCATCTGGCGCGAGCCTCCGAAACTGTCCGCGGCGGCGGAGCGCATTCGAAAAGCGCGAACGAGCCTCGCGGCAATGACAACCCGGTCAAACAGCCCGTGAACCCCGCCGTTTCGGCGTCGAAAGTAATGACGTCGGAACGCCCGGCCTCCACTCCATCGCGCACCGATTCGACGATCTCCCGCACCGACAGCGCGGAAAGCGACCCGCATCGCAGTCTCAGCAAGAAAGAACGCCGTCGATTGAAGCAGCTACGGCGGGACGAGCAACGACAGACGCGGGTCATCTGACGACGGCTCGAACTGGCCGCCGCGGCGCTGCGGGTTATTCCGGTGAAATCATTGCACGGGAGTTTTCGCGCCCGCCTCTTTGAGATTCGCGGCACGGTGGTTGACTCAGCAGCGACGCCTGTTCAGAATGCGGGCTGATTGTCCGACCGGTCTCACGCGAGGCTCCAACTCCATTGGTGTGCCGCATGATCACGTCGGCTAGCGACGCGCGGAATATCCCCAAGATTCGTGCTTCTCGCACGAATGAATGTTAATGAATCCATTCCGTCAGCCATAACCGGAAGAAGACCATTCCTATGTCGAACGACCAATGGGACGACCAGTTCAATCAAGATTCGTTCGATCAGCACGAGCAGCCGCAGGGACGATCGCAGCGCCCGCCGAAACAGGGGATGAGCACCGCGGTCAAGGTGATCCTCATCCTGTTCGCGGTGTTCGGCGGGGGGGCGTTGCTCTGCTGCGGCGGGTTTGTGTATTTCGCTTACCGAATGATGCCGACCGTGACCGAACGTCCCGAGGAGGTCATCGCAGCGCAAAAGGAGCTGGCCGACATCACCCTGCTTCCGGAACTGAAGCCGAAAATGGCAGCCACGATGGACAACTTCTTCGTGGACGGGAAACTCATCATGTTTGCGTCGGACGATGCCAAATCGAATCTGATGTTGTTCAAGATTAAACTGAAGGTGGGTAACGATCCCAATCAGGAGGCGCAGATCCGCGAGGCGATGCAGAAGGAGAGCGGTTCCGACAATCGCCGGCTTGATTCTGAAAAGACCGAGACCCGTAAGATCACCGTCAAGGGGGTCGAAGAGGAGTTCAGCTTCATCTCGGGGGAAGATCCGAAAACCAAGAGAAAGGTGCGACGGATCACCGGAACATTTCAGGGGAAAACCGGAGACGTTCATCTCCTTTACCAGACCGACGAAGAGTCGTACAAGGAAGAGGACGCCGTCAAGATGATCGAGTCGGTCAAATAGCCCGACAAGCCTCCTGCGACTGCGCGAGTTCAAGGCGCAACGAAGGTCGTTTCGACACCGTGTACTTGGGAGGGCGACACTCCCGTGGAGCCGCCACGGCAAGAGATTTTCGGATGCAGCGGCTCGGCGGGAGCCTCGCCCTCCCGGTTTTGAAGCCGCCGGTAGAGATCGGGCATTACCGTCGAGGATGAGATTCGCCGATCATAGCCAGCGCGGACGGTGCTGCTGATCGTCGCGGATTCCCATTCTCAGCAGCGACACTTCGAGCGGCGTCAGGCGGGTGTAGAGCTCGATCTCGATGAGGAATTCCTCCTGGCGTTCCTTGTCGGGTTCGATGTGGCGAATGACACCGCGCGCGTCTTTTCGAAATCGCTGGATGAGGTTTCGCAACTTGATTTTGATCTGCTCATTCATCGGCAGCGCTTCGGGCAGTCCGACCGTCAGCTTGTTCATGGAAACTTCACGAACCATGCCGCGAATGCCGTCGCGCATGGCGTCGGTATCGCGGATGATCAGCGCCCGGGAGCCAAGCGAGACGTATCCCAGCGATCGCTTGGGCTTTGGCTTGGGTGTCTCGGAAGATTCATCGGCCATGGGGGCCTCCAATGTAGTGGTGGATGCCTGAATTCCCGCCGCTGCCGGTTGACTGCTTGCATCGTCAATGTTGCAGCGTTTGGCCCGCGGAATCTTGGAGTCTCACTCGAATCACAAAATGAATTTGCTCAAATCTTCGTTGCGGGTGATTGCCTCGAGTTTCTGCCGCACATATTTGGCGTCGATGGTGACGGTTTTCTTGTCGGCTTGGGGAGCCTCGAAGCTGACATCATCCAGCAGCCGTTCGACGATTGTGTGCAGTCGCCGCGCGCCGATGTTCTGCGTTGTCTGATTCACCTGGTAAGCAATATCGGCCAGCGCCTCAATGCCGTCTTTCTTGAATTTCAACTTCACGCCGTCGGCCCCGAGCAGGGCTTCGTACTGCCGGGTGATTGACGACGCCGGTTCGGTCAAAATACGGATGAAGTCATCGCGGGTGAGATCCTGCAACTCGACACGAATGGGAAACCGGCCCTGCAGTTCCGGCATCAGGTCGGAGGGTTTTGATCGATGAAACGCTCCCGCCGCGATGAACAGAATATGGTCGGTCTTGACTTGTCCGTAACGGGTCTGCACCGTCGTCCCTTCGACGATGGGGAGCAGATCTCGCTGCACCCCCTGCCGGCTAACGTCGGCCCCGCGTCCGCCGGCATCCTCGGGTCCGCAGATTTTGTCGATTTCGTCAATAAACACAATGCCGGATTCTTCCGCCAGCCGGCGTCCTTCTTCCTGGATCACTTCCTTATCCATGAGCGCCTCGACCTCGTTTTCCAGCAGGATTGACCGTGCCTCACTGACTTTGACGGCCCGCTGGTTGCTCTGCCTGGGCATGATCTTCTCGAACATCCCCTGCAGATCGAGGTCCATCTGCTCCATCCCCAGGTTCGAAAAAATCTGCACCGGGGCCACCCGTTGATCGATCGAGATTTCGACAGTTTTCTCCTCGAACTCCCCCGCGCGGAGCTTCTCGCGGAGCTTTTCGCGTGTTCGTTCATGTCGCTGCGCGGCACTCTCGCGCTGCTCATCATCCTTCGGCGACCATTCCGGTGCGGGAAACAGTAACTCGAGCAGTCGATCTTCGACCCTTTGCTTGGCGGCCTCCTCGACCTCGGCCCGTTTCTTCGCGCGAATCAGGTGGGCCGCCGCCTCGGTCAGATCGCGGATGATGCTTTCGACATCACGGCCGTAGTAGCCCACTTCGGTATAGCGTGTCGCTTCCACTTTCACGAACGGCGCGCCGGTAAGGTTCGCGAGCCGGCGTGTGATTTCGGTTTTTCCCACGCCGGTGGGGCCGATCATGATGATGTTTTTGGGAGTGACTTCCTTGCGGATCTCATCTGGAAGCTGCCGCCAGCGCCACCTGTTGCGCAGCGCCACGGCCACGGCTCGTTTGGCGTCGTTCTGGCCGACAATGTGCTTATCGAGCTCCGCGACGATTTCTCGCGGCGTCATTTCGAGCACGAGAACTCCTCCACCACGATATTCTCATTCGTGAAGACGTCAATTTCGGAGGCGATCTTGAGCGATTCGCGAACGATGTCGGCCGCGGACAGCTTGGAGTGCCGGACCAGCGCCTTGGCCGCGGACTGGGCAAACTGTCCTCCGGAGCCAATGCCGATGATGCCGTCGGTCGGCTGGACGACATCTCCTTGGCCGGTGATCAGCAACGTGTACTCTTCGTTAACGACCACCATCATCGCTTCCAGGCGGCGCAGGATACGGTCAGTTCGCCAGTCGCGCGCCAGTTCGGTGGCGGCGCGGGTGATGTTGCCGGGAAAGTCCTTGGCCCGCGCCTCAAAGCGTTCGAGCAGTGCGAACGCATCGGCGGTCGACCCGGCGAACCCAACGAGGGCTTTGTTTTCGAGAATCCAGCGAATCTTGCGCGTATCGGCCTTCATGATCGTATTGCCATACGACACCTGCCCGTCCCCGCCCAGGGCTACCTTTCCTTTGTGGCGAACGGTGAGGATGGTCGTGGCGCGCCAGATCGGCTTGGACTCACGTTGAGCCGCGCGCGGCGGTACGGTCTTCCGAGTTCTCGAACCTCCGTTTGGCATGCTCTCCCGCTTTCTGAAGTTTCGACGTGGTGACCGTCATCCAGGCCCAATCGCAGCGGTCAAACGTAACAATTGCGCTGGATAGCGACAAGAGAGGGAAAATGGAAGAGATGCGGCGAGAAGTCTTGTTCGGCTGAATTCGTCGTTAGCGCGTCCACGACAACCATTTGCGAAACAACTTTTGAACAATCGGCGTCAGCCGAGTTCGATTGTACTGATCTCCCAATTTCCGAATCGCTTCGGCTTGCGTGGGGTACGGATGAATCGTGCCGCCGATGCGCTTCAGCCCCAAACCCCCGTTCATCGCCAGTGTCAGTTCGGAAATCAAATCCCCGGCTTGAGCTGCGACGATCGTCGCCCCGACAATCTTGTCGGTTCCCTGTTTGACATGCACCTTGACGAAGCCGGCCTCATCGCCGTCGAGAATCGCGCGGTCAACTCCCTCAAGTGGCTGCAGGAAAGTATCGATCGCGATGCCCTGCTGTTCCGCCTCATGCTCGTAGATTCCAACGTGCGCGATTTCCGGATCGGTGTATGTGCACCAGGGAATCATCAACGCACTGGTTTTGGCGCGGCCGAAGAACAGGGCATTCTGAATGACGATGCGGGCCTGAAAATCAGCGGCGTGCGTGAACTTGAATTGCGAGCAGATATCGCCGGCGGCGTAAATCGCGGGGTTTGTGGTGCGCAGCCGGTCATCGACTTTGACCCCATTGCGCTGATCGTATGCAACTCCGACCCCCTCGAGATTCAGTCCTTCGACATTGGGAGCGCGGCCGACGCCGATCAGAATTTCATCCACGGCGACTTCCCGGTCCCGGCCGTCATACTGGAACGTAAGAATTTTCTCGTTTCCATTCCGCCGTGCTTTTGCCAGTGAAGCACCTGTGAGGATTTCGACGCCGTCGTTCCGCAGCGCCTGCTCCACGATCCGGGCGGCATCGGAATCTTCACGAGGTAAAATGTGCGCCGACATCTCGAAGAGATGCACCCGCGAACCGAATCGCGTGAAGGCTTGCGCCAGTTCGCAGCCGATCGGTCCGGCACCGACCACCGCCAGACGGCTTGGCAGTTCCGTCAGCGAGAAGACCGATTCGTTGGTGAGATACCCTGCTTCCTGTAACCCGGAGATCGGCAGCGCCGCGGCACGCGCACCGGTCGCCAGAACCGCTTTTTTGAACTGCAGCATCCGCGAGCCCACTTGAACCGTATCGGAACCGTTGAAACGCGCTTCGCCAAAATAGACATCCACGCCGAGTTCCTTGAAGCGTTTCGCCGAATCGTGCGGGCTGATACCGGCTCGCAAGCGTCGCAGGCGGTGCATCACGGCGGGGAAGTCAACATGCGTTCCGTCGGGAACGCGGACACCAAACTGAGCAGCATCGCGGACCGCCGCCGCGGCTCGAGCGGCACGAAGGAGAGCCTTTGACGGAACGCAGCCGACGTTGAGGCAGTCGCCTCCCATCAGGTGTTTTTCGATGAGCGCGACTTTCGCACCCAGCCCGGCTGCCCCCGCAGCAGTGACCAGCCCCGCCGTCCCGGCGCCGATCACCACCAGGTTGTAACGGCCGGTCGGTTCCGGATTCACCCAATCCGCGGGATGGACGTTTGAAACGAGAAACCGATTGTGGTCGTCATCCGGCAGCAGCGTGATCGGCTCGGGCATGTTGTCGTTTCCTTTGTGATTCAGCCAATCGTATGTCACTGCATCGCAGCTGGCATATCATCGTGATCCGTCGTCGTCATTCGGCTCCACGAATTTATTCTGACGGACCGCGCGGCGACCGCCGGACCCGTTCCATCACTTTCTTCGCCAGGATGGGAAAAAATCCTAGCAGCAACAGCGCGGCGATCAGTTGTGCGTTCAGAATTCCCGATGTGCCGCGTTCGGCGAGTTGCACGAGCGTCGGAACGGATGACC
>CAZVJA010000161.1:0-12167 GCA_964626885.1 uncultured Planctomycetaceae bacterium | reverse complement strand
GTGAAGAAAAGTGCGGGGCGCAAACAGGTCGAATTTTGAGCACCTTGGCACCTTTTCGTGAGCTTTCGACGGAATTCTTCGCGGCAACCTCACCACTGCTATTTTTCAGGCCTGGAAATATGGCGTGGGAGGGCTCACGAGTCGAAGCAGATTGCAGTCAGGAGCGAGCGAACGGTGATATCGGGGCTTCAGGAACGGAGATCTTCCATCCTCCAATTCTTCCCACCCCCAACTTTTTCCTCAACGCGCGTCCGATTCGAGCCCGTAGTCGTCGATTTTCTTGTGCAGCGTGTTGCGGTTGATTCCAAGCCGTGCCGCTGCTTTCGTTTGCACCCCCTGGCAGGCTTTGAGCACCTGTTCGATCAGCTTCTTTTCGATGACCGAGACGACGTAGTCATAGACGCCGGTTCCGGACTCTTCCGTCCGCGTCATGCCGAGCGCCACCAGCGAATTACAGAGAGAATCGAGGTCTTCCTCCTTGGTACGTCCGATTTTCACTGGGGCCAGTCCGCGCACGTGCGGCGGGAAGAGATCGAGCGACAACGCGTTCCCTTTGCAGAAGACAATTGCCCGCTCAATATAATTCTGCAGTTCACGAACGTTTCCCGGCCAGGCATATGTCTTGAGCATCGCAATCGTCTCCGGTGGGATCGACGGCACCGGGCGATTGTTGGCAGCGGCATAGATTTTCACAAAATGTTCGACCAGCAATGGAATGTCTTCCGGACGCTCCGCCAGCGACGGAAGATAAATCGGCACGACGTTCAGCCGGTAGTAAAGGTCCTCGCGAAACCGCTCCGCTTCAATCTCGTCCATCAAGTCGCGGTTAGTCGCTGCAATAATACGGCAATCGACCCGCACGGTTTTCGTGTCTCCCACGCGTTCAAATTCGTGTTCCTGCAGCACGCGGAGCAGCTTGACTTGCAACTTGTAGCTGACGGAGTTGATTTCATCGAGAAAGATCGTGCCGCCGTGAGCCGCTTCGAAGCGGCCAGTGCGGTTCTCGACGGCGCTGGTGAACGCGCCTTTGACATGTCCGAAGAGTTCACTTTCGAGCAGACTTTCGCTCAGCGCCCCGCAGTTCACGCGGATGAACGGACCGGTCGAGCGCGGGCTGAGCCGATGCAGTGCCCGAGCGATCAACTCTTTTCCGGTGCCGGTCTGGCCGGTGAGCAGCACTGTCGCGGAAGTGGCTGCCACCTGTCGCGTAACCTCATACACCTCCTGCATGACCGGGCTGCCCCCGATCATTCCTTCGATCAACGGTTCCGTCGCGTCCTGGGACATTTGGGTGGGCAATTCTGGGTGGGACTTGTCGCGAAAGTCGTCCCAGAGCACTCTGCCCAGAACGCCTACACGCATGCCCTGATTATAAGCTTGCATGTTGGGCTGAACAGTACGGAGAGGTGTGATTTTTTGGATCGAACCTGGTGTAGCGACTGTGATGGCTAAAAAATGATTCGGGAGAGTCCAGTTTGAGACAATGATTGCCATAAAACCGGGCACTGCGGCCGAATGGTTTCCCAGAGATGTGGTGATGTCTCGAATAACCCGTTGTCTGAAAAGCACAAACTCGCCCTATTCCCCCCCCCGAGACTGTGTGCTGTTCGGTCAAATTGAATTGATATGGGATCACACGTCAGGAACCGGAAATTCCCAGCGTGAACATGTGCTTCGGTCTGGAAGAGCAGTGTTAAAGCCAGCAGGTTCCGTAGAATCTGTGCAGGTCTATGAGCGATCGACCCCGCAAACTGGAGATCCGACTCCAATTTTGGCCTATAATTCCACGACTTACGGAAACGCTCCCTGAAAGGTGGAAGATTGCCCCCTGCAAAGGTATCGCCAGAGGCTTCATGCCGGAGCGTGCGCTATTTCTTATCGAGGGAGATTCTGCCATGGCCCATGATCGATCGCAGAAGCATCACGGCAATTCCAAAGAGAACGGAGAGTTAAAGTTGTCCAAGAAAAGACGCGATCGTTCGACGCGACAAGTGCAAGAAGGGGACCGCTCGCCGGATCTCGGAAAAGCTGGAATTGAACGTTACGAAGTAACCGAAGCGACCAAAGCCGCGCGCGACTCCAAATCGGAAGCAATCCAGGACATTGTCACCAGCACCCCGCCGCATGACGTGAACTCGTTGGCGCGTTCTCTCAAAGCGATTATGGATGGAGCGTCGCCGGACGACGCGACCGTCTTGCGGCAGATTCTGGAAGGTGAAGTTCCCTCCACGGCGGATCTGCAGCAAATCGACCGTGACATCAAGCTTTCGAGCGATTGGCGAAATGGAGGCTACCCGTACAAAAATCTCCTTTCGCGAAAAAGCTACGAGAAGCAGAAGTATCATTTGCAGGTAGAGTTGCTGAAACTGCAGGCCTGGGTCAAAGGCAAGAAGCAGAAGGTGGTGATTCTGTTCGAGGGGCGCGACGCCGCCGGCAAGGGAGGGGCGATCAAACGCTTCATGGAGCATCTGAATCCCCGCGGTGCCCGTGTCGTCGCTCTCGAAAAGCCCAGCGAGGTCGAACGGGGACAATGGTATTTTCAGCGCTATGTGCAGCATCTGCCCACGGCGGGCGAGATCGTGATGTTCGACCGCTCCTGGTACAACCGGGCCGGGGTCGAGCGTGTCATGAGATTCTGCACCGATGATGAATATCAAGAGTTCATGCGTCAGGCACCCGAGTTCGAGCGGAATCTTGTGCGGAGCGGAACATACCTCATCAAATTCTGGTTCTCCGTCAGCCGGGAGGAGCAGCGGCGCCGCTTCGAGGAGCGCAAGGCGCATCCCCTGAAGCAATGGAAGCTGTCTCCCGTCGATCTCTCTTCGCTCGACAAATGGGAAGACTATACGAAGGCCAAGGAGTCGATGTTCTTCAGCACCGACACGGCCGACGCCCCCTGGACCGTGATCAAGTCCGACTGCAAGAAACGGGCTCGATTGAATGCAATGCGGTACGTGCTGCACCGTCTTCCCTACGACAACAAGGATATTAAGTCCATCGGCCCGCTCGATCCGCTGTTGGTCGGCCGGGCGCACATTGTCTACGAGCACGGCGAGCATCCGTCCCTACTTGCCTCGGGAGCGAATGAGATTCTCTGAGGTCAATCGCCGGCGATTGGTCGGCCGTTGAGAAGACGTGTTGCGCGGGAAGGATCGTGGCATGCCTGGCGGCGGGGATGTCACGAATCTTCAGCGCCTGGCGGGAATGGGGAGATCGTAGATCAGAATTTCTTCCCGCCCCTCGCGGTTCGCCCGGGCAAGCAATGTCCCATCGGCACCGAGAATCGCCGATCCGCCGTCGCAGGCATGCATCCAGGAGTTGCCGACCCGGTTCGGCACCAACAGTGGCGCACCGATTGTCTTTGCGCGTCGAGCGTATTCCGCGTCGTCCGTCAATGACTTGCGATTGTTCGGATGAAAGGCGACTTGCGGACGCAAACGATGTATTCGTTCCAGACAACGGGCAGAGTTCCCGTCGGCGCAGATGAAGCAGGCCGCCTTTACACCATCGATGTCAAACAGTTCCGGCCCAGTGCCGGGATCGTATCGCGACCACTCGTTGCGATAACCCTGGTCTTCCGGCGAACGCCACAACCAGGTCTTGCGGTAACGAGTCACGAACCCCGCCGGTCCGACAAAGACCTGCGTAATGTAGAACCGCTGTCCTTCCCGTTCCGAAAGTCCGAATGACAAAAAGACCTTCAATTCCTTCGCGAGTGCCATCATGCGGCAAGTGGTCGGGCCATCAGGAACCGGCTCCGCCAATTCGTCGAGCCGCGGTGTGTAATCGCAGACTGCCCCCTCGTGAAAGAGAACCCAGCGCGCACCCGACTCAGAGGCTTGCTTCGCCAGTCGGATCATCTGTTCGCGGTTCCGTTCCACTTGTTCAGGAATGGCATCAAACTGCACGAGCGCCACGCGAATAGTTCGCTCAGAAGGTGTCGCCTGTTTCCGTTCTTCGCCCCGCCCCGCACTTGCCGTGGTTAATACGACAAACATCGATGCGGCCGTGACTGCCAGGAATTCTAGCCGTTTCATGCAAACCGCCCCGCTGTGTTATTGGGAGTATTCATTCTGATGATTTCTTATGGGAAATTCCACAAGGTGCGCAATGCTTGCTTTCCACCCTCCGTCGTGTGAAAAACCCACGGAAGACAAAGCACAACCTCGGTAGGCATCGCCTTGTCGTTAAGGAAATCGAGGCAGTTCACTGCTTGACCTCAACCTCCGCATTGCTATATTGCCAATTAACCATGAAAAGCAAAGGGCAATACGAAGCCCGCGCAAAAATCGCCAAAGCATTGGCACATCCGAGCCGTTTGCTGATCGTCGACCTTCTCCAGCATGGGGAGCGGTGCGTAAACGATCTGACGAAAGCTGTCGGAGACGATCAATCCACGGTCTCTAAGCATCTGGGCATTCTGAAGGAAGTCGGGCTCATCTCGCATCGCAAGGAGGGCACGATGAATGTCTATCGCGTCACCTGCGGCTGTCTCGACGGTTTCTTCTGCTGTTTGGAAACAATGCTCAATTCGGACATGTGCGAACGGCAAAGCACATTGGGGAAACGGCGGCGATGAGGAGATATGCCACGGAACCTGTAAGAGGATTTTACGTCCTGGGCGTCGCCGGCCGGCTTTCCGTCGGGTCGTGATAGTGATGATCGAACTCCCGGCGGGTAAGTCCGCTGTTCACCTCAATCCGGCTGGTACTCCAGCAATCACAATCAAGCTCGAACCGAAAACCGGCTGACAACGATCGCATAGGCAACAAACAGGAGAACGGAGCAACCATGACAGAACAGATCACTTCCGCCGTAAAGACCAAGTACGGAGCGGTCGCCCTCAGCGGTCTTTCCACGAAGCATGATGGGGTCAAAGCGATTGCAGAGGCGTTTGGCTACTCGCCTGAGGATCTGGAGGCGATTCCCGCCGAGGCGAACATGGGACTTTCATGCGGCAATCCCATTGCCATGGCGGGATTGAAGCCCGGGGAGATTGTGATTGACCTCGGTTCAGGGGGCGGTTTGGATGTGTTCCTGGCGGCACGAGAAGTTGGGCCGAGCGGAAAGGCGATCGGCATCGACATGACGCATGAAATGATTGATCTGTCTCGAAAGAACGCCGACAAGGGGGGAGCACCGCAAAATGTCGAGTTTCATCTGGCAAGCATCGATGCGATGCCGCTTTCCGATGACAGTGCGGATTGCGTCATCAGCAACTGCGTCATAAACCTTGCTCCCGACAAACGAACGGTATTTCGAGAAATGGCCCGCGTCCTCAAACCAGGAGGAAGAGTCGCGATCAGCGACATTGCCTTGAAGCAGCCGCTCCCGGAGGAACTTGCGAATGACATCTCGGCGATTGTGGGTTGCATCGGAGGAGCGATATTGATCGATGATTATCGTCGGGGGTTACTCGAAGCCGGGTTCTCTGCGGTCGAAATTATTGACTCGGGAAAAGACCTCAACGTTTACGGCAAAGTTGAAAACCAGAGCGGCTGCTGTTCGCCACCCCCCGTGGCAAGTGAACTTCCCATCGTCGAGTTGGGTAACTGTTCGTCATCTCAATGCGACGTGGACGGACTGCACCAGAGATTGGGGGAACTGCTGCGGCGTTATGATGTGAATAACTACGCCGCAAGCGTTCAGATCTTTGCCGTGAAACCATGACGCTGCTGTGACGCGGCTCGTCGAATCGGTCGAAGCAAGAGGGAATGTAGACGTAGCCGAGCGATAAGCATTCGCCGACCATCACATATTTGTCTTCGAATCCCCTGCTTCGCCAAGGACGGCGTTGAGGGCTGCGTGGATCTCGGCATCATGCCGATGATCCTTCGAGTAGACGCGAAAGATGGAAAAGCTCGTCGGCAGCGAGCGGAAGAGTTCATCATCGTTGAGTTCGCGCGGCTCACCGCCGGACGGGTCGAGCAGAAAGTTCTGTCCTCCCGCCGGGAGCCGGCCGCTCGGGCGGTGATAATGCCGAGCCACATCCAGCCGCAGCGGGATGTCGCGGATCGCCTTCGGCAGCTTGCGGCGAAGTCGTTTTTCGACCAGTTCCGGTTCGGAAAAAATCGTGGTGCTCTCCGCGCCGCTCGAATGGAAGTTGAGCGTCCGCTCGCACGCCATCTTCCAGGCGACACCGCGGCTGAGGATTGCAGCCCAGCGGGCGCCGAGATCGCCGAGTTTGGGATCTTGCGTGTCGGCCCAGCGCTGTACATCGACCAGGAACGACGACTCGGTGAATCGCCGGTATTGATCGAGATATTTCAGCGGATTTCCGGGGAAGAGATGCTCCATCGACTCGGCGAAAACTTCTTCCAGCGCGATATCGAGCGCGCGGACCGTGCGATGGAAATAGATCGTGCGGAAGAGGTTGGCCCGCGTCTCGATGAAGTTGATCAGCGTCGGCAGTCCGCGGCCATGAATCGTCAGCCCCTGAGGAGTAAAGAACGTGTAGTGCATCAACCGCGACAGGTCGAACGCCCGGATGTTGTAGCCCGACATGTACGCGTCGCGCAAGACAAAGTCCATGTTGTCGACCGTATAGATACCGCTGAAGAGACTTCGCAGCTTACGGAGCCAGTCGGGCTGTCCTTCGTCCGCCCCGGATTTGCCGGAGGGGCGGCGGATCAGCCAGGCGATCTGTCGCGGTTCCAACTCTTCCAGCGGCTGCAGTTTGCCGCGCGGGTTGCGGCGGATGCGGCGGAGCAAGTCACCCAGTTCCTGCTCGATGATCACGCCGCCAATGTCTTCGTGCGTGATGCCGAACTGATCGAGGTAATGGTCGTCAAAGAAATGGCCGAACGGCCCATGACCGACGTCGTGCAGCAGCGCCGACATCCGCAGCAAACTCTCGACGTAGGCCCGCGAGGGAACGTTCGCGCACGCCTCGCAGAGCGATTCGTACCAGTGCTCGGTGGCAAGCGACGCGAGGTGCATCGCCCCGAGCACATGCTGAAACCGCATGTGTTCCGCCGATGGGAAGACCCACCAGGCCGTCTGCAGCTGGTGGATCTGCCGCAGCCGCTGCACCCAGGGATGATCGATGATTTGCTGCTCGGCCACTTCCCCTTCAGGAAGGTGCGACGGCGAGATGAAGGGGATGTAGCCATGGATCGGATCGTGAGAAAGACTTTCGGTGACGAAATCGCGGACCATTTAAATCGCTACTCCTTCCAGGAGATTAGCGAATCACGCGGGCTTCAGGTAGTCAGGCTTCGGACCGTCCGACTTCAGGTGGTCAGGCTTCTTGCTTCAGGAATCGCCGACTGTCGCTCTTCGAATACATCCTTTCATTCTCCATCAACTATTTTCCATCCTCGGTCCTCCCTCTTCGGTCTTTCGCGCCACTCACTCCCAATCCACCGATCGGGCCACCGCCTGCTTCCAGCGGCCGTAAAGTTCCGTCCTCTGCGTGTTGTTCATCTGAGGTTTGAATTCGCGATCGAGGGCCCAATGACGAGTCACATCGGCTTTGTCTTTCCAGAACCCGATCGCCAGTCCCGCAAGATACGCCGCACCGAGCGCCGTCGTCTCCTGCACAACCGGGCGGTCGACCGGCACGCCGAGCAGATCCGACTGAAACTGCATCAGCAGGTTATTCGCTGTTGCACCGCCGTCGACTTTCAGGCGGCCGAGCGCTGCGCCGCTGTCCTGCTGCATCGCTTCGAGCACATCACGTGTCTGATAAGCCATCGACTCGATCGCAGCCCGCGCAAGATGCGCCCGCGTCGTGCCGCGCGTCAGGCCGACAATCGTCCCGCGCGCCCCCTGATTCCAATAAGGAGCCCCAAGTCCGACGAACGCCGGCACGAAATACACACCTCCGGTGTCGGGCACCGATGCCGCCAGATCCTCGACCTCGCGGGCATTCTTGATAATCTGCAATCCGTCGCGGAGCCACTGCACCACCGCGCCGGCGATAAAAATTGCCCCTTCGAGACAATACACCACTTCGCCGCCGAGTCCCCAGCCGATGGTCGTCAGCAGTCCGTTGTTGGACGCGACCGGTTTGGTGCCGGTATTCATCAGCATGAAGCAGCCGGTCCCGTAGGTGTTCTTCGCGTCACCGATGTTAAAGCAGCCCTGCCCGAAGGTCGCGGCCTGCTGGTCGCCGGCGATTCCCGCGACCGGTATCGCCTTGCCGAACAGTTGAGGATCGGTCTCGCCATACACTTCGCTCGACGGCCGCACCTCCGGCAGCATCGCTCGCGGAATATCGAGCAACGAGAGGAGTTCGTCGTCCCAGTCGAGCGTGTGGATATTGTAGATCAGGGTGCGGCTGGCGTTGCTGTAATCAGTGATATGCTTGCGTCCCCCCGTCAGTCGCCAGAGGAGAAACGAATCGATCGTGCCGAACAGAATCTCCCCTTTTTCGGCGCGGGCCCGCAGTCCCGGAATCGTATCGAGCAGGTATTTGATTTTCGTGCCGGAAAAATAGGCGTCGATGACCAGGCCGGTCTTAGCGCGGAAGGTCGCTTCGAAATCCTTGGATTTCAGGTCGTCGCAGATGTCGGCGGTGATGCGGCTCTGCCAGACGATGGCATTGGCAACCGGCTTGCCGGAATCCCGCTCCCACAACACGGTTGTCTCGCGCTGATTCGTCACCCCAATGGCTGCGATGTCCGCGGCCGACAACCCCCCCTCCGCCAGTGCCTGCCGTGCGGTCCACAATTGCGTTTCCCAGATCGCTTCTGGGTTATGCTCGACATGCCCCGGCTTCGGAAATATCTGCTCGAACTCCCGCTGTGACGTGGCGACGGGGCGTCCTTCGTGCCCGAAGACGATAGCGCGGCTCGAAGTCGTTCCCTGATCGAGCGCGAGAATGTGCTGAGACATGTCGGAACCTTGAGAGAGGGGTCAGGTGTCACGAGTAAGGGAAAAGAAGTTTCAGTCGGTCTTGC
The DNA here is from genome assembly GCA_964626885.1 of uncultured Planctomycetaceae bacterium. GTDB lineage: Bacteria > Planctomycetota > Planctomycetia > Planctomycetales > Planctomycetaceae > CAZVJA01. The sequence continues at coordinate 3,264 of CAZVJA010000161.1, read as the reverse complement.
GATCATACTCGCGACGAGCGAGGGAGCAAGACCCATTCTTCAGGAGACGATGCCGCCAAAGTCGGATTCGTGTAAACTCTGCGGAATGATCCTCCAATGGTTTCGCCGTCGCCGTCGTCGAAAAATCCTCTCACGCCCGTTCCCCGAGAATTGGCAAGGGATCATCGATAGCAACGTTGCACTCTTTGCAACGCTCAACCCCGCCGAGCGGGAGAAGCTGCGCCGGTGCACTCAGATTATTGTAGCCGAGAAGTACTGGGAGGGCTGTCAGGGATTGCGGATGACCGACGAGATCCGCGTGACGGTCGCGGCTCAGGCGTCGTTTTTACTGCTGGGATTCGACGAGTTCTACTTCGATCGATTGCTCTCGATCCTCGTCTACCCCGATGAGTATGTCGCTCCAGAGACAATTCACAGGCCAGGGGGTGTGGTGATCGAAATGGCGAGTCCCCGCCTGGGAGAGGCGTGGCATGGCGGCCCGGTCATTCTCTCCTGGCCCGACGTCCTGCACGGCGGCCAAATTCTCGACGACGGGGAAAATGTCGTCTTCCACGAGTTTGCCCACGTGCTCGATATGCTGGACCTCGACGGCGCCGACGGCACTCCCCCGCTGGAGAGCGGCGAGCAGTACCGGACTTGGGACGAGGTGATGTCGGCGGAGTACACGCGGTTGGTCCGCAAAGCGGAACACGGCCGGCCGACTCTACTTGATCATTACGGCGCCACGAGCGAGGCGGAGTTCTTCGCGGTTGCGACGGAATGTTTTTTCGAGGAATCGCGTGATCTTCTCGTCGAACATCCCCGTTTGTACGAGGTGCTCAAGGCGTTCTACCGGCAAGACCCGGCGGGACGGCGACAGGCAGAGGATGGAAGATAGAGGACGGCGAAGCAACAGTATGAATATTTGAGATGACTTATTTGGTGGAACAGGCATCTCGCCTGTTCGTTAGGAGCACCGGCAGGGCGCCGGTGCCACGTGTCACAAAGACTCTGGGTAGACATGGAGGAATCCGCTGTCACACAACCAGAACCGCCTCATCGATGTCCGTGACACGACGATGGCGACCGTGATGGTTACAATGCACCGGCACTAAACAGTCAATTCAATCAGAGGTTCATATGTCATCCCACCCGCAGGCATGTCGTTTAGCGATAAACCTGCCAAACAGGCTGTGGCTACTGCTCGCGCTCATCCTCAGCTTCGCCGTGCAGAAGATCGCCGCCGCTGAAGATCTCTTTCCCCCCGAACTGACGTGCTTCGCCCCCGCCGCACAAAACCCCGTTTTTACGGGAGCAGGGCCGGGACATTGGGACGTCAAGATCCGCGAGCGCGGCTGGATCATGCGCGAAGTGGACGGCTATCACCTGTGGTACACCGGCTACGACGGAACCCGTGAGGGAATCAAACTGCTGGGGTATGCCACTTCACCCGACGGCTTGAAATGGACCCGCCATCCCGACAATCCCATTTATCGCGAGGGCTGGGTGGAGGACATGATGGTCGTCAAGGAAGGAGAGACCTATTATATGTTCGCCGAAGGCGCCGGCGACCAGGCGCAGCTTCTCACATCGACAGACCGCATCCACTGGACGCGCATCGGTGCACTCGACATCCGCACAACCGATGGCAAGCCGATTCCCCCCGGTCCCTACGGCACCCCGACCGCGTGGCACGAGAAGGGGACGTGGTACCTCTTTTACGAGCGTAAGGATCTGGGGATCTGGCTGGCGACTTCGCGTGATCTCAAGGTCTGGAAGCACGTGCAGGACGAGTCGGTCATCACTCTCGGCCACGGGGAATACGACAAAGCGGCCGTCGCCATGAATCAAATCATCAAATACAAAGATCGATACTACGCCTGTTATCATGGTTCTCCCGGCGGGCCAAGCCCTTACAAGTGGACCAGCAACCTGGCGACCTCAACCGATCTCATCCACTGGACAAAGTACCCTGGCAATCCTCTGCAACCGTTGGATGAGAACAAATCGAGCAACTTGCTCATCCACGACGGGCGGCAGTTCCGGCTCTACACGATGCACGATCAGGTCATCGTCCATTTCCCGACGAAAGCCGGGGAATAAGGAAACGTTCAGCTTGTGCGCTCAGTGAGGGTTAAGATCCATCAAGTCGTTCTCTTGTTCATCGGGGAATAGGAACATGAAGTTCCTGAATCGTGTCGGCTGGTTGAATCTGCTGCTGGTGTTCATCCCGGTGGCGATCATTCTCAAACTGCGGCACGTACCGGAAACTTGGGTTTTCGTCACCTCTGCCGCCGCCATCGTCCCGCTGGCCGGGTTGATGGGGCGCAGCACCGAATTGCTCGCGGAGCGAGTCGGGCCGGGGATCGGCGGGTTGCTGAATGCATCGTTCGGCAACGCGGCGGAGTTGATTATCGCAATTTTCGCGCTCAAACGGGGACTGGTTGACGTCGTCAAAGCGTCGATCACCGGGAGCATCCTCGGCAACGTACTGTTGGTGCTCGGGGCCAGTTTTCTGGCCGGGGGGATGAAGTTCTCGCGGCAGACGTTTAACGCCACGGCTGCGGGGATTTCGGCAACCATGCTGGCTCTCGCGGCGATCGGCCTGCTCGTTCCGGCGGCGTTCCATGCTCATCTTGTGTTGCATCACGCCCAGGCCGACGAACTCGGCGTGAGCCTGGAAATCGCCTTCGTCCTCTTCGCGGCCTATGTGTTGATGCTTGTTTTCAGTTTGAAAACGCACAAGCACCTTTACACCTCCGGTGTCGAGCGGCATGCGGAAGGGCAACCAGGTTATGAAGAAATCGAGGGGCATTGGCCCGGCTGGCTGTGCGTTGTCGTGCTGCTGGTGGCGACAACCTTCGTCGGTGTGATGAGCGAACTGCTCGTGGGGGCGATCGAAGAAACCCGCCGTCAACTCGGCTGGACCGAGGTCTTTGTCGGTGTGGTGGTGGTGGCGATCGTCGGCAACGCGGCGGAACATTCCTCCGCCATCATGGTCGCCTTGAAGGACCGCATGGAACTCAGCTTTCAAATCGCGGTCGGTTCGGGGTTGCAGGTGGCGATGTTCGTCGCGCCGGTGCTCGTCTTCGTCAGCTTTCTGCCGGGTTTCCCGCAGCACATGGACCTCGTCTTCACCATGCTCGAGGTCGTGGCGGTCTTCGTGTCGGTCCTCATCGTGGGGCTCGTCGCGCACGACGGCGAATCGAACTGGATGGAAGGACTGATGCTGCTGGCGGTCTACGGCATCCTCGGCATTGCGTTCTATCACCTGCCGGAAGCGCA
>CAZVJA010000160.1:8605-12196 GCA_964626885.1 uncultured Planctomycetaceae bacterium | reverse complement strand
CCAGTTGAAAAAAACCGACCGTCGCGTTGCTGAAGAGATGCGTGTACCACATCACATTCATATGAGAAAAGGAGTCCAACCATTCCGTAGGGATTTCAGCCCTTGCTGTGATAGGTAGACATCCGACTTCGGATACTTCAACACTCTTTCGGTTGTTCATTCGGTTCTTCAGTTCTCAAAACGAAGCGTGTCTCAGTGATTGAATGCCTACTGCACGGCATCCCCGACTCTGTCGAGTGCGGTTTAACCGAACTCGTCAAAGTCGTCAGCCAACTTGTGAAGTTCGCCAGTCTCGTGGTCCCACCAGTAGACTCCGTGTCCTAATAGCTCCGGTGCGTCGGGTTGGGGTAACAGCACCATCCGATCACCGCAGCCATTACTCCCGATGGCAATCGCCGATTCGGGGAAACCCTCCCATTCCTTTGCCCGTGCAGTTTCTCGAACGATGTCGTTACATGTGCGGGCGAGCCGTTTCCTGTCGCTGCTATCGAAAAAAGGATGAAGCTCCCAAGAATCCATCGGAGTCGAGATTTCACCACCGTTATTGTTGACCATTCGAATCACGAAAGCAGGCGGAAACTTCACTCCCAGTTTCCGCTCTGTCTCATTCACAAATTTGATATCAACGGGGAATGGCATAAGGTAGGTCGCAAATTGTTGTGGAAGTCCAAGTCACATCACGTTCATGTGCTTCATCTCATCGAGCCAAGTGGTCGGGATCTCCGCCCGAGCGGTGATGGGGAGTGTCTGCAGATCGTCAATCGAAATGCGATGCACGTCGCGGTTCTCTCTTTCTCGACAAGGGCTGCAAAGGGGAATTCCCGGAACTCGTCGTGGTGCGATGGTTGCCTAAGATTGGTCACCGATCCGAAAGATACCGGATGCGGCTGGAGGAATGTAAGGCAATCGTTCCAAGAGTCTCCAGGAGCATGCTGATCGCAGGAACTCTAGGGCGCGCTGAGGGATACCGGACCTGAGAGAATCCACGGTTGCAGAAGACGGCAGACCAGCACGGCGACATCAACGTCAGGAATTCAGAGAGACCCTGAATTCGTCAATCAATTCAAAGAAGAATTCCCACGCCATTTTATCGTGGGAAGCAGCTTCCCGAATAGCGAATGCCCATCCGCTACACGTACTCAAACGGTGCCGCTTGTAGATGAAGTCAGAAAACTCAGAAAATAACATTGTGCCACTATCGCTGTGACCGGTTGGAACCGATCCGTGTTCAAAACCGTGAAGGTATGTCTCAAGGACAGAAAGTTGGAGTCCGGGAATCCACATCTCCGGTGCCCGTCTGATCTTAGCCAATAGTTCGAAGATCCGCGCGTGCGGACCTCTAATTTCAGTCTCGGGATTGGCAGATTCAATGGCGCTGTGAAACGCAAGCTGTGAGCTTCGTTGCCGAATACCTTCGTCGACCCACTGAGAGAGGTATTCCGTGAAGCGATCTGCGATCTGGACCGGCTGTTCAGTTCGGTCAACGGATGTGTGGTCCCGTGAGAGCGCGACCTCGAACACCGGCGGGTTGTCGCCAAGGTCGGTGTCGAGGCAATGAAACCGATATGTCCGATGGTGAAGACAGCGAAAAACGAACCAGTGATCGGGTACCACTCTCGTCGCTCCACCCACAATAACCGGATTCTGCACCATGTCATGCAGAGAAAACATGTCCCAGAACGTCGAGCCCAAGATAGAACCCGGAGGAGAAAGAAACGTGTAACCATCGCACCGACCGCACCGTTCGAGGACTCGCCGGTAGGCAGCAGGAAGTGGAAACCCGAAGTAGCGAGCCAGCGCATCGAGCGAGGATTCAGAACAACCCCGAAATAAGTCCGGGGTGATTAACTCGGCGTCAACGATCCGCTCGAGTATGCCATCAACCAATCTCGACAAATCATCCGTCATCGAAAAGGCGATCCGTTACGAACCTGTGTATGCCGAACTAAACATGCTGCATCTGCTCCTCGCGTGTGTCCCCCGTCGGGATGGCGGTGGGATCGAACTGATCCCGTTTGATGACATCGACCGTCTCGATGCAGACCGTCACGCGGTTCGAGGGCATGATATCACGACGGAGCCAATCGGCGATACGGGCGCAAACATCGGGGAAGAGAATCACCTCGATTCGCACCAGGGGGTCTCGCGTCGAGCGGCCGTTTTGAAGTTCCCGCAGTCCTGTGCCGCTGCAGGGGATCGCCGTGAAGCCGGTCGCCCCGCGTCGAATGAATTCCTGTTCCAGCTGATCTTCGATCGCGGCTTCCGCGACGATCGTAAGTCGGCGCATATGTGCGAGCGACCTTCGCCGGGCAGCGAGTTCATGACCGGCAAGAGGCTGATGACTATCGAGTCCGGTGACGGTCAATTGCAGTCCGTTTTCCTCAAAATCTCGCTGCAACTCATGCAGTTTGTCCATCACGCTATGGTCCACCAGCTTGGTGTCGGACAAATCGACGACCACATTTCTCCCCTGCACGAGCCCGAGATTCTCAATCTCCCGCCGGAAGGGAATCCAATTGCTGAACACCGCCGAGTGCTGCGCCGAGATTTGAACCGTTTTGTCATCGATTTCGGCCACGTCGAGGTACGGCTTGAACATTGATCGCAGCGGCACTCCGTTGAGCGCGTGAATGAACATCTTGACGCCGATGCCGATGCCGATACCGATCAAGAGGTCGGTCGCCAGAACTCCAACAATCGTGGAGACGAAGATCACAAGCTGCTCTCGCCCGATGCGATAGACGTTCACGAACTCAGTGGGATGCGCCAGCCGATACCCTGTGTAGACCAGCATGGCCGCGAGCGCCGCGAGTGGAATGCGATGCAGATAAATCGGGAACAGGGCGACGCAGATCAGCAAAAATACGCCGTGCCACATATCCGCGAATCGCGTTCGAGCGCCGTTATCAATATTCGCGCGGCTGCGGACAATTTCGGAGATCATCGGCAAGCCGCCGACGAATGCACAACAGAGATTCGCGCAGCCGACCGCGACGACATCGCGATTGAGGTTCGTCTTCCGCTTCCAGGGATCGAGCAGATCGACCGCTTTCGCGCTCAACAGCGATTCCAGACTGCCGATCGCAAAGAACATGAAGATCCACTTCCAGGCTTTCGGTGCGGCGAGCGCCGTGAAATCCGGGCCGGTAATCTCCTTAAACATGCCGAACGGACGGTCGGGCATCGAGACCAGATACTGTTCTCCAAGCTGGTATTTGTGTCCCTGTAAGAGGTAAGAATGCTCGTGCATCAGGTCGAAGAACATCCCCATCGGTATCGCAACCGCCAAAACCACCAGCGGCGCGGGGATGGCCTTGAGAACCGGCGACATTTTTCGCACGAACGGCCAGAGGAACATAATGAGAATGCTCACGATTCCAATGGTGGCGATGGCCGGGTTTGCCTCCATCACGAAATGGGGAATACTCCTCAGCAGTTCGAGCGGCTCTCCCTTGGCCGCGACACCGAGAGCCACCGGAATCTGCTTCGAGATTATGATGACTCCGATCGCCGCGAGCATGCCGTGCACCGCGGAGATGGGGAAAAACTCGCCCAGAATGCCGGCGCGGAACAGACCGAAGCCGATCTGCA
>CAZVJA010000160.1:0-8505 GCA_964626885.1 uncultured Planctomycetaceae bacterium | reverse complement strand
TTGCCCACCGGCGGCGGACCGGATGGGGCGGCGGAGACTGAGGATTTGTTTTCCGACATGGTCTGGACTTTCATCAACAAGAAAATAAGGGGGGGTTCTGTTCGCGTTACTCGACGCTCTTGTCTTCAGAGGTTGCTTTGACTATTTCGCGAGTTTGCAACTTTGCCACCTGCCGGCGGGAAACGAGTGCCGTTGCCGCGTGGTAGCGGGAGCTGACACCGGGTTGCGGCCACAATCCGCCGCCGATGATCAACACGCTCAAGGTGAGCACGGCAATTTTCTCCGACGCTCGGGTTTGCAGAGAAATTGATCCGCGATGTTCGGTGCCGGTGAATAAACGAAAGTAGGCATGCATGACGGCGATGCCATTCAAGGCACCGGCGATGACGACCAGCAGGCCGACGATGGGATAGACGCCGACCGCGCCTTCCACCAGCAACTCCGCTCCCACGAAGCCGATCGTTCCCGGGAAGCCGATGCTGGCCAGTCCGGTCAATAAGAAAAACACCGCCAGGTTGGGGATGTGTTCGTACAAACCGTGGTAGATGTCGAGCGCTACCCGGCCGGTGCGCGATTCCAACGACCGCAGGGTCAATCCGAAACCAGTCAACGACATGCTGATCGAGAGCCAGACACAAAGGGCCCCCGTCAATCCGGTGGGAGTGGCGACTTCCAACCCGACGAGCACCAAAGAGGAGTTGCTGAGAAACAGGTAGGCAAAGAAACGCCGCGCCTCGCGCTGAACAAGCGACATGGCCGCCGCGTAGACCGCCGTAATCAGCGAAATGATTGCGATGCTCTGCAGCGCCCAGTCGGGTGAGATCGGCAAAATCAACCGAACCGCCGCGTACGCGCCTGCCATGGGAGTGACATACAGCAGCGCGGTGGCGAACGAAGTGTTCTCGAACAGATCGGTCATCCAGCAATGGAGAGGTGTGCTCCCGCTGCGGATGAGAATCGCCGCGCTCAACATGCCAATTGCCCAGATGGAATGTTCCGTTTTCGGGGATGCGCTGTCGATCATGGCCCAACCACCGGCTAACAAGGCAATGAACAATCCCATGTGAATTGCAAAGACGTTCGTCGATCGTCCCCGCGCTCGCATCTCGAAAAACGGGGGAATGGCCTGGAGGGAGAGCAGCGTGATGATCCCCCAAGGCGCACGACAACTGAGCATTGCCAGCAGGAGCGCTTCGGAGAAGAGCGTCCATGTGAAGGGAAACCGTCGGACCTTCGTGCGGAGAGTGGAGACAATGGTCAACAGATACAGGAGCGCCGTGAGCGGCAACAATGGGGCGCTCAATTCATCAATCACCACGGCATCGCTGCCCAACCAATAGGACAACACATTCCAGTGATCGTGCGCCTCAAACGTGTGCATGCTGTCGAAATCCAGCCAAGCACCCACGGAGCAGACAAACGTCAAGCTGCTCACAACCAGCACCCGCTTCCAGGCAATCTCCGGATCGCGCACGAACATCACGGCGAGCGTTCCCAGAAACGGGATCAACACCGCCAGTTCCAGCCACGGTAAGTGCAATTCACCCATCAGAAAACTCTTTCAATTCGATCATGCCGTGCGGCAACAACTTTATGGTGCGCCGCTGCATGCTGTTACCAATCACTCAGTTCCGAAGGTTTTGTGACTTGGTCCGATACACGGGACTGGCCGCCGGAAAGCAGATCCGTCCAGCGATGCTCGATGGCGTCACACCAGCGGAACAAAGAACGGAAGGGATAGACAACGAAGGTATCGATCGCTCCGTCGAGGAACCCTCGTTCGGATGCCATTCCATAGAGCCAGGTACGTATTTGTCGCGGTGAGACGCGCTCCCAGAAGCTCGGCCCCTGCGTCAAGTGATCGCCGATCGCGTTCTCCAGCATGTGGTAATCGCGCAGCAACGTCGGCGCACGCAGCAATTGCAATGTTCGCAGGCAGGCATGGCCGATCATGTGGATCAGGGCGATATAGTGCAGATCCAGACCGATCTCAACGACGATCAATCCCACCTGCGTCAGCGAAGCAAACGCGAGCGCGCTTTTCACATCCGTCTGAACACGAGCCGTGATGGCGGCATAGAGCGCCGAAACCAGCCCCAAGCCGATGACCGCCAACCGCAGCAGCATCGATAATTCGAGCAACGGGCTGACACGCATCAACAGGAACGCCCCCAGATGCACCGAGAGCGCGCCGTAAAACACCGCACTCGACGGTGTCGGGCCTTCCATCGCCCTGGGGAGCCAACCGGAGAACGGAACAAGAGCCGACTTCCCCGCCGCGGCCACCAACAACAACAAGCCGACGAAGAGGGCCTGATTCGCCGTTACGGTCGCATGGGCTTCCGGCCAGGCTTCCGCTCCGGTCAGTCCCGTGAAGTCTCCCCCCGCCGTCAGATGATGCATCGTCAGAGCGGCGATCAAGAATGCCGCATCGGCAATACGGTAAACGCTCCAGACTCGAAGTCCATTTCGAACCGGATTCAATCGTTGCTGGAAAAAAGCCACCAGCAGCGCCGACGACAGACCGACCAGCTCCCAGCCAAGAAACAAGACTTCGATGGTGCCCGCCAGAGAAGAAACGACCATACCCAGCGTGAAGATGGCGAAGAAGACACAGAAGCGATTGAACCCTTTGTCGCGGTGCAGGTAGCGGCTGGTAAACGCGCTGATGGTTCCGCACAGCACAAACACCAGAATCACGAACGGGACTGAAAGCCGGTCAAAGATGAGAGTCACATGAAAGTGGAAATGCTCGCGCTCGATCAGAACCCAGTCGCCGATGGTGATTTCGACGAGGGTGTGATTCGTGGAGACCATCATCAGCAACATGGCAATCGCGGAGAGCAATCCGACCACCATCACACTGTAGATGCTGCGGATGACCGCCTGTTCGCTCAGCGGCCTGCCGAACAGCGACGTCAGACCAAACAGTGCCAGCAGCGCAGACGGACAAACGACGACGCAAATTCCGAGAGCCTGCATGAGTGAATCGATGTGCATCAGAAAATCCCGAAGTTGATATCTTTATAATCCGATCGATCAGCCGCGGCTGTCTTGTATTCCGCTATCGCACGGCCCCCTCGACATCGCCGCCGCCCCCTCCGTCGCGGCTATGGTGCCGCCTCAAGTCGGTTGCGGCTCCTCGATGACGGCAACCCCCAAATGGTCTCGCCATCCGCGATACCAATCGACGGACGACTTGGTCGACGGCAGCGTGTCGGATTGCATCCGATATTTCTTGAATTCACCGTTCTGAAAGACCTGAATCTCGTTCGTTTCGGTATCGATAACGGCCAGCTGGACCCATTCGTTGCGGCACAAATTGGCGACAACGGGGTTGCGTTCCATCACTCGGAACATGGCCTCCGGTGTCGATTCGATGACGAACAGAATTCGCATCGGTTCATGGATTTCGATCATCTGCTGGGAAAGACCCGGCCGTAAATCGCTGGCCGCACCTTCCATCACACCCAGTAGAGACGTGATGTTGTGCGGCAACTTTGATCCGCAGCCCATGACCTGAGTATCGACGCAGGAAAAGTAGTATTCGAGGCTGATCCCCGAGCAGACCGGAATCACGGCGGAAAGAATGCGGGTCAAAATGTTGTAATCGTCGTCATCCTTCTTGGGATCGTAGGATTGCAGAAAGACCCGACGGTCAAGGTACAGACTGCGACTCCACCAGCGGTGGCCGACAAAGCAGAGCGCATTCGTGGCGTGATTGTACTCGGGGCGTGCCTGCGATAAATCCTCGGAGCGCCCCTCGACGTGTCGTAGCGCCGCTTCAAAGCTCAGCGATAATGGGGCCGATTCAAACCGGCGGCAGCGTTCATGCGCGTTGCGACGGCGCGCTTCGTCGACGACGTCCCCAACGCGCTCAAACAGCAAACGGTGCTTTGAAGACAAGCGATCCAGGTCAAAATAGGTGACGCTGTCATCGCACGTGTTGTGATAAGCTCCGATGAACGCCGTGTCGAGCGGAACATTTAATCCACGCTCCAAGAGCAGTTTGCGAACACGCGAGTCATTCGCCATTTCGGCAAACGCCCGCGCATTGGGGCCGCCTCGGCCGCCGCTGCAAGCGCCGCAGTTATAAGCCGACTCATGAGGATTGTTCAGACTTCCCGAACCGTGACCACAGATGATCACAATCGGCGCGAAATGTTCCGTCAGGCCGAGGTCACGCAACAGCCTCTCGACAATCGCAGCCATTTCTTCCAGCGAATAGCCGACATGCCCATTCTCCGGACCTGGAGCCTGCTCCTTTCGCTCCAGCCGAAGCTGCGTGAATGCGGGAGGACGCACGAATCCTCCAAGCATGCGGAGAAACTGCGATGTCGTCCGCGGGAACAAGATTCGTGTGACCATGGGGATGGAAGCGATCGACCCTCCCAGCGCCGTTAGAGCCCCGCCGAGAAAAGTGCGGCTCCCTTGATGAACCTGCCGCGATGCGGTGCCGAGCACGCGCCGCGTATCGGCTCGCCGACGGTGTTCTTTCTCGAAGGCGAAAGCCACTTCTTCATTCACATAATGCTGCGGCTTGATGATGACCGGGCAGAGCGGCCGATGATGGGCATCCGAAGCGCCGCGGTAATACATGGCGACTCCAAAGAACCCAGCCGCGCCAAACGTCTCACACGATGGATCAATCTCTTCCAGATGCCGACGGAACGATTCTTCGCGGTCGTCAATGCAACAGACAATTTGAAAGCTGGGGGTCGACGCATCGTTTTTCGGCCGAGCCTCCCCGTTTCCCGAAATATCCGCCAACCGAGGGAACCCTCCCCAACGCTGCGCTGTGTCTCGATGCGGCGCCGATTCGTGTGCCCAGGGGTGCCTGTTTTTCGAGTGAACCGACACCGAATCCAGGACCTGATTGCGATATCGCCGCTCGTAAGCCCGATGCAAGATCCGGCGCCGCTCCAAGCTGTTAAAGGTTCTCAATTCATCGAACAGCATTTGCCATTGTTTCTGCGGAAGCCTGTTCAACTCTTGCGGCAACCAGCCGCGGGCCTGCGCAAGTTGGAACGCCAAAAACGCATGTTGCTCGGTTCCTAGCGCCTCAGCTTCCGGAATGCGTTCGCGAAGATCGTCGCGCAACTTCCGCAAGTCGCCGTTCCAGCCGAGCGCCTGCCGCGCGACGTACTGGGCCGCGAGCCGATCCAGGATCAAACGCACCGCCAGATACTCCGCGAGAGTACCGGCAGGCGCCGGAAACAGCGTCCACTCGGCGTTGGTCTCCATCTGCCAGATCATGCCGGTCCAACCAGGCAATGCTTGCAAGGTTGCCGAGATGAACTCATCCCGTTCGTCGTCGTCAACACCCAGTAGAGACAGCGATTCATTGATCGAATCGAGCGGAGTCATCTTCCGATCATCAAACCGTCTTAGCTCTTGCCGCAGGCCCCGCAGCCAGTGATCGTGAAGCGTAAACGCATGCCCATACAGGTTCGCGAAGGCTCGCAAAAATCCTTGGTCACGATCGGGCAACCGCCAGCTGGCAAAACCTTGATCGAGGAAAGCGGCACAAAAACGGATCAGCAGATCGTTCACCAACTGATCCGAGGACTGGTTGGCCGCCGCTTCCAGCAGCTTGGCATGACGGAGAGGCAGAGTGCGCCCGCGACGAGCCTGTACTCCGACGGACTCACTCGCATCAAGGCAGATGCGCCACAGCAAATGGAGGCAGAAGGATTCCCAGGTCTGGTCGCTCCAACGCTCGACGGACGTCTTGCCGAACAGGTCAAACAAATCCCGGACGTGCTGCTTCACACGTGTCACTTCCGACCCCGTGTTGCCGCATCCAATTCCGTCCCGCAAGTCGCGCATGACCCAGTGGCGCGTCTCGGCAACCATCCGCAGCTTCGTCGGCCCGTGGACAAAATCCCGAAACTGGCGCAGTGCGTCCGACTCGGCGATCGACCACCGCAACTCGGCACTCGACGCCAACTGCAACGGATGCCCCAGGATCGCCATCCGCAGACTGAACCGCGTCCCCAGGAAGCCAAGCATCACCTCCCCTTCTTCTCGCAGGTCTTCCATAAGCACGGAGGCGAGTTCTTCCTGGCGGATGCGTCCGGTCACCAAGCATTCGCGATACTGCTTTTCCGGCAGGAATGGTTCGCAGCCGTATGTCTTCAGACCTTCGCGCAACCCATCCTCGAAGGAAAGATCCTCGAAAGCATGCAGATTATTGTGATGAACAAAGACCGTGATCGGCCCCTGCGATGGCAACAGGTGCGCGGCATGTTCGATGGCGTGTTTGATCTTGGCATGCCGCTCGTCTGATCCTCCAAACGAGCGTGGCTGGGCTGTCTCAGTTGTTTCTGTCGTCACTTTGGAGGGATCTCATTCTCGGCTGGAAATTGATGTTCACCTGCGCCTAAAAACGCTGGGATGGAAGCATGGCCAACGTGGGCCGATCCTCCTCCCGAAAACGGCTTGCAGAATCGTTCGCGCACCATGGCGAATCACTGCAAACGGACTATAAGAGCGCAGGAGGCAATCGAGATTTCGCGGGCGATTTCGCAAGCGCGCCCACACAGCGCACACAACTAGCAGCAATAAGCCGGCGGCGCGCGAGAATGGTCGGGACGGTCGACCGACGTATCGCAAAGAATGACGGCATCCGACTGAGCAAGCCGGGCCAAAGGGACCGCCGCCGCGGGCTCTTCCCCCGCCAGAAGCACGCTGAACAGGACATCAAGCTCAAAGCCCGACTCGAAGTTCTTTTCCGACCCTTTTGCCTCATTGCTGGCGTCGGCCGGTTGACGGGATGGAGCGTCGTGCTTGGCAGTGTGAGACAATCCCGCCGGCACACTTAACGACACAAGGCCGAATAAGGCGACAAGGAGCAGGACGAAAGACTTAGGAACGGCGAACCGCATGTCTCATCCGTTACGGCAGGCTGCTTGGGAGGCAAATTCGCCTCGGCGGGCATAACACAACTATATAGTCCGTCTCGGACCAATGGCAAGGCCAACCACCGCCCCCCCTGCTCCCGCAGCGTCTCTTCATCCACAATCTGACAAGTTAAAACCTTTCGGTAAAGCTCTTTTATTACTCTATTTCGCGAGAGCCGAGTTGCTCCACGCTTGCCGCGGGACTTCATCCCTGCCGGTTGGCGGCGGTATCATCAAATTGGAAGCTGTCCTGTTTCCATGAACTCCGCAATCCGTGATAAACAACCCCCTTGCCGACCGAACCCGCTGGAGAAACCAACGTGCCTGCTCGTACTCACCGTTATTACCGCCGCTTGCTTTTCAAGTTTCTGGGTCTCTTTCCTTTATTCTTTGTGACTTTGTGCCTCTTCGTGGCTGTCTTCATTGCGACGAGTGAGGAGACGCACGCTGCCGAACTCACAGCCGGTGTTGCCGTGGTCGATGTCACCCCGCCGCTGGAATTAAAGCCGCCGCTCGGGGGGTACGGCGCACGGATGAACAAGCCCGCCGTCGGCGTGCACGACCGCATCTTCGCCAAGGCGATCGTCTTTTCCGACGGCGCGCGGAAATTCGCGCTGGTCACCGGCGACATGCTCGGCTTCTCGCCTCCCTTCAAAGAAGCCGTGCTCGATAAGCTTGTCGGCAAAGGGTGGTCGGCCGACAACGTCATCCTGCTGGCGAGCCATTCGCACACCAGCATCGAGATGAACGCCATCAACCCGCTCAACATTTACAAAGTGCCGCAGCTCGGCATCCACAACCCGCAACTGTATGAACTCACGGTCGCGAACTTCGCTCGCGTGATCGAAGAGGCCGAGAAGACGCTCGTTCCGGTGAGTATCGGAACGTCGAGCATCAAGATCGAAGGCTGGAACCGCAACCGTCGTCTTCCTGGCGGGCCGGTCGATCCCGAATTGACGATCCTGCGTATCGACACCGCCGCGCGCGCCGGGGCCAGCGCTCTTGAAAAGCCGCTGGCGGTGCTCGTCAACTGGACCGCCCATCCGACCTTTATGAGTGAAGACGACATGATGTTCTCCGGCGGTTGGCCGGGGCACATGCAGCGAACGCTCGAAAGCCTCATTGGCCCCGGAGTCGTCGCGATGTACTGCAACGGAGCCGAAGGGGACCAGTCGCCGATCGCGCGCGAGAACTCCGGCGAAAGCCGTTGGGAACGAGCCGAGCGCTACGGCCGCGATCTCGGTATCGTCGCCTGGAAGCAATGGGACGAGACGAAGACCGCGCGCGACGTGCCGTTCGCGTTTCATCGGCACGAAATCCAACTTCCGGAACGGAAGTGGCATCCGAACTTCAAGGCGACCGGCGGCGCGGAGTACGGTCTGACCGAGGAACTGCTGACCGACATGCTGCCGCGGATGTTCCCCACGAAGACCGCCAGCGTTTCATTGCGGGTCGGCGATCTCGTGATCATCGGTATCCCGGGAGAACTCGGTGTGCAGCTGGGCCTCAAGATCAAACAGGAGGCGAAGCAGATCACCGGTGCAAAGCACCCGATCATCGGCGGCTTGGCGGACGAATGGCTCAGCTACATCCTCACGCTCGA
>CAZVJA010000159.1:0-12221 GCA_964626885.1 uncultured Planctomycetaceae bacterium | reverse complement strand
CGAGACAACGGAAATTTGATTGTCGAGTTCACGCCGAAAGACGGGGGCGCCGCGCCACCCGCGCAGGCGGGACAGCAGACAGTTCGACGCGAAAGGTCCGCCTCCTCCCTGAGTTCCAAAAAGGTCGAGAACCTGCTTCCGCTCGTTGCGGCCGTCCATCAATTCCGGCACGCTGGTCTGTACTCGGAAAGCCATCTCGTACTGACTGATCCGCGTGGCGATTTCGGGATCGGGAGCGGCCGTGTCCTGAAGGTGATTGAGCGCCTGCACGGCATCAACAAAGTCCCGTTGCCGGCCTGCGTTGATACCACCCGGATTCTTGAGATACAGCACCGGATCGCCCGTACTCCGGAACTCCACTCCCTGAAATCGGCTCGGGAGAAATCCGGAATGCCATTGCCGCGCGGCGATCGGTTGCTTCTGTCCATAATTGCCCGTCGAGACCATCACGACAAATCCGGGAAGCGCGTCCGCATCGTTGCCGAGGCCGTACCATAACCACGAACCCATGGCCGGCCGGCCGCTGTTCATCGATCCGGTGTTCATGAAGGTATGCGCGGGATCATGATTGATCGCTTCCGTGAACAGCGAGCGGATGATGCACAGGTCGTCCGCGCAATTTGACGCGAGTTCCGGCCAAATGGTACTGATCGACTGCCCTGACTCCCCCCACTGACGGAAAGGATGCTGCGGCCCCAGCACACGAAGCTGTGCACCCTGGAGCTGGGCGATCTGCTGCCCTTTGGTGACTGACTCCGGCATCGGCTGGCCGTTCATCTTTTCGAGCGTCGGCTTGTAGTCGAACGTATCGAGGTGGCTCATGCCGCCGGCCATGTACAGCCAGATGATTCGCTTGGCGCGCGGAATATGGTGCGTCGCTGGGATTGCGCCAGTCCAGCGTGCAGGTTGTGCGGGAGAAGTTGCCAATGGGGACGTGGCAGCTCGGGCAGACGACGAACGTCCTGGCAACAGTGATGCCAGCGCCATGGAGCCGAGGCTGACACCCGTATTGAACACAAACGTGCGGCGACCAATTTGCGGCGGCAAATGCATGGCGGCGTTCTCTTCTTTGGAGCGCGAGTGGACCGTTCAGTTGCGGGTGACAGTTTCGTGCAGGTTCAAAATCGTGCGTGCAACGCTCGTCCAGGCAGCCAACTCGGCGCGGTCCGTTTTCTCGGGAACCGGATGCACGCCGACGGCCAGCAACTCATCGACCGACTTGGCATCCTGCCGGTATTGGGCCAAATGGTTTTCGGCAAGCTTTTCCAGGATCGCGATCTCATCCGCGCGCGGTGATCGTGCCAGCGCCCTGCGATAAGCCCAGATGATGCGTTCCTTCGAAGCCAAGCCTCCGTGCCGCAGAATCAGGCCGGCGAAGGACCGGGCTGCTTCGACGTACTCCGGATCGTTCATCAAGACGAGCGATTGCAGCGGCGTGTTTGAGCGCGGACGGTCCGCAACGCATTCCTCGCGGCTCGGACCATCGAACGCGAGCAGCGCTGGATGCAGGTACTGTCGCTGCCAGTGCGTGTAAAGCGCGCGGCGATGCAGTTCATCCCCCGTACCGTTCTGCCATTCACGCGTTGGGAAGTTAAGATACGCCCAATAACCCGGAGGCTGATACGGCTTGACGCTGGGGCCTCCGACCTTTTCAACCAGCAGACCACTGATCGCTAACGCATTGTCGCGGACAAGCTCGGCTGGGAGGCGGAATTCTCCCTGCCGGGCAAGCCAACGGTTCTCCGGATCACGTTCCCGCAGTTCAGGACTTGTCAGGGACGATTGCCGGTATGTCCCTGACATAACGATCAGCTTGACGAGCTGCTTGACGTTCCACCCGGATTCGATGAACCGGCCGGCCAGCCAATCGAGCAGGCGTGGATGGCTGGGCCAATCTCCTTGCGCACCATGGTCATCGAGTCTGCGAGACAGTCCATTTCCGAAATAAATCTTCCACAGCCGGTTGACGAACACCCGAGCCGTAAGGGGGTTATCGGGAGAAGTGACCCAGTGGGCCAGATCAAGCCGCGTTCGACGACCCTCATTGGCTGCCGGGTGGGGTAACACGGCGGGAAAGTCTGGCACTAACGGTTCCCGGCTTTCATCCATCCAATTGCCCCGCGGCAGGACGCGCACCGTTCGGGGAGCGACGGAAACGGTGATCAGGGTCGTCGGTATTTGCGAGTCGGCGTCGGATCGTTGCTTTCTCAGCTCGGCGAGTTGCTTTCTGGTCGATTCGAGTTGCGGGGCAATCGAGCGATAGTGCGCCGCCAGTTGTTCGCTCTCCTTTGCATCCCGACTGGTGATCGGGGTTTCAAGAATCTTTTGGATCTCAGCCGGAAGTCCCTTGGGCAATTGTTGCTCCCAAGCCTGTTGTGCCGCGATTAACTCCGGTGTCGGCGTATCCATCTGCTTTTGAAGAGGCACGATCGCGGCATCCAGCCGGGCGAGTTCGGCCGACTGTTGGGGCGTGGGAAGTTGAATGTGCGGTCCCCAGTCTCCCGTTGCGCTGCCTCCCGAGTACAGCCCGCGTTCTTCAATGTCAGCGAAGAACGACTCCAGCGAATAGAAGTCGCGCTGGGTGAAGGGATCGTATTTGTGATCGTGGCATTCACAACAACCGAGCGTGATCCCCAACCACGTACCCCCCAGGTTACGCACGCGCTCGGCGATGTATTTGTTGAGATATTCCTTCGGCTGCACGCCCCCTTCCGCGCTCATCATCCCCAGCCGGTTGTAGCCCGATGCAATTTTCTGCTCGACCGAAGCTTCCGGAATGAGATCCCCCGCCAGTTGTTCCAGGGTGAATTGATCGAACGGTTTGTTTTGATTGAACGAGCGAATGACGTAATCGCGAAACGGCCAGATGCTGACCGGCTGATCTCCGTGATAGCCGACGCTGTCGGCGTAGCGCACTAGATCCAGCCACCACATCGCCATTCGCTCGCCATATTGCGGAGAATCGAGTAGGCGGTCGACGACCCGCTGGTAGGCATCCTCGCGCGTGTCCGCCAGAAACGCATCAACTTCCTCAATGGAAGGGGGTAACCCTGTCAGATCGAGCTTCAGCCGCCGCAACAAAGTCGCGCGGTCCGCCTCGGCGGATGGGTTCAGACCATGCTCTCGGATCGCGTCGAGAATGAAATTGTCGATTTCATTTCTGCGATACGACGCGCGGGCCGCATCCACTTCGGGCGGCTCTGGACGGCTGATCGGTTGAAAGGCCCAATGCCCTTCCCAGCGCGCGCCTTGCTCGATCCAGAGACGAAGCAATTGCCGATCGCGATCAGAGAGTGTCTTCCCGAACTTGGCCGGGGGCATCCGTTCGTCGGCGGTATCGGTAGTGATTCGACGCCACAATTCACTCTCGTCCGGCTTGCCCGACACCACGACGCCGGCGTGACCTCCCTGGCCAAGCAGGCCCTGCTGCGAGTCGAGACGAAGATCCGCCTCCCGTTTGTTTTTGTCGGGGCCGTGGCAGGCGAAGCACGTGTCGGACAGGATCGGGCGGATGTCGCGGTTGAACTCAACGACCTTCGGGAGGTTCGCCCCGTCTTTCGAATTCGTATCAGCGCTGACTGCGGTCTGCCCCATCACGCCAAGTGAACCGAGAACTGGCAACAGAAGGGTCAACGTGCGAACGATCGTGAATTGGCGAGGAGCCATGATGCGTGATCCCACGGAATTGTCACTGGCATAAACAGGGAGGAGGGACGTCGTTGATCCGCAGTTCAAGGCGAGGTATAACGACCTGGGAGGGTGTCGATTCTCGAACACGCTTCACAGTCGTACCATCCCATTATCGTACCTTGCGGAACGACCCCGTGCCAACACCCCACACCGCTGCCGCCAGAGCCTCTCCAGCGGTATATCTCCGGAGGTGGCTCCTGGACCAGATTTCGCTACCGGTGATCGGTGAACGGAAAGAGAGTTCGCAGTTCTTCTTTCGTCGGCTGCTTTCCGTATTCGCAGATTTCGAACGCTTCCGCCGCGGAAATCTTCGCCCCCTTATCGTCCCCATACCAATCCTTCAATTGCCGGCGGTATTTCTCGGCGGTGTCATG
Organism: uncultured Planctomycetaceae bacterium; assembly: GCA_964626885.1. Classification (GTDB taxonomy): domain Bacteria; phylum Planctomycetota; class Planctomycetia; order Planctomycetales; family Planctomycetaceae; genus CAZVJA01. Next base: position 8,157 of record CAZVJA010000159.1, on the reverse strand, counting down.
GAATCGCTTGGTGAATGCCTCTCGGACAGTGCGGCGGCGTTCGGTTCGCTTCTCGTCGCCGCCGGTGATCAGATCCGCCGACCCAAGTGCGCCCCCCTCGACAAATTGCGACTCCATATCGACCAGCGCGTCCAGCTTCCGATTGAGCACCGAATCGATATCGATCACGACGTCCGCCTGAAACGGATAAGGTTTTTCGAAATGGTCGGCGTAGTACATGAACACCGGATTCTGCTTCAGCGGCTTCGTATCGGGGCAAAAGAACGGCACCGCGACCATGTAAGCCGCATCTTGCACGAGGATACCCGTGTATCGATGATCGGGATGGTAATCGTTTGTTCGGGGGCCCATAACAATGTCGGCTCCCCACTCCCGAATCAGCCGGACGATCGTGCGGCGGTTCTCCAGCGTGGGCAGCAGTTCTCCGTCGTGATTGTCGAGCACTTCGGTTGTGATTCCCAGCAGATCGGCGGCATGCTGTACTTCGGCATTTCGGCGCTGCGCCAGCGGTCCGCCCGCTTCGCGCCAATGGCCAATGTCGCCGTTCGTCAGAGCTACAAATTTGACATGATGCCCGGCAGCCGCCCATAAAGCCGCAATGCCTCCCGCCTTGATCTCGCAATCGTCGGGATGCGCGCCAAAGCAGATGATGCGCAACTTGCCATCTGCAGTCTTGGCAGTCGGGTTCTCCGCCAAGGCGATGGTCGTGCTCCTGTTCGAGGCATCCGGAACTGCGCCGATCGTGACGGTGTTTTGATCTAGATGAGTTTGCTGGCGGTTCGCGCTTGACGAAGCGGCGGCCGCCGATTTCGAGAGGGGGCCACTCGGAATATCTTGTGCCAAAAACATTGCGCCGCAAAATGCACCCAAAACAAAGATGGCGATCGGCGTCAGAATTGAGGATGTGCGACTCATGATGAATTCTCCAATAGTGCCTTCATAAATGCGGGGGATCTTGTGCCGGATCTCAGTTTAGAGTGCCGAGTGGAGCATCGCCACGCCCTGCCGCGGCATATGGCAGCGCAAGGACTATCGAAGAGAGTGTCCATTCTTCACGCCGGGTGTTGTGGGGATGTGTGAAATGAGGGGCCGAAATGGCATCCGTCTTTCGATGAATCGGAGGTGTTTACCTCATGCTGGCGAGGTTTCCCCACCGGATTCCGAGTCCTAAACACGGTTTTTCGCCGTGTCTTTTGGTTGTTTTCGGTGCTCCCCACACGACTGATACAACCGTAATGCAGTTCAGTGGATGGGATGGGGAAAGACCCGTAAATCGCCTCGATTTGGGTCTATCTTTGTGCAGCACGGCAGCGGCACGTGGTGCGATATAAATCAGAGTCTGGAAACAGGTTTTGTGATGCCCGCGGACAAAGTGGATGCCTCATTGTTTGCTATCTATGTTCGCGAGTGAGACGTCCCAAACTGTTCCGGCGAGATTTCAAGGTCGTCTATGAAATCGTCCCGATCCAAGAGATCGAAATCGAGATGGATGCTTCCCACGCGGGCTGGCACCGCACTCGAACTATTGCGCCCCGGCCGTCCGCGTCGTCGCGAAGTATTTGAAATACCTGATCCGGAAGCGGGAGTGCGCCGATGACAACGGCTTCCGTATCCGAAATCGCCGCCGGCAAGACCACTCACACGTATCTGGCACGGCAACCGATCTATGACCGGCGCCTGAAAGTCACCGCATACGAGTTGTTGTACCGCAGTGGAATTCGCAACGAAGCTGTAGTCTCGGATGGAGACCGGGCGACGGGCGAGGTCGTGTTCAATGCCGTCACGGAGATCGGGCTCGAGCAAGTCGTCGGACAGGGAACAGCCTTCATCAATGTCACTCCTGCCTTCCTATTAGGCGGGCATTGCGAAGCCTTGCCGAAGGATCGTGTGGTCCTGGAAGTTCTCGAAGATATCGAGCCGACCCCGGAGATCATTGAAGCACTTCTGAATCTTTGGACTCAAGGATACAGGATTGCACTCGACGACTTTGTATTTCACGAGCGTCTGGAAGAACTGATCCGGCTCGCCGATATCATCAAGGTTGATGTGCTTTCACTTGATGCCACCACGGTGAAGGAGCATGTTGAGCGTCTCAGGCGGTACGACGTCAAATTACTGGCCGAAAAAATTGAAACTCACGAGCAATTTTTTGAATGCAAAGATTTGGGTTTCGAGTTTTTCCAAGGGTACTTTGCCTGTCGTCCTCAAATTGTTGCTCATCGGACGATTTCGCCTCATCGTCTGGGAACTCTCCAGTTGCTCAGCCGTCTGCAGGACGAGAATCTGTCGATCGTTGAACTGGAGAAGCTGATCAGCCGCGATCCCTCTCTCTGTCTGAAGCTTCTTCGATTCATCAACTCCAGCCACTGTGGATTGCGACGCAAGGTTGATTCGATTCGACACGCGGCGACGCTGGTTGGACTCCGTCAGATCCGTGCTTGGGCGGGTCTTCTTGCGTTCGGCGATTTGAATGACAAACCGAACGAACTCGTTCGAACCGCAAACATTCGTGCCCGTATGTGCGAACGGCTAGCGGCGTATGTCTGCGACCGGTATACCGACCGGTGTTTCACGGTTGGACTGTTTTCGCTGCTCGATGCTTTCACCGACCAACCGCTGGATGTCATTCTCAAGCAACTCCCGCTTTCCGAGGAAATCAACACGGCGCTCCTGGCACATGACGGATACGCCGGCGCAATCTTGAGATTCGTCGTGGCGTATGAGAAGGCGGATTGGAAGTCGGTCGATACGCTCAACGCGCTGGGAATTCCCGTAGATGTCGTCAGAAACGCCTATCTCGAAGCCATCGCCTGGACCGACACGCTGCTGGTGCAGATGCAAGTTTGAGTCCAATCATTCGTCGCAGCCGCCTGGCGTAGAAATACCCTTGCGATTTGTATGATGGCTGAGGCTGTACGGCAACACATCAAAGTCACTTATGTCGAACGATTCCTTCGTGTTTCCCCGCCAATCCGCACTAATTTTGTTATACTGACCAGCGTTAATTTCAGGGGAAACCAGATTTGGGGATGCTTCGAGCGCGGAATTATGTCAAACGGTGTGTTGGTGCGTTACGGGTCGATCCATGAGATCGCCAGGTTTGCTCACGAACTTAGGGAACCGCTGGTCCGAGGGGCTGAGGCGGTCGTCAGAACCCATCGTGGCCTGGAGATCGGCGTGCTGCTCGAACCGGTTGGCAACGTGAATCTGCAGCCGAATTTATCAGCAAACGGGAATAGCCGTGCGAACGGTGCCAACGGTCGTCACGACGAATCACCGCGAATTGTTCGGCCGGCTACAGCCCAGGATCTTGCCGCTCACTTTCGACTCCGGGAAGAGTGCAAACACGAATTCGAAAATTGGCGGGAGAGGATCAAGAATTGGAAACTCGAACTTGAGTTGATTGACGCCGAATGGACGCTGGACCGATCGAAGCTCATCTTATACGTTCTGAATGAACGAGGTCCGGAATGCACCAAGCTGGCCTTGGCGGCGGCAGCGGCAGGACTTGGACTCATCGAAGTTCAGCCGGTCACTGCCGACGGCTTGCTCCGACTCGATATGGCCGCCGGCGGTTCAGGTTGTGGATCGGGGGGATGCGGTTGTGGTGCCTAGCATCAGTTTCGTAGCTTTCGATCAGGCTCTTACAAAACGCACCTAACCCACGACAGAAGTATTGTGGAACAGATGAACGATAGCCTCTTCGACGAACTTGAAGCCCTGAAGAATACCGACGGAGCGATTGCCGTGGTCAATGGGTTGATTGACGTCCTGGAACAGCGTAAGGACTACCATCGGCTGTTTGATGCCCTGTTGCTCAAGAAACGGCTGGAGATGGGGCTGCCGCTCCCTCGACCGACTGCGTTCGAAGATGTGCCCGAAGACCGACAGCAGGAGTTCGAGGATCACTACGTCGCCTGCGCACGCAACATTGGTGAGAAGCTGCTGGCGGAGAACAATCTTCAACAAGCCTGGCTTTACTTCAGAACCATCCGCGAGCCAGGGAAGATCGCAGATGCTCTCGAAACCCTGGATGTTGAGCAATTGCCGTCCGACAGCGTTGAAGAGCTGATCGGAATCGCATTGTATGACGGTGCCCACCCCGTGAAGGGGCTGGAACTCATGCTCGCCTCGCGGGGCACGTGCAATACTATCACGGCATTCGACCAGCATTTGCAGCAGATGGCGCCGGAAGTTCGGCAATCGGCCGCGGCTTTGCTTGTACGGCATCTTCACTCAGACCTCGTTGGTTCCGTGAACCGGGAAATCGAACGCAAAGAGGGAAAGGCGGCTGATTCGTCCTCGCTGTGCGAGTTGATGCGGAACCGCGACTGGTTATTCGATGACGGAAATTATCACATCGATGTTTCGCATCTCAGCTCCGTTGTTCGATTCGCGAGGTTTCTGAAGCCCGGCGCTCCGGATCTTTTGCTCGCTTTAGAGCTGGCTGAGTACGGTTCGCACCTTTCACCTCAATTTCAATATGCCGCTGAACCCCCGTTTGATGAGTATTACGCCGCGCACATTCGTTTCTTTCAGGTCCTAGCGGATCAAGGTCGCGAGGAAGCTCTGGCTTGGTTTCAGGCGCGGCTGCGGGGGGCATCGGAAAATGTCCAGGACCGACAAATCATCGCTTACGTGCTGACCGATCTACTTTCGCGCATCGATCGTTGGGATGAAGCTGTTGAGATCGCGGCGACTCACTTAATGGACGTTGACGAAGCCTCCGGATTTTCCATGGCGCGATTATGTGTTTCAGCGGGACGCGAGGATGTGCTCCGCAAGGTGGCTCGGCAACGCGGTGACGTGATCACCTTCGCCGCAGCTTTGCTGAACGATTCTCATCGTTCCAAGGATGCCTGACGGGAGCAGCCATGTCGACGTACCTGGAAAGAAACCGGGCGGCTTGGGACCGTATGGCAGACGCGGGAAGCCCGTTTGCAAAGGTCGCAAGCGACGAAGAGTGTGCCGACCCATTAGCCTCACTCGACGGCCGAGGCTGGCTCCCAGCCAACATTCGCGGCCTGGACGTGCTTTGCCTCGCGGCGGGTGGAGGGTGGCAATCCATTCTCTATGCTTCGGCCGGGGCGAACGTCACGGTAGCCGATCTCAGTAGTTCGATGCTTCGGCTGGATGAACGCGAAGCATCGCGCCGGGGGCTCACCCTGCGTGCGGTACAAACTTCGATGGACGACCTCTCGGCCTTTCGTGATGAGAGCTTCGATATCGTCCATCAGCCGGTGAGTACTTGCTACATTTCCGACCTCAAGCCGGTCTATCAAGGGGTTGCCCGAGTTTTACGCGACGAGGGGTTGTATATCAGCCAGCACAAGCAACCAACCAGTTTGCAGATAACGCACCGCAACGTGCAGAACCTGTTTGTGATTGGCCTTGAATACTACTTGTCTGCCGCATTGCCTCGGGCGGAGGATGATTCGTATCGAGAAAGTGGAACCGTCGAGCACTTGCACCGATGGGAGCAGCTTGTCGGCGATCTATGTATGGCCGGTTTTGTATTGGAGGATCTCCGAGAACCATACCGAGCCGATTTGGCCGCGCCAGTCGAGAGTTATCGATATCGGGGACGATTTGTTCCTCCGTATGTTCGGTTGAAAGCACGTCGCATTCCGCGCAACACGGCTCGGGAATCTCAGGGAAGAGCTCTCTGGATTCCCTGACCACGCTTTCCGCAAGGGATCAGATCTCTCGATCAGCGGCGGATGCTCCGAGCCGAACGAAATCACCCTGGCGATTAAGCGCAAAAAAACAGCGACCGCCCCGAAGAGCGGCCGCTGCTGTGTTTTTGATCGTCTCAACCGAGTCGATTAAAAATCACCGAGGATCTGGCCATCGCGACGATTCCCGAAATTATACAGGATCGTCGGATCGGCCGAGTCGCTGACAAAGCGAACGGTCGCATCGACTCGGGCCACCTGCGCGCCCGACTCATGGCGGGAGCTGAGGTCGCCTTCGTTACCGGCGCGACGGCCTTGAGCAACCGTCAGCGAAGGACCGGTGCTGCCATTGACGCCATGACGGAAGTCGAACAGTACGTCCGACGCGTCATTGTCTTGAGCGAGCGCCCAGTAGCCGTGGCAGTTCCGAGAGTCGACCGGGAACGGAGCCTGCAGGCCAATGCTCGTCGTCGATTGGGCCAAGCCGCCGGTGCAGGTCCGTGAATAGTGTTCGCCGATCAGACAGGTGTTGACCTGCCCGTCCGAAACATCACCCATGCGGTTCCGGCTGTCACCGTAGAACACACCGCCGGAATCCGTCCGGCTGTTGTCGAAGGTCACCGGAGAGGACGCGGCGGTGCCGGAGTCCGAATCGTTGACGCCAATCCGGACGCCGCCGACAACCAGAGTTCCCGAACCGGCGCAAGCCAAGTAGTTCGAGAGCCCCGCCTTGACGTGCGTTACCGCAGGGGGGGTCAAGCCTTGGTTTGTTGCCTGCAGCGGAGCGTTATCCGAAGGACAGCGGAACGTCGGGAGTGGCTCATCGATCTGGTCCAGGTTCTGTGCCGTCGGGGTTCCGGTGATCATCGTGTAACGATAATCGATACGATCAGAAATCGGCTTCTGCTCGATGAACGGCAGGAGCATCGCACCCCAAGAAGCCCCGTTGCTCAGACAGTATCCCGGAGGAAACGTCCGTTGCGTGTCATGATAGTTGTGCATGCCGAGTGCCAACTGCTTCAGGTTGTTGGCGCACTGGGTTCTGCGAGCCGCCTCACGAGCTGCCTGCACTGCAGGAAGCAGCAAAGCGATGAGCACGGCGATGATCGCGATCACCACCAACAGCTCAATCAGGGTAAAACCGCGCTTCTTTTGCATACCTTCACCTTCTTTCGATCAAACACGAAGCGGAAATATTGGGCCGGCAACAAACCGCCCCACACAATAACCAACGCGTCACATCGTAAACGCGTATGCTCCTGTGAACGATTCCAATATTGCTCGTTCCCCAGGCCATCCTGATACGGACGCCACGATGTTATCGCAAGAAACTCACGGCAAAAAAGGATGAGAACAAGGGCCAACCCTCAAGGGTTCTCCCCGAATGGAGAGAGGTTCCTGTAAGGTAGATCTGTCGATCAGCTGTCATATCACTCTGTTAAACGCATTTTGTCAATGAAAAACACATCTGACCAGGCTTTTTTTTCAAATTCTTATACTGCGCAAACTTCCACTTGAGCCAAAGATCGTTCCTTCAGGCGCCGGGTGGCTTCCCCGCAGATTGGCAGCTGCCGCATTCGACACCAAAAAACGAGCGGAATATGCCCTGAAGCGATGTTGTTTCCCCAGGCCGATGGTGAGAACAGCTCCTTTTCCGAATTAAAACGCTTTGTGGCCGGGGATTGGATAATAGTTCGGCAGGCTGGATTACAGGTCAGCCGGCACTGCTCCCATCGCTGGAATTCCGAGCTTTGATCGGGACCAGCGCGGCTGTCATCAGTATGCCCAGGAGAACAAACGAGATCTGCACCTGCATTTTCCGGATCGGAATAACGTTGCGCATCCCATCAAGCGTGAGGCCCACTGGGCCGGTCAGAATGGGAAGGACCAGAATCTTCAGCAGGGCGACTGCAACACCGAGCCAGGAGAGGGCCAGAAGCGTTTGCTTCAGATCGAGCAGCCGAGCATTCTCGTTCGGGTTGCGTTGCCGGGCGATGGAATCGCGGTGCACCACGCCGACGATCGGCAGGGCCGCAATAAACGTGAGCAGCCACATCCAATTGGGCAGCGATTCCAAGATGGCGGTTGACCAGATATGGGCCGAATCCTCTGATGGTTGGGTGACCAAAAACGGCTGAAATGCCTTATAGATCCCGTAAAACATGTCGCGGACAAACCCCAGAACCGTGAAGCTGATGCCAAGCTGCCAGGCGAGAGGTTCGGAGTGGAGGGCGACCATCAGCCAGAGGGCTCCCATAACCGAGAATGTTGCAGCGAATCCGACGTGAAAATGCACCCAGAGTGCTCCAAACACCACCAGTACCGCCGTGAGATATTTTGAGCAGACCGGTGGAAATGCGTCCGTAGCGGGTGGCAAAGGGTTCTGTACGTCGTCATCCGCTTGCAGCTCTTTACGGTGCCGGTATGCGGCGATTCCGAGCCCAAGTCCCAACATCAAGCCGAAAAAGAATTCCATCGCCTT
>CAZVJA010000158.1:0-12404 GCA_964626885.1 uncultured Planctomycetaceae bacterium | reverse complement strand
GGAAGACGAATACCGTCCCGCGACATTTGCACTGGATTCGCCGAAGGTCCGTGGACAACAGTTGGAGAAATTACTGAAGAATCTTGGATGCAAAGAGTGCAGATATATTGGAGTTCGCAATTCTCCAATTCCGCTTCCCCCGAGGTGGCAATGGGCAAAGTTCCGAGGATCTTACGTCAACAGACCGGAGGACATTCGTCCTGCAAGCCTGAGTCTCGAAAGGAATGGCAGGTGCAGCCCCATGTTTCATCAGCGCCCCAAAGGGCATAAGATGCTGCGAGTCGATGTGACGGAAACGCAGCGGAAAGAGTGCCTGAAGGAATTGGGTGAAGCGCTTGGAGCCGGTGCGGTATTGCTCAACAGTTGAATCCAGCTCACCGGATCTTGGCGATAACCCGTGTCGCGCATCACGGCGAATGTGCTGCGGCGGTTTGTGCGCTGACATTCGCTGAATGCCCGTTTCAGGCGACGCGAATCTTGTCGAGCTTGCGATCGTGCTGAGAATCGGAATTGGAATCCCGGCTACTGTTCGCCGTTGTCGCGTCGACTCGGGAAGCAATCGTGAGAATAGCGGGGAGCATCACCCGCGCGCCGAGCACGCAGCTTCCCAAGCCGATGGAATAGACCAGCCCGACGCTGAAGAGCCCTCGATGGGCGGCGAGCATCAGGCTGCCGAAACCGACGATCGAAGTTGTTGACGTGAGCACGATGGAGCTCATGGTGCTGGGCGACATGCGGTAGCCGGATTGCTGCTCCCGGAAGTTGTGCACGACATGAATGCCATAATCGACACCGGTGCCGAGCACCAGCGGCAAGACAATGAGATTCGCGGGATTGAGATCGATTCGCAGCAGTCCGAGAAACCCGAACATCATGAGTGTTCCCAGCACGGGAGGAAGCATCGCGAAGATCGCGTCGCGAAGATTGCGGGCGTCGAGCACGGCGGCCATGGCGACCGCCATGATGACGAAAGCAATCACGAGGTGCATCTGACTGAACTCCGTGTGCCGCGATTTGAGCAGTGCCGCCACGGCGCCAATCACCACCAGCGGAGTGACGAGCGTCAGCAGCTTGTGTTCTTTCTTCAGGAAGTCAATCAGCAGGACGACGCAAATCATGGCGAAGGCATACGCCGCCGCGGTTTTGTAGCTTTCCTTGATTTGCCCGGAGGCTTCGTAATTCTGCAACGGAATTCCGGTTGCTTCCTGGTCCACGCTGCGCACCTCAGTGACGAACTGCCGCAGCGGTTCTTCGTCCCACACGCGTTGCTTGGGATAAATCTGCAGCAGCCATTTGCCGTCGCCGGAGATAAATCGTGTCCGGAGTTCCGCGGGTAGGTCGGCTTCGGTGATCGGCTCGGTATTCGAGGCGGCTCGCATACCCTGGAACTGTCCCAGCAGCGCCGACGAGAGGGCATATTGGTAGTGCATCAGAAATTCGGTCTGGTTCTTCAACGGCAGCTTCTCGAACTGGTCGAGAAAACTGTTGAGCGCCGTGGCGGCCGTTTGCGCCGCCGGATCTTTCATCCCACGGATGACAACGTAGAGCTCCTCGATCGACTTCCCGACACCAGCCGGGTCCGCACTCTCCGGCACCGGCGGTTTCTCGGGCAATTGGACCAGCTGCGCCTGGAAGGCCTGGATCAACAGCCGAGTGTCCTTCGATGGCCAAGCGGGGAGGCGTGACGCAAGGTCTTCGACCCGCGAGACGGATGGGAGCGCTTCGAACTTCTGTTTGAGGATACGGGCCTGCTGCGCGCTGTCGGCGATGCTGACGGCAAAGAGCATTGAACCGGAACCCTCATACACCCGTTTGCCCAATTCGACCGATTCGACTCCCTTGGCCTGGAGGTTGAGCAGGTTGTAATCGTATTTCACCCGCGAGGCGACTCGGCCGTTCTCCACTTTGAACAGTTGGGCTCCGACGAAGACGACGAATCCGACGCAGATCACCAGCACCGGCAATGGAAAATCAGAGGTCAACTTGCGGAGAAGTTTTCCTTCGAACAACACGGGAAGCCGACGGAGTTCGACATTCTTGTCCGAAAGTGCGACGAGAGGGGGTAACACGAGAAACGCCGCCGCCGCGCAGAGCAGAATGCCGCCGCCGGCAATCACCCCCAACTCCGCGACGCCGCGAAAATCGGTCAGCGTCGCGCAGAAAAAGGCGAGCGCGGTCGTGACTGCCGCGCTGATAATGCCTGTTCCAATACCGTCCGTGGTTTCCAACAGAGCCGTCCGCAGCGGTCGGCCGGAATGTCGGAGCTCAACATATCGCAGGACATAGACGACCGCGAAGTCGATTCCCAGCCCGACGAGCATGGCTGCGAAAGAGACGGAAAGAATGTTCAAATGTCCGACGGTCAGCGTCGTGAAGCCGAAGGCCCATGCCATGCCTACAATCAGCATGGCCAAGCCGATAAACGCGTATCGGAAACCGCGAAAGCCGACGAAGAGCAGCACTGCGACGACGATCATCGAAACGACGGTCGAGAGCATCATGTCGGACTGTGAGCGCCGCATCTCGTCGGCTTCCAGAACCGGCACGCCGGTCATGCCGATTTTCACCTCGGTATGGTCCTTCTGCACTGCCGCGATCAGCTCGCGCAGCCGCGCGATCGGTTTTGAGTCTCCATTGAAACTGGCGGTTTTCTCCGCAGGTCGGACGTTGATGAAACCCATCGTCTTCTTGTCGTTCAAAAGATATACGACTTCCTCGCGAGGATCACCTAGCAGACGATCTGCCTGGACGAGCATTGGCCAGGGGTTCTGGAAGTTCTTGGGATTCTCCAGAAAAGCGGCCATGCTCGTGCTGAGCAGCTCCGTGTGCTGCAACAGGGGCTTGAGGTCGTTCTTGTGCGGAGAGCCGGGTTCATTGGCCTCCTTGGCCCGCAACTCAATCTGATATTGCAGTCTCGGAATCAGTGAATCGAGCGCGATCAGATCCCATCGGCCGCGCAAGATCGGGCCATAATCGGCAATGTGCTTCAGCCCCAGTTCCAATTGCTCCGGGCTCATAAATTGCAGCCCCTTGCCGCGGAGCGCCGTCGGGGAAATCTTGTAAAGCACCTGGGTGAACAGGGTCGGCTCTTGTGTCATCCGCGAGCCGAGTTCATCGACGGCCCGCTTGATCGCTTCGGGGTCATCTCCCTCGACGACCACGATGATATCGGCTGTCTCGCCGAAGCTTTTGGTATAGCGCATCCAGCGCTGATGAAAATCGGCGCTCGGGTCAATCAGGTCGGCCCGTTCGGTCTTGAACCCCAGGCACAGGAACGTGAACGCGGTCGCAATGCACGCGGAGAGAACGACGAACCACAGCGTGATGAGCGGGCGTCGCGCACCGATTCGCGTAACGACTCGCAGCCCTTCTTGAAGCAGGGAGCGGCGGTCGTGTTCTGGGGTGTCTTGCCTGGGAGAGCTGCTACCGTGCATCCGGGCTGATGTCTCGATCGATGTCTACAGGATGTTCTGAGCTCGATGCGGTCTTTTGATTCGCGCGGACCATCGTGTTTGTGGTTCGTCGCGGGGATGTTTCGGGGCGGTACCGCCTGACCTGCTCAATGGGTAATCCCCCCGGCCAAAACGCAATTCTTATCTAATCGACAGTTGCGCAAACCTTTACGCAGTCGAAAAACGGCATCGAAACCGTTTCACTCAGGTTTGTTCGGAATCGCGCACAGGTCCAAAACCATACTTATCCACCGGAGAAGCAGTACGCCCCCTATCTTTCCAATTCGGAGGGTGTCCATCTCGCGATTATTTTAGACCAGGTGGAGAATTCTGGGCAAGCGGAGTTGTGGAATGCGGGGTGTTGGCAGTGAGTGGGTGGACTGGCGCGACTGGGTTGTGTGGTGTTTGGCATGGGTTGGAAGGGATTGAGTTCGGTCAGCTGTGGGCAATCGGAGACCTGTTATCACAGGAATGGTTCCGATTGGCCAATTGCTGTGACGAGGGACTAATCGAGCTCCGGCTCCACGTTCCCATGTCGCGAACGATGCCGGCGAATCACCACGAGAAAAGCCAGATAATCGTAGAGAGCATGTGTGAGTATCGGAGCGGTCAGGTTCCGCTCACCGGAAATGTCCATCAGGACGCCGAGGTAGACGCCGATCAGCGCCGCGAGGATGGCATACGTCGGCGTGATGGCATGGGCGAGCCCGAACAGGATGCTGGCGATCAACAACGCCGGCAGCCCGATGAGCTTCCAACCGAGTTCCAGCCCGTCAATTTGCTTCTGTCCCCACAATTCCAGCAGGTCCACCTGGATAGCCCCGCGAAACAAGAGTTCCTCGGAAAGTCCCGCCAGGAATGCGATGGCGATCAGATCGTACCAGCGGCAGGCAGCCAGCGAAGGGGCGAGCAATTCCTCCAGAATTCCGTGAATTCGCGCGATTGGTTCCGGCCGGAAGCGGAGCGACACGAGAAACAGCACAATCAGTGGAAGCGTTGCTCCGAGGCCCCAAGCTAATCCGCTGGTGTCCCAGCGGATCAGACCAAGGCAATGGAAACCGAAGAAATAATCCACGAACAGCGCTGCAATCAACAAGATTCCTTCAAACGCAAACGCGGTTTTGAGGAAGGCGCGGCGATCGGTCAGGTCGAGCATCGACATATGGTACCCGGCTGAATCGAAGTCCGTCCACCAAGCCCACGTGGTTGATTCGCCGGCCGAAGCGTGGGATGATGGATGAAAGAAGCTGCGTTTCAGCCATGCCCCGTGACGTGGGGAAGGGGGAGAGGAAAAATGATTCGATTGAAACGAATTCTCGTACCGACCGACTTCAGTGATAACGCGAAGCTGTCGCTGAATTACGGGTGTGCATTCGCCGAGATGTTTGGAGCGGAGCTGCATTTGCTGCATGTGCTGCAGGACTTGGTGGCGATCGTTCCCGAGCCGGGTTTGGCCTTTTTGCCCCCGGGAGATTTCACCCGGGAATTGCAGCAAAGTGCCGAGAAGGCGCTGGCCGAACTCCCCGATGCCGAATGGTCACGCGGCAAACAGATCGTTCGGGCGACCCGCCAGGGACCGCCATTCCTCGAGATCGTGCGCTACGCCAAGGAGAACGAAATCGACATGATCGTTCTCGGAACCCACGGTCGAGGGGGGTTGGCGCATATGCTGATGGGGAGCGTGGCGGAGAAAGTCGTCCGTAAGGCCCCGTGCCCGGTCCTCACCGTCCGCCCCGAGGGGCATCAGTTCGAAATGCCGTAGGCTCCGGAGATTCGGTACTCCCGGCAAGCTCAGAGGAAGATCGACCGACCGCGGCACCTTTGCGGACCGTCGCGGGGAGATCGATCACCCGAGAATCGGCACAATGAATGCCATAAGGAATTTCGGGAACGGAGTCACAACCGCTGCCGCATGAGCGCGACGGGAATCGTTGTTCGCGCACGTCGGACGGGCCGATAACAAAGACCGGAGCCGGAGCGAATGCATCCGTGAATGCCGCATTCAAAATACGCTCGGTGTTTTGAAAACGGCCAACCCGGAAACCGGTTCCTGGTGGAAAACACCCGACCAACATGTGACGGAAGCTGCATCGTGCCGAGTAGAATTCCGCAACGTTCTCGAGGGTGATCCATCTCGAGGGGTGCGGTCGAAGCGCGATGAGAACTGCTTGCTTACCAACTAGATCCCAAATGAACTGACCACTCCCGACAAAAAAGCAGCCCGCTTCCCGAACCTGTTGGACCATCAAGCGCCGTCGTCGTTTACCCCCCCTCAAAACGACGACGGCGTTTTTTTTCGAAGCGGTCTGCGACTCAATGTCCACGGCCTGGATTGTGCGACATGTCGGCCGTTGTTCCCACCAAGCCGACGGCGTTGCCGTCGGACCGACCGCGAGCGGTCGGCTTGGAAGAGAGACGGCGTCTCACAGAATCGCAAACGGTCATTTACTCTCCCCTCTCCCCTTGCGGGAGAGGGGGCGGGGGTAAGGGGCAGGGCCGGTCAGTTTTTCAGGTTGTGCGATTGAGGAAGCGAGCGCGTGTGTGGCACGCCCTGACGCTAGGAAGGGCGTGGTTCCGGTTTCCGCCACGCCCTTCGAGGACTCAGGGCGTGCCACCCATTTCCCAGTTTGAATAATTGACTTGCCCTAGGGTGAGGGGGCGAACGCTTCGGGATCCCTGCCGTCATTTGCCGTACTTTCTGGGGTGAACGAGCGCCACTCGCAGGTCCATGACGTTCGTGTGCGTTGGACCGGTTTTGAACAGCCCTCCCGTCTGCTCGAAGAACGGGTACGAGTTGTTGATCGCCAGATACCCGCGCGGGTCGAGCCCCAGTGTCCGGGTCGTGGCCATCACCTCTGAATCGACAATTGCCCCGGCGGCGTCGGTCGGCCCATCCTCGCCGTCCGTCCCGCCGGATAAGATCGCAATGTTCGCGCAATCGTCGTTTAAGAGTTCGACCAGAGCCGCCAGCGCGACCTCCTGATTCCGCCCCCCTTTGCGCGGCTCATCGGTTTCAGCCAGATGCACCACCGGCTCCCCGCCGCTGAGGATACAGAGCGGGCCGGCTGGTGGGAGCTTCCCGTCCACCTGATCCCGGCACAACTTCGCCAAGTCACGCCCGATGTTGCGAGCTTCTCCTTCGTTGGCTGATCCGTGTGAGAGAATGTGATAATTCAACGTCTTGGCATGCTTCGCCGCCGCCTGTAGAGCGATGGCATTGCTGCCAATGATGACATTCCGGACGTGATCGAATTGCCGCGGCTCCGATTGTGCGCTGGTCGATGTGGCAGCTCGCCCGAGCAATTCCCACACGGCCGGCGGCACGGCAGCGGGGTTAGCCGGGTCAGCAAACTTCCGCAAAACCTGCAGCGCGTCGGCGGGCGACGTGGAATCCGCCACGGTCGGTCCCGAGGCGATCACATCGAGCTTGTCTCCCACCACGTCGGAGATGATCAGCGTGAGGGTGCGTCCCGCGCGCGAGGCGAGCGCCAGCTTTCCCCCTTTGATCCGTGAAAGATGCTTCCGCACGCAGTTGAGTTGGCCGATCGTCGCCCCGCGCGACATTAACAGTCGCGTGACAGCCAGTTTATCCGCGAGAGTGATTCCGTCGGCCGGGGCGGGGAGCAGCGCACTCCCGCCGCCGGAGAGGAGCACCACGCAAAGATCCTCTGGGCCGAGCGCGCCGACGATTTCAAGAATCCGCTCCGAGCCGCGAACCCCTTCGGCGGTCGGTTCGTTCACCCCCGCCGGCCGGGCGGCGTGCAGGTGAATCTTTCGCAGAGGGCGAACGCAATCGGCAGGTACATTCACCCAGCCGGTCACTTTCTCGACCAGAATCTCTTCGCCGACTGCTTCCTCGAACCCCGCCGCCATGCCGGCACCGGCTTTCCCCGCGCCAACGACGGCGATCTTCCCGATTGGTACGAGGGGAAACGATTCCCCGGCGATCACGATGTTCTCGCCATCGACGCGCACAGCGTCGCGCATCAGGCGGCAGGAATCGACCGCGGCGACGCCGGCCCGCCAGATCGCCTCGGCATGTTGACGAAGCAGGGAAGGGCTCACGGAAACGGGACTCCGATGATGTTTCGCGCGTCAAATCGCGCGCTCATCGGCAATCATAGCGGTCCGCGCAACAAAAAGCCCACCGGTCGCTACGCCGGCGGGCTGCTTCACGTCTTCGGAGCACAGACATTTCTGTCTGTGCGAAAACACATCAGGCACTCGGGCGCAGATGGAGGTAGGCCGAGAGAACTTCGTAGAGGTCGGTCGAGACCCGCACCTCGTCGTTCTCAAAATCCGCCAACCAGGTTCGGTCCCAGCGAACCGCGTCCGCCAGCACGCGAGTGATATCTCCCAGGCGAACATTCACTTGCTCGGGCTCCGCCACGGCCGTGTCTTCGTCGGGGGTAAAAATTCGCAGTCGAGGTCGCATAGTTCGTCCTTCCGTGATGTGGCGACCGAATTCTCCCTGAGTGAGCGTTGATGCCGACCCCGCGAGCAACCGTCGCGGCGAATCGTTCTCTTCCGCTCGTGGTGGAAAAGTTGGCCATTCCTTGCCAGCTTGACACACCTGGATGATGATCCAACATCATCTCACTGAGATATCGGCGGTTGGGATGGGAGGACTTCATCAAAAATTCGGATTCCGCAAGAAAGAATTGTTTTGCCCGACGCGCCGCTGAAATCTTTTCTCGCGTTTACGCCGCTTCTTTGACGACATCGTGCCGTCAAACATCGGCAGTAGTGGCCGAATTCGCCCCACCCCTGACTCGCACCGGCAAAAACTGCCGAAATTTTGGGAGCGAGTTTCTCATCCTTGTTTGGCCGGCGACGTTGCGGGAGTGTGGCACGCCCTGACGCTAGGAAGGGCGTGGTCCCGATTTCACCACGCCCTTCGCGGACTCAGGGCGTGCCACCCATTTTCCAATTTGAAAATTGGCGGGCGCGTTTCTCATCCTTGTCTGGCCGGCGACGTTGCGGTCATACTTTCGAAATCCGATGGCTTTCGTTTCTCGACTCGCTGGGTGCCCATGAACCCTGTTCGTACCTTCATCGCGGTTCACTTCTCCGAATTGCCCTCCTTGAGGCGAATTCTGACAGTACTTGGCGGCATGGGATCGCCGATTCGGGCGGTCCGGGGGGATGGACTCCATCTCACCATGAAGTTTTTGGGAGACACCGATCCGCATCTGCTGGGGGAGATCGGCACGGTAGTTCAACAGGTGGCTGCTGATGTGCCGCCGTTCGAAGTGGAACTGGCCGGGTTGGGAGTTTTTCCGCACGTCGATCGGCCGACGGTCGTCTGGGCCGGCTTTCGCGGGCCAGGTGTTGAGTCCCTCTGCAAGCTGGCGGAGGATCTCGAAACAGATCTGGAGGCGCTCGGCTTCCCGCGCGAGCGGCGCAAGTTCGAGCCTCACCTGACACTGGCACGCATCAAGGCCCGCCCGCCGCGCGACCTGGCAGAACTGCTGGCGAAGCACAAAGAAACGCCGTTCGGCACCGTGACGGTCGACGCACTTGTCCACTTCCAGTCCGAGCTCCGCCCCGAAGGGCCGCTCTACACGCCGCTGGCGACGGCGAAGCTGGGGACATCCGAAGTCTGAATTCATTTAATGATGAGGGGATAGCATGAAGCGTTCGACAATCAATGCGGCACTCCGTTCAGTCGCGGGACTTCTATTCGTTGTCGGGGCCGCGATCTTCGTTGCATCGATCAGGCCCGTAGCTGCCGATGACCCGCCCGCATCTTCCGGAGCAGGCATCTCCCTCTCCGGCCGCTTGACTGCAGGCGAGGGGGTTTCTGTCCCCGACTTCAACCTTGCCCCGGGGGGAATCCTCGAATGGCCCGGCAAAGTGCGGCTCACCTACGGCGGCGGTGAATCAAGCGGGTTGCCGCCGCAGAACGGACTGGTCCGCGCGCAACCCGGGGGAAATCTCGTGCTCCAGCCGCAAGGAGACTACATGCGCTCCGCGATCGACCTGCTCCCCGCGCGCGGCAAAGCCCCCGATCTCGACGCCATCGGCGAATTCACCATTCATCGCGTGCATCCCACGGCCACCACGCAGGAGATGATCAGCTACAGTGCGCTCGCCCACAAGCAGAACGTTTACGGTGTCGTCGTCGAAGCGCACGGCGAGGGGGAACTCAAGCCGCTCGTCTTCATGACGGTCAAGGGGGGACTGCGCAACCCGGCGGAGGGATTCTCGGCCGAGGCGATGCGGATGACGGAGCAGGGGACAATGGTCTTCGGCGTGCAGCGGCATGGGGGGACGCTCGAACGCCCGGTCGACAGCATCACCCTCGAACAGCCGACTCCCGAATCGCCGGGTGCCTATGATTCCGACTATCTCACCTGGGTCGGCAAAGGACACGACGGCGACAAAGTTCACGCCGCCAACTGGCGGGCTAATGTGCAGGTGGCCGGCCCGACAGCGAAATCGTCGTTCGCGCTGCAACGCAATCTCGACGGCGGCACGTACGAAAAGAAACTCATCGTCGACGACGCCGGCGACATCGAGCTGCCGACCCCCGGTGCCGGGGTCATTCTCCGTTCGCCGAACGGCAAACGCTGGCGGATCGCCGTCAACGACGCCGGAGAATTGCAGGTCGAGCCGAAATCGCCGTAAATTGAGTAGAGCGGCTGTTCGCATTCATAAGAGGAACTCTGATGAAAACAGCGTTGCATTCCGTCAGCTATTCCGGCACGTGGGGGCAGGCCCGGCTGTCGATCGAGGAGTTTCTGCACAAGGCAAAGTCACTCGGCTATGACGGCGTGATGCTGATGGCCAAGCGGCCGCATCTTTCGCTGCTCGATTACGACGAGGCGTCGCTCGGAAAGCTGCGAGACATGCTCGATGAACTCAAGCTCCACGTTGCGTGTCTCGCGGGCTACAACGATTTCGGCCTCGGGTTCGACCGCCCCGATACCCCTGTCGCGGAAATGCAGAAACTGGCCGTGCGCGAACTTTGCAAACTGGCGCGGGCTCTACGCTGCAATTTGATACGGGTCTTCACGGCTTACAACACGCCGGCCGCGACCGATCAGCAGTTGTGGAACGCGTCCGTATCGAATCTTCGCGAGTGTGCCAAGTTGGCGGGAGATTTCGGCGTCACCATTGGCGTACAGAACCATCATGATTCCGCCGCCCATTTCGAAAGTTTCGCGGACATGATTGAAGAGATCGACCACCCGAACTGCAAGGCGATGTTCGACGCCTGGGCGCCAGCCTTGCATGGCGATGACCTCACTGCTGCCGTGCACCGCCTTGCGCCGCACATAGTCCACACGACGGTGGCGGATTACGTCCGACGTCCACGGTTCCGCTACGAGCCGGCTGTCGTCAATTACATCCGCGAGACCGACCTCTCCCGCGCGGTACCGATGGGAGAAGGGTTCATCGACTACCGGGCGTTCTTCACGGCGCTTGCGAAGGCCGGCTACCAAGGTTACGTCGCCTACGAAATGTGTTCGCCGATTCGCGGCGGGGGGAGCGTCGAGAACCTCGACCGCTACGCGCGGCAGTTCGTGGAATACATGCGGGCTCTGCCGTCGGGCTGATGTCAAATCGCCTCGCCTGCGCATGGAACTTTAGTACCAATTGGCTCAAGTCGAAACGCGATTGGCCTCGTACAGCCTGCGAGGGATACTTTTCACCACGGAGATCGCAGAGTACGCAGAGGATGGGAATGCCGGAATGACAGAATTCCGAAGTATCATCCCGCGTTTCAACTTTCTCGGCGCTCTCCGCGCACTCCGCGGTTATAATAACGGCATCGCGGTTTCCATTTGCATTCGTGGGACTCCACACGTCGTGACCTGCGCTCGGGGGTTGATATGCGCTGTTATGCTCTCGATGTGATTTGGATGGCGTTGTCGAGTCTCGCATGGGGTAACGAGCCGACGGTACCCACCAACAATCTCAACACCGCCATCGATCACGGGTTGGCGTTCCTCGTGAAGGATGCCCGGGCGTGGAAGGAGAAGCACAATTGCGTCTCCTGTCATCACGCGTCGCTGGTCGTTTGGGCCACGCGCGAGGCGAAGGAGCGCGGGCATGCGGTGGACGAGTTTTTCTTGAGCGAGTACACGAAGTGGCTGGCGGAAGCGGGCGACGGCAAGACGGGTGTCAAACGGCCCGACGGCATTCCCAAGGCGTTCAATACGAAAGCCATTTACTTCGCACATGCGCTCGGTGCGAGTGATGCACGGGACGAGGTTTCGCAAACGGGGCTGGGACGCTATCTGAAAACGGTGCGGGAAGACCAGCTCGACAGCGGCGCGTGGGCCGCCTGGCCGGAGACCCGCCAGCCGATCTTCGCCCAGACCGACGACCTCGCCACGCTGCTGGCGGTGCTCGCTCTCAGCCCGCGCAGGGCATTGCCGGATGAATCACTCGTCGCAGCGCGCGACCGGGGAGTGCAATGGTTACTGAGTAACAAGCCGGGGGACGACCCGCAGACGCAGGTGTTGCGTATTCTCGTCTGGCAGCGGCTTGGCCGGCCAATGGAGGAAGTGCAGCCTGTCGTGCGGCAGATCCTCGCGCGTCAGCACGATGACGGGGGCTTCAGCCAGACCCCCGAGATGCCGAGCGACGCGTGGGGGACGGGACAGGCACTCTATGCGCTCGCGTTGGCAGGGCATGCTGCCGATGACGCCGCGATTCGCAAGGCGCAGAAGTTTCTCATCAAAACCCAGCAGGCCGACGGCTCCTGGCCGATGACCTCGCGTCCCATCAAGCCGGGTGGGAATGGTTCGACAAGTCTCATTCCCATCACCGGCGCCGGTTCAAGCTGGGGGGTACTGGGGTTGGTGCGGTCAACAGGAGTGCGATGAGCTAACTGCGGCGGTTGGTTAGGAAAGAAAACTCGCCGTGAAGAGAGAATCAAAGGGTGGCCCACCTTGCTTCAAGGTGGGTCGCAAAGCGACAAGAGGTTGTGGGTTCTCCATC
>CAZVJA010000157.1:0-12405 GCA_964626885.1 uncultured Planctomycetaceae bacterium | reverse complement strand
ACTCCGCGCCCAAAGTTGTATTTTCAAAGACAACTTTCGATTCGCCGAGTTTTTCCAACGGCCCGCACGAGGGGTGCGTATCTGAGAGACAGGAAGAGGCCTTTCTCATCTCTTTTTCCTCTTCCGGGCCGGTCATCATTTCGATCATTTCATCCGATCGCCACGTCTCGATTCTTGCGGATTGCACTCTATCCTGGACTTTGTGCGCCTTGTTCGTACTGTGAGTGCTCTACAAGTGGTTTCAAAACCGGGAGGGCGAGGGGGCACCGCCCGAAGGGTGGTCCGCCGAGCCGCTGCGTCCGAAAGTCTCTGGCTGTGGCGGCTCCGACGGAGCGTCGCCCTCCCGAAGACAAGGATTTGAAACTACTACTTGCACTGGTGTAACCAGTGACACGCGCACGCCGCACAGTTCGACACGCCCGGTTTCCAATTTCCGCACCAGCCAAAGGGACTTCGCATGTGGTTTACCGAAACAGCCTGGCCGCCGATGCTAATCTGTATCGCGCTGGCCACCATTCTGTTCTCGCTGTGGCATGCATCGCGCCGGCCGGGGCAGATCGTGGGAGCGATCGCATTGCTCGCGGCGAGCGGCTTTTTCTGGATCGTCGAAAAGGTGATTGTCACCGATGCCGAGCGGGTCGAGGTGGGGGTTTATGGCTTGGCGGACGCCGTCGAAAAAGAGGATCTCGAGCGGGCGCTCGACCACATCTCGAACAACGCAGTCGCCGAGCGCAACATGGTGGCGGCGGGCATGGGGCTGATCGAGGTGAATGGGACGCTACGGATCACCGACCTGTCGGTCACCATGTTCTCAGCCGGCTCGCAGGCGAAATCGGTCTTCCGGGCGAACGGAAGCATCAGCGACCGGGGTTCGCATCACGAGTCGCACGTCGCCTCCCGCTGGAGGCTGACGTGGCAGCGCGAAGCAGGCGAATGGAAAGTCGTCCAAATCGAACGCCTGCGCGTCATGGGAGACGAAGAAATGGACCCGCTGGCGCGGGAGGTGGACTGAGCCGAGGCTTCGAGCATCAACCACATTGTGATCTAATCAAACAAGTAGCTCACCGACTCATTCCGATGGATGCGGCGGATGGCTTCGCCCAGGAGCGGGGCGATGCTGATCACTTTGATGTTCGGCAATTGCTGCTCTTTCGAGAGGGGCAAGCTGTTGGTGACGACGATCTCCTTGATCGGCGACTCGCGCAGCCGACCGGTGGCGGGTCCGCACAGCAGCGCGTGCGTCGCACCGACGTAGATATCTCCCGCCCCGTGTTCTTTGACCACCTGAACCGCGCCGACAATCGAGCCGGCGGTCGAGATCATGTCGTCGAACAGAAAAGCGGTTTTGCCGCGGATCGGTCCGCCGATGAGGTTCGCCTGCTTCGTCTCCATCGCGTTCGCGCGCCGCTTGTCAACAATGGCCAACTGCCCGCCGAGGTTCTCGACATGCGCCAGCGATCGCTTGATGCTCCCTTCGTCCGGACTGACGACGACAATTTCATCCGGCCGGAGATTGAGTGACTTGAAGTAGTCGTCGAGCACCGGCGCGGCGTAGAGGTGATCGACCGGCACGTCGAAAAAACCCTGAATCTGTGCGGCGTGGAGGTCGACCGTCAGCACGCGGTCGGCTCCCGCCTTGGTGATGAGATTCGCGACCAGCTTCGAGGTGATCGGCACGCGGCCGGAATCCTTGCGATCCTGCCGGGCATAGCCGAAGTACGGGATGACGGCGGTGATTCGCGCGGCGCTGGCCCGTTTGCAGGCGTCGATGAGGATTAGCAGCTCCATGATGTTCTTGTCGACCGGCGGCCCGGTGGGCTGGATCAGAAAGACATCGCAGCCGCGGATGTTCTGCTCGAGCTTGAGGCTGATTTCGCCGTCGGGAAAGTCGGAGAGTTCAACCTTGGCGAGGCTGATGCCGAGATACCTGGAGATTTCGGAGGCGAGCGCGGGATGAGCCCGTCCGCTGATGATCGTGAGATGATCGTACATGGGTCGCTCCGTCGTGACAGGCCCGCCTCACCGGCGAGACGCCGGTGCCACAAGAATCGCTCGTGTGCCACTGGCTATGCCAGTGCAGATTACCCAAAGACATCCTCAGTCTCGCATGCGGCGTGGGGATGTCAAGCATGGAGGCAGTATGTCACGGCTGCGTGTGCCACTGGCTATGCCAGTGCTCGATACACCATATCCGCGTGTGCTACTGGCTCCGCCAGTGCAGGACTTAAAATCTCAGATGACGGCTCCCTCAGGCAGTCCATGAACATACGGCAATCCCGAAAACTGCTGGCGGGGAGGATCGGCGAGGTAATACCGAGCAGAGGACCATTTCCAATCGACCGCACGTCGGCACAAGCCACGTTTCACGGGGTTGTTGTGAATGTAATCGATGCTGGATTCGATGGCATTGGTCGTGAACAAATTTCGGTCAAACCCGGGGCCTTCCTGCCAGAAACGAAAACAAGACTTTCCCGGTCGCTCCTGCACGGTGAGTTCACCTACCAGTTCCGGCAATTCGTCGGCAAGAATCGGTTTGATCTGTTTGGAGAACGGCTGTTTGACACGGGCAATGTAGAGACTGATTGCGGGCTCGGGGTTTCGTGGATAGACGAGCAGATGAACGTGTTCCGGCATGAGCACGAACGCAACGAGATTCATTTCAAGTTCGGCTCCAGCGGCATCGACACATCTGGCCAGCTTCTCTAACCAGGAATCGTTCGTCAGAAGGGGCCTTCGTTGATAGGTGGAGAAGGTGAGTTCGTGCAGATGCCCTGGCTTGTGGAAATGTCGTACGGATTTACGATGGGTCACGAGGGAGTCCTCCGGCACCATCGTAACACGACCGGATCTGAAGAGCACTGGCATAGCCAGTGGCACACAAGAGACTTGCACTTGCCGAATCAGTGGCACAGGACAAGTTTGCACTGACCGATCCAGTGGCACACGAGATACGCAACTGATGCTGAGTCGCACTCAGCCGCGGACGGCGCGTTCGCGGAGCGTGCGTTCGACGTCGGCCAGTTGCTCGGGGGTGTTGACCCCTTTGGCCTCGATGATATCGAGCCGGTCGGCAGCGACGACCGTGCAGCCGTCGTCCATCAGAATGGCGGGGCAGTCGGTGAGGTAATATTCCCCCTGCCGGTTGTCGGTCCGTACGCGCGAGAGCGCACTGAAGAGGAGCCGGCAGTCGAACACGTAGCAGCCGGTGTTGATTTCGCGGATCGCGAGTTCGTCCGGGTTTGCATCTTTCTGTTCGACGATTTTGACGAATTCGCCCTGCGCATTGCGGACGACGCGGCCGTATCCCTGGTTGGCATCGGTCACGGCGGTGCCGATGACGCACGCGGCGTTTCGGTTTTGATATTCATCCAGCAAGGCACGCAGCGATTCGCCGCGCAACAGAGGCGTGTCGCCGGCGAGAATCATCACTGGACCGTCATGCCTGGCGAGCGCGTCGGCGCACATCATGACCGCGTGACCGGTCCCCTTTTGCTCCGATTGCAACGCGAACTCGACATCAGTATGCCCGGCCAGCGCGGCGCGAACCCGTTCCGCCTGATGCCCCACGACGACGATGATCCGCCCAACTCCCGCGGCCCGCGCGGCGTCGAGCACATGCTCGATCATTGGCTTGCCCCCCACCGAATGCAGCACCTTCGGCAAGTCGGACTTCATCCGAGTGCTTTTCCCGGCGGCAAGGATAACGGCGGCAGGTTTATCCGAACGGGGCATTTGAAGAAGTGTTTGTCTGCTATGAAGTTTGATGTTTAGACAACGACTTGGATTTCGGGATTGCGATGCTCTTGCCGGCCTGCCGTCCTCAGGAGCGGCATGGTTGGCTAGGCCATGTCATAACAAGTATGTTCCCTCACGCGGCTGTTGCACAACTCCCCTCGCCCGCGAGGGGAGAGAGTGGTAATTCCGCTCCATTCCCCTGTATTGTCCGACGACAAGTCGTCGGCTTGGGAGTTTGATCAGCGATAACTGATCGCTGCCTGAGGAACGCTCTTCTCAGAAATGAATACCAAAGCGGGTAATGAAACCGGTGGTCGGGTCAAAGCCCGGCGTGCCGTTCAGGAAGGCGACGTTGCGGCCGAAGACCCAACCCGCTTCCACGAACATGCCGGCCCAGCCGTTATCCTTGCGGATACCGATGAGGGCCCGCCAGTCTTCGAGTTCGACCTGCTCGCGGGCACCATTCGACTGTATTTTGATTTCATACGCTTCGATGTGGTACTCGGCTCGAACGTACATCCAGCACCCCAGGCCCCATTCGTTCCCCATGAAATAACTGATGCGCGGATCGGGGAAGACGAGCCGCCATTCCCATCGGTCATCGGGAGTCCAGATGATACCGGCGTAAGGAATGACCTTGTCGTTCACGCGGTCCCAGAAGCCGGCACCCACGACGTAGGTCCAGTACGGATCGGGACGGAAGAAGACCATGCCGTGCCCGTCGATGTTCCAGGCTTTCGAGGTAAGGTTGTCTTCAAAGTCGCTGTTGATTGAGGGGTCCATCACCAGGCGGATGGTCCACGGGCCGACTTGCGGCGTGGTCATCGCCATGTTGAAACCGAAGTGATACACGTCGCCGGGCAATTGCGTTGCCAAACCGGGTGCGCTGGTCGGCCCGTCCCACCCGCGATAGCTGAACTCTTGTGTGTACGAAAAGATCTTCGGGCTGGGTGACATCGGCGCGGTGTACTGCAGCGCGGCATCGACTTCAAAGACTCCGAAGTCACCGAGCGCGCCGTGCGTGCTGACATTCGGCAGGTATCCTAGCGCAACGCTCGGCTTCCAACCATAGCGATACGGTTGAGGACCGTTGGCGCCGAAGGTCGACATAGGCCCGTAATCACCGACGATGGTCGGATCGAACAGGCTCGACGTCCCGGTGGTGGGATCGTAAAACGGTCCCCCCTCCATGTAGGGAGCGGAGTACGGGGACGGGGTCATCATCATTGGCGCGGGGGCCGCCATCGGCACGGGAGCGGCGGGCGCGGGCGTTGCGGGTCCGTAACTCGACGGCACGGAGATGGGCGGCATCATGTAACCGCCGTCCTGCATCGGCGCGTATCCGGTATACGATGGTGTTGGATAGCCTCCATAGGCTGACGGCCCTCCATAAGTGGGATAGCCCCCGTAGGGGGAGCCCGCGGCGGCCATCATGGGCGGAGACGACGAGTACACCGGCGAGGTAAATGAGGCGCCGGTGTCGGGTCCGAAGATCGGCTCGTAGTCCCAAGCGGGATCGAGCAGCGGCCGGTCGTATGGGCTTTGGGCGCGGAAGACCGTCGCCGAAGTGAGTGTGTCATTCGCGGCCGCCTCGAAATCGGGGCTGGCGGCGGGCGCAGCCGACAACAGGGCCACCAAGCAAAGGATGGGTGTGTTCACAGCGCAACCTGCTCTGCGGGGTGCAGAATTGAATTGTGGGAGTGGAATTGTTGAGAGAGAGGAGAGAGGGGCGGAATTTTGCAGAAGGCTTCGATCTCGTCAACAGCAATATCTGCCGGTTTCCGTGCGGAAGGCCGGTTTTTGTAAAAAAACTTGGGTGAGGGCGGGAATTCACTCAAGATGGTTTCAAAACCGGGGAGGAGAGGTTCCCGCCGAGCCGCTGCGACCGAAAGTCTCTCGTTATGGCGGCTCTACAGGTGTGTCGTGTTCCCAATGCAGGGTTTTAAATTTAAACCACCTCGTAAGAGAGGAACTCCTATAAGGCATAATTTTGCGACGAAATGATCCCGCAGGTCGAAGAGCGAAAGTCTTCGTCCCGAAGGGACGAGGTGAAAATAGCCCAGCGATTCATCGCTGGGATGCGGGCGAGGTATTCAATCCTGGAGTCCCGAAGGGACGGCTGTAATAGTCAATGGATTTATGACTTCAGTCGCCCCGCCGGGGCTTTTTGAGACGTTTTTCGACGCCACTCTTTCCCAGCCATGAAATGGCTGGGCTATTCTCGAATGTCCCTCCGGGACACTGAAACCCTGGATCACCGCAAGATAGATCGCCATGTACCTCTTCCATGCGGCTCTTTGCACGTCGTTTACAAGCGGGGTTGACGCGTCTTGCCCGGAAAAGGCCGCGCAACAAAAAAAGCCCCGGTCGCGCGTTACCCGCACGGCATTCAGGACGCCGCGCGGTCACGCGCTGTAGGGGCTTGAGAAGTGTACGCCCGAAATACGGGCGGGGATTATTTGTGGTATCCGAGGCCGGCGATCACGTCATACAGTTCTTCGTACGTGATGAAACGTCGGCGATGACGCAATTTATACTGATCCACGGCCTGCGCGAGTTCGTTGACCTCGGGGCGGCTGGAATCGTACGAATTGCTGAATTGCCGCCGTTCTTCTCCCCCCGGACGAGCTGAACTGGGGTTCTGGCGGCGATCGACGAATTCAATCGGCTGCGTTTCGACGGGCTTCTGCTGTAAGGCCGGTTGCATTACGATACTCCTAACGTCAGAGACGGGGATGCCTCAAACGTAGGTCGTGTTTTCGGACTGGCAAACGATTTCCGGTCGGAGCGGGCGTGCAAATGTCCACCCCTTCCCGATTTGAGAGAATCTCGGGGATAATCCGGCACCCGAGTCGCCTCGTCGATTCTCAGAGGATCAGCCGGGCCGATTGTTCCGATTGTGCCGGGGGGAATCTCCGCTGCGAATGTCGGGGTTGCCCGGCAGGAGTCCTGCGCAGTCCCATTCCACCAGCACGCATCGAAATCACCGCTGCCGTCAATAGATCGGACATCGATGGGTACCAGGATTACGGTTCTCGGATCGGGCGCAATGGCAACGGCTTGCTCGATTCTGCTGGCGGAAAACCCCAGCCAGAAAGTCGTCCTCTGGGGTCGAAATCCCGACCACGCTCGGGACTTTGAGGCGACCCGCGAAAACCGACGACTCCTCCCAGGCGTTCGCCTCCCGGATTCCGTGCGGGTCACCGCCGATATCGATCGAGCGGTCGCCCAGGCCGATGTCTTTGTCGCGGCGATCCCCTCGAAATATCTGCGTGAAGCCCTGGGGAGGTTTGCAGGCAAGATCGCGGCCGATCGACCGGTCGTCAGCGTGATCAAAGGGTTGGAAAACGGCACCCTGCTCCGGCCGAGCGAGGTTATCGCGGATGTGCTTGGAAGTCGGCATGTCGCCACACTCTGCGGGCCTAGCCACGCGGAAGAGATCGCGCGGCGACTTCCCGCCAGCGTGGTGGCTGCCAGTGACGACGCGCAGCTGGTTCGCGACGTTCAGCGAATGTTCAACACCGAGCGGTTCCGAGTTTACACAAACACCGATATTCTCGGGGTCGAGCTGGCCGGTGCGCTCAAGAACGTCATCGCGATCGCCGCTGGAATTTGCGATGGGCAGGAGTTCGGCGACAACGCCAAATCGGCCCTCGTCACGCGCGGGTTGGTGGAAATGACCCGCTTCGGCGTCGCGCTCGGGGCGGAGCCAGCCACCTTCAGCGGATTGGCGGGGATTGGCGATCTGATGACCACCTGCTTCAGCCGGCACAGTCGCAACCGAGCAGTGGGCGAACGGCTGGGGCGCGGCGAAACTCTCGATTCGATTCTCGCCAGCGTGGAAAGCGTCGCGGAAGGGGTGACCACAACCCGCAGCGTGCACGATCTGGCAGCCAAGAAGGGGATCGACATGCCGATCACGGCTGAAGTGTATGCCGTGCTGTTCGAGAACAAATCCCCCGAGGAAGCCACCGCTTCGCTGATGCTGCGGCCACTGAAGGAAGAGTGAGAGAAGCGATCGGGCTCCAGGAATGCAGGGGAGTAGGGTTTTAAGGTTCGAGGGTTTTAGGCCCAAAACCTTAGAACCCTAGAACCTTCCACCCTTAACTTCCTAGAAGTCCCAGCTCACGCCGAAGCTGTAGTTGCTGGTCCACCAGGTTTCGCGGTCGATACTGATGTGCGGGAAGAGTCCGGCGGTCGGCTTGCCATCCCAAACGATGCTCTGGTCGGTCGTGGCGATCTGGTTGGCCCAGATGAAGGTGTAGCCGAGTTGGAAATTCGCCCGCTCGAAGACTTTGATATCCCTGAGCACGGGAACATACCCAAAGATATTGGCGTCCAGGAAGAACGATTGTTCGAACAATGGCGAGAAATGGGTATGGGTTTCTTCGTCTTGGAACGCATTGGGATGCGGATTACCGGCGGTCGGCGTAAACAGGCCCGGATCATTTTCCGTGATTTCGGTAGGAGGATCGAACGGTGGAACGTTGTTGTCGTCGCCGGTACCTGTTTCCGGCAGATCATACGTCACGCCGTTAAACGCGCTGCGGGTGATACTGCCGATGTTATCTCCCTTGAGCTTGATCCGCTCCTTGTTAACCGCTACGCCGAGTTTCGTTTCTCCCCAAATCTTGAACTTCTCTCCTCCCAGGTCATATCGCAATCCAACTTCCGGACCGTACAAGTTACTTTGAGTTGACATGTCGACGAACGATCGCGTGAACGCAAATGCGTCATTGATTGGAGGACCATAGGTGACTTGGCTAGAGCCGCCGCCACCACCGCCGCCGCCGCCAGAATCACCACTCTCGGATGTCACTCCTGCTTCGTCGATGATGCCGTTCGCGTTGTCGTCATAACGGTTCGGGAACGGGTGGCTCTTCAAATCGCGAATCAAATTGTCGGACAAATCGGTGTAAAGCATGCCGCTATCGATGCCGACGAATTCCATCGCTTCGTCAATTCTCAGGAAGCGGGCCCCAGCCATGGGACGGACCTTGACGTTCTTTCGATCGACGATCGGTGAAAAGTAGCTGTCGATGTTGGCGCCAAGACTCTGGCTGCGGTTAGTCACGGTGAAGTACAGGTCATAAGGAATCACGATCCCCGCGACTGAACCATCGTTAACCGGCAATCCGCGCAGGTTCAACAAATTGCTTTGGATAACGTCAAATTTGTTCTCCTGGCCGAGGTCGGAGAATATTCCGAGATCACTCGTCAGAATCGTATGCAGATCTTCCAGATTATTTTGGACGCGGCCTACGTCTTTTCGGGCGTCAAATACCTCTTTTGAATCTCCGGTGAACCAAAAACTCGCCCCAACTCCGGAACTATCCGGATTCCACCACCCGCCACTGAATCGCCCCCCTTTTCCGAAGATGTCTCCGAGGGCGTGGAGATCCAGACGGTTGAAGAAGTTGGCATTGCTCCCATCGGGTTGAGTCGACGAGTCGGTTGTACCGCCGCCGTCGCCGCCGCCGTCACCGCCGCTACTCGTGCCCCCGTTACCACCGTTGTTCGGGATAAGGCTGAAGAGCGCGGGAAACTCTTGACTGAAGTACGACTGAGTGTGCGTGTCACCAAGAATTCCTTCCGGCTTCCGAGTCCGCGTCGAAAGATATTCCGCGCGGGCGTACCACTGCTTCCCGAAGCCGTGGGTGATCTGAGTCCACAAGCCTCCTTGGACCTGATGGGACTGATAGCCGTAATCGAAGGGGGAGATCGTCGGCCAAGGTTGCATGGCCTGACCATAGGCCCCGGCATCCTCAAAGGGATAGGTGGAGACCGGAGTGTAAGCCGGTGGGTAGCCGCCGTACATCTCGGGAGACATCATCGCCTGATCGTACGGGTTCCCCGGCGCGGCGTAATGGGCGCCGGCATAAGCTGCGGGCTGCGCGGCGACTCTGGCGACCCCCGGCGAGCCGTTC
This sequence comes from uncultured Planctomycetaceae bacterium, assembly GCA_964626885.1. GTDB lineage: Bacteria > Planctomycetota > Planctomycetia > Planctomycetales > Planctomycetaceae > CAZVJA01. Next base: position 2,743 of record CAZVJA010000157.1, on the reverse strand, counting down.
GGGTCCGAATTGTATTGGGCCCAAGTCTCTTGCGTCCCCGCCAGAATGGCAAGCAGACCCAAGATTGGTGATATCCAGTGCTGTACCCGCATCAGGAAGTCCTTGATTACAGCAGCCACGAGTGTGCTAATTTCCTCTGCCGCTCCCAGAAAACGGGAGCGCAGAAGTACGGACATGCGGGTAGTATCGGTTGGGCAAGTTGGTAATCTGTAGCGGTTATCCGGATCGTTCCGATTTTTTCGCTTTTTCGGCTTATGACGGCGCGAACCGTGGCCTCAGAAAAGCCGCCCACGGACCCGGATTGAAGCAGTGGCATCCAAAAGCCAGTATTCTGGGTCGATTGAGAGCTTTGGAATGCGGAGCATTCGTCGCGCGGTTTTGAACCGTAACAGTCAGAGAACCGGTCCAATGCTCCAGGGGCAGAACTCCTCTTCCCCAATCCCCTGAACTTCGCTCTTTGTCTGCTCCCCGCTGGCAACGGCGATGATCTTCTCGAAGATTTCCCGGCCTACCTCTTCCACGCTGGTCCCCCCAAGTATCCGGCCGGCATCGATGTCCATGTCGTCGATCATCCGTTCGTACATAGGGGTGTTCGACGCGACCTTGATCGTCGGGACAGGCTTGCAGCCGAAGCAGCTCCCCCGCCCGGTCGTGAACACAACCACGTTCGCCCCGCCGGCAATAATCCCCGTGACGGAGGCCGGGTCATAGCCAGGGGTATCCATCACGACGAAGCCTTTTTCGGTCACTGGCTCCGCGTATTTGTAAACGGCCCGAAGCGCCGTGTTCCCCCCCTTTGCGATTGCCCCGAGGGATTTCTCGTAAATCGTGGTCAACCCCCCTTTCTTGTTTCCAGGGGAGGGATTGTTGTCGATCTCGGCTCCGAAGAAGCCGGTGTACTTTTTCCACCATTCAATCCGTTCCAGCAGCTTCTCTCCGACCGCGCGGTTGACGGCCCTTCGCGTGAGGATGTGCTCTGCTCCATAAATCTCGGGGGTTTCGGCCAGAATGCTGGTCCCGCCGTGCGCGACCAGCAGATCGCTGGCGATTCCTAAGGCCGGGTTGCAAGTAACACCGCTGTTGCCGTCGCTCCCGCCGCAATTGGTTCCGAGGATCAGTTCCGAAACTGGAATCGGCACCCGTTTCACATTGTTGACCTGCGGAAGCATCTCCTTGAGCGCTCCGACGGCGCGATCAACCGTCTTGCGAACGCCGCCAACCTCTTGAATGTTCATAATCAGGGGCTGAGCGGATTCGGGATGACCAGGCAATGACAACTGCGTCAGGTGATGCCGATCCGCCAGAAACGATGCTTGCCCGGTCTCGCATCCCAATCCAAGGACAAGGTAAGCAGCGATGTTGGCGTGCTTCGCGAAACCTGCAAGAACCAGCGCGAGTTGCTCATGATCTTCGCCGCCATACTGCATCGCGCAGCCCCCTTTATGCACCAGCGGAATGATTCCGTCGATATTCGGGAACTGTTCCAACAATGAGTGATCGAAGCGGGCCGCCACGTACTTTGAAGCAGTCGCTGAACAATTCACCGTGCTGATGATGGCGATGTAGTTCCGTGTGGCAGCTCGGCCATCAGGGCGGCGGTATCCTTGAAATGTGCGACCCGTGACAGGGATTGGGTCGGGGGGAACAGCGGTCGAAAAGGCATAATCCAGGCTCAACTCGCCGGCTGCGAGGTTGTGCGAATGGATCCAGTCTCCCGGCGCGATCGGCTCCGTTGCGAAACCGATCAACTGACCGAACTTTCTGACCGCCTTGCCGCGCGGAATCGACTCGATGGCGATCTTGTGCCCGATATCCACTGCGTCGCTCGTCGAGAACGTCGGGCCGACGTTCAGCTCGATCGGCGTCCCCTTCGTGACCGACCGGCGCGTAATGACGATATTGTCGTCGGCGTGCAGCTTGAGAAACGGGGAATCGGTCTTCGTCGCCATTCGAGGACTCCAATTGATCCGGGGGAAACCCACCCGGGATGGGTGGAATTGCGGCGAGCGACCCGCGGAACGCGGGACATGTCGCAACGAACTCAAGCCTATCGGCTGGCAGACAGGGTTTCAATCGCCGCCGGTTCCCAAGTCGCTGCAGTCTGGTCGCCGTCTTGGCACTCCTTTCGGTGGGAACTACCATGAAGTGAATCGCAATCCCGGCGTCCCATCTTCCTACGGCCCTGATCAATGACATCCCAACACTTTCCCAGTTCAGCCCACGGCTCGCGGCGATGGCTTGTCGCCCAGGTCGCGGCGTATGTGATTGGGCTGGCATTCATCGCACCGGACGAAATCGCTCGAGCGCGCGAGATGGCAGCCTCCGACGCGGGACTGCTCGGCTGGCTGTTCGGCATGGGAATCGATGAGACCCTCTTTTTCGTGCTGTTGCTGCTCGGCCCCCCCCTCTGGTTCTGGCGCTCGGCTCGAAGCGCGAACACATCACCCTCCTGCAAGACGCCCAACGGTGTTCCCATTTTGGAACGCTGGTTCGGCTCCGCGACGAAGCCGATCGGCCCGACCGCCTCACGCGCGGATGTACTTGCATGGACGCTGGCATTGCTCGTCGTGCTCGTTTCCATTGGTGTAAGCCGCTCCATTGCGAACGAACGGGTGGGAGGGGAACTCAAACTCCGGTTCGGCGATCTCCCGCCGCGGCGCCCCCACGTCTTCGCCTTCGTCGACATGCGCAACACCGAAGAGGCCGAAGCTGCCAAGGCTGCCATGAACGGCACTGAGCTCGA
>CAZVJA010000156.1:0-12420 GCA_964626885.1 uncultured Planctomycetaceae bacterium | reverse complement strand
ACGTAAATCGGACGATCAAGTTGTTCGAGCCTCTGCGGAGCAAAGTCGGCGACGAGGTCGAACTGGTGCATGACGTTCACGAACGCGTTTCCCCGGTGCAGGCGATTCAGCTTGCGAAGGCGCTCGAGCCATATCGGCTCTTCTTCTTGGAAGATCCTTTCGCGCCGGAGGATGTCGCGTGGTTCGAAGTACTCCGAAAGCAAACTTCCACGCCACTGGCGATGGGAGAACTGTTCGTCAACCGCAACGAATGGCTGCCGCTCGTCGCGAACCGGTTGATCGACTTCATACGCATTCATGTCTCGGCCATCGGCGGGTTTAGCCTCGCTCGAAAGATCGCCTGCTGTTGCGAGTTCTTCAATTTGCGAACCGCCTGGCACGGGCCGGGCAACGTTTCGCCGGTGGGGCACGCGGTGAACCTGCATCTCGATCTGGCCTCCTACAACTTCGGCATTCAGGAGCAAAACGACTTCAGCTCCGCCGAGCAGGATGTCTTCCCCGGCATGCCGGAGATTCGCAAAGGATACATGTACGCCAACGACAAGCCGGGGCTCGGCGTTGACATCGACGAAAAGCTAGCGGCGAAGTTCCCGTTCAAAACGCCGGGAGCCAATCGCGGCAGCGAACGTCGACTCGACGGCTCGGTCGTGCGGCCGTGATGCTATCCATCGAATCGTTTCTCCCGATCTCGACACGTTCGGCAAGTACAGCACTCAGGTTAACCGTCCATCCGACTGCGCGACCGCGGAATCGGCAGCCAGCGGGGGACGCGAGAACAATAATCGTCGTAAGCCGGGCCGAAGACTTTCCGCAGGTGCGGCTCCTCGTAGAGCGCGATGAAGAAGTGGAAGCCGATTGCCACGCAGAGGCCATATAGGGTGACGTTCCAGGAGTCGAACAAAAGCGCCCAGCCGGCGATGACACACAGCACGCCGACGTACATCGGGTTCCGCGTGTAGTTGTACAAGCCGCGCACAATCAACGTTTTCGGCGGGTCGATGGGAGCCGGCGTCCCTCTTCCGACGACTGCGAAATCCCACACGCACCAAGTGTAAATCGATGCTCCGACGGCCAGCAGCAGGCCGCCGAAAATCGCAAGAATCGAGTTCACCATCGGGCCGTGTGGAACAACCAACAGCGGTACACCCACCCCGATCATGCCTGGCACGAAAATCGTGAATAGCAGGTTCTTCAGCAGCAGCAGCACGGCGATTCCCCTTGGTGTGACGAATCCCGCGTTATTTCAACGTTGAATCCCTCTCGCGTCAAATGCCGCCCGGGGTGTACAATCCAGCCCCTTTTCCCACGCTTATCCCACGGACGGGAGCGGCCGATGAAGATTCTCGGATTGCATTTCGGGCACGATGCCGCAGTTACATTGCTGGAAGACGGGCGGGTCGTCGCCGTGCTCGAACGGGAGCGTACATCCCGCACGAAGCACGCCCTCGGCCTGCGGGCCGAAACGATCGAACGGCTGCTCGACGACACACGGACCGACGTCCGCGACATCGACTGCTGCACCGTTACATCGACGCAGCACGTCGAGCTGGTCTTTTTTGAACCGGACAAACTGCGAGTTGCTTACGCCCCCTGCCGCGGCGAATCGCTTCGTTCCTGGATTCACGACCAAATGCCCCACCTGCGGGACTATTTTCTCTCGCAGCAGCGCTTCCTCTTGCAGCAGGTGATGGAACACGCCGAGCATCCGTACCTGCATTTCATGCCCGAGGACGAAAAGCGGTCGTACGCCGCGGCTCCGAAGATCGGCAACATCGAGGATTTTCTCTGGGTCGATGACTGGGACCGCAACCGCCGGCTCGACCAGATCGCGCAGGCCAATTATCGCGGCATCTTCGAGACCGACGCGACCCGGCTCGGGTTTCATTACCCCGCGACGGTGCATCTCTTTGGCCGCGACATCCCCGGCTGCATTATGTCGCACCATCTGGCGCATGCTGCCTACGCGTTTTATCAAAGCCCGTTCGACGAGGCGGCCATCCTTACGCACGACGGCAACGTGCCGCATCGCGGATTGAATGGTCTGTTTTACTACGGCGCCGGCGACAAGTTGTGGGCCGTCAGTCCGCATCATCTCGCCATCGGGCTGCTGTACGATCAGGTCGCGCAGAATCTCGGTTTTTTGCACGGCGGGCCGGGCAAGCTGATGGGGCTCTCGTCGTACGGCGCGACGCAATTCTCGGTCGCGAAATTCCTCGGCAACTATTTCGACGTCGTACCGTTTCAGGACGAAGAAGTCATCGCCAAACCGTGGCTCGAACATTGCCTGCGCGAGGCGCATCGCCTCGGCTATGACCTCCAGCCGTTCGGGCAAACGAAATTCGCCACCGCCCGCATCAACGTCGATATCGCCGCCAGCACGCAATTGTTATTCGAGGAATCGCTGCTCCGCGCCGCGCGGGCCTTTTCGAACCTGCTCACTCGCAGCGGCCGACCCACCTCGAAACTCTGCCTCTCGGGAGGGACGGCGCTCAACTGCCCCGCCAACTCCCGCGTCGCGAACGAAACCTCATTTGCGGAACTCTTCGTTCCGCCGGGATGCGGCGATAGCGGGCTCTCGACCGGCTCGGCGCTCGCGCTTTATCACAACATCCTCGGCCATCCGCGAAAAAGTGTTCAAACGCGGGCCGACGTGTACATCGGACTCGCCGGCAGTTATCAATCCGCGGATGCTTTGAGTACGAGTCGTGGGAAAGTGCAGTCGCATCAGACCGAAAATCCCGCGCACGAGGCGGCGGCGGCGCTCGCGCGAAACGAAGTCATCGGCTGGTTTGAAGGTCGTTCCGAACTCGGTCCGCGGGCGCTGGGACATCGTTCGATCCTCGCGAACCCGACCCACGCCGAGAACTGGGAGCGGGTCAACCGCATCAAGGGGCGCGAAGCGTGGCGTCCCTTCGCGCCGATTGTTCTGGAAGAGGCCGCTCAAGAGTGGTTCGGCGGTTCGCCGCATCCTTCCCCCTATATGCTTTTTACCGCGCGGGTACTGCGCGCGGGCATTCCGGCGGTGACACATGTCGACGGCACCGCCCGCATTCAAACGGTCTCGCCGCAGGACGGCCTAATCTACGACGTTGTCCGCGAGTTCGGCCGGCTGACCGGTGTGCCGGTGCTGCTCAATACGTCATTCAACGGACCCGGAGAGCCGATTGTCGAAACACCCGACGACGCGCTCCGCTTCCTGCAAAACTCGGCGCTTGACGCGGTCTACTTCGCGGATCATCGTCTGAGCGCCCGCCGCGCATCCGGCACCGCCGCCGGCGAACCGCTCCGCGCGCCGCATTTCCTCAAACGCGCCGCGGCCGATGTCCGCAATCGCTCGGACATCTCGAAGTAGATCGACCTGCGTGATGGGATGATAAATCGGCAGCAGCGCGTCCCAAGCCGACGGCATGCCGTCGGACCGATTGCAAAGTAATCGGCTTGGAGCTGTTCGCCACGTCATTCCCCCCGCGTGCGGCGTGTGTCCCAAGTGTTTGTCGAAGAACTCGTAGGCCACCTTGCGGGCCGCGGGGGGGAACTCGTGCCCGCAGTCGGGGTAGTTCGCTTGTAAATTCTCCGGATGGCCGAGCAGTTGATAGATCGGCTGCGCGGCTGTGATTACGTCCCGGACGCCGGAGACCTCGAAGTTGCCGTCGTGCAGCGGCGAACTTGCCAGAAACGGCCGCGGCGCGAACGCCGCCACAATCTCGGTGAAATCGAACGGCACTTCATCGGGATTGTTGTGATACCGGGTGTCGATGAAGGGCATGTAGCGGCTGCTCGTCCACCCTTTGAGCTTCCCTTCGTAATACTTGTGGAAGCGGTTGAAGCCGCAGCTTGAGACCATCACCTTGATCCGTTCGTCGAACGTGGCGGTGTACATGGTGTTGTGCCCGCCGAGCGAATGGCCGATGCAGCCTATGCGGGCCGGGTCGACTTCGGGAAGCGACTGCAGCAGATCGACGGCGCGGATGTTGTCGTAGATCGCTTTCATCGTGCCGCTGATGTAGCCGTCGGCGGCCGGGAAGTCGTACTGATACTCGCCGAACGACGGATAATCGGGGGCGAGTGTCACGTAGCCGCGCCGGGCGAGATGCAATGCGTATTGCAGGTTCTCGTTCTTCCCCAGCCCGGCTGGTTCTTCCTTGCCGATGGGGACCGTCTGGTGCAGGCAGAGGATGGCGGGGACTTTCGACGCGAGCTTGTTCGGAAGGAAGAGATACGCGTTGACGCGGCGGTCGAGCGAATCGGTGTGGTACGAGATTTTCTTCCGATGAAACGTTTCGAGTTCGATATCTTCCAGAATTTTGACATCCAGCGGCACCGGCTTTTCGGGACGGGGGACCGGCCCCATTACTGTCTGCATGTGCGCGAGGATGTGCGCCTTGCGGACCTTCCAGTCGTCCGGGGTACGGATCGGATGTTTTGCACCGTTGGCATCCAGGTAATACGAGAGATCCAGATGCTCGCGGTAGGCCGGTGCCGCGATCTGATCGCGGGCGAAGGCCGTCGCAACCATCAGCAGTGCGGCCACGAGTGAGATCAGGCGCGTGATTGAGTATTGCTTTCGAACAGGCCTGGTGATTTGCATTGTGATCGTCCTTCGCCAATTCGTCGGTCTATTTTTTCTTCAGGGATCACGGCAGCGTATCGCGAACAGGATTCAGCGAACAGCGATCGGGCGTCGGGTGGTCCGGCTTCGGGCTTCAGGAACAGCCACCCTCCATCTTCCGTCTTCTTCTTTGTGACTCTCCTCTCTCATCTCTAGTCTCTCGTCTTGTCACGAAGTTGCTCCGACGTTGCCGCGAAGAACTCGTCCCAAAGCTCGCGAAAAGGTTCGAAGGTGCTCAAAATTCGACCTGTTTGCCCCCCCGCACTTTTCTTCACCGATTTGCGAGGTTGTCGAAAAGTGTAACCGCCTGCCTAGTCGCGAGTTCCGTCGTTCGTTCGAAGATGCGCGCCTTCGAAGATGTGCTTCGAAGGTGCGCGCACCCGTGCGCACCTTCGAAAGAACGAGTTGCTTGAGGAATGCTTGTCGGTCGGTTGTTGCATGATCGAAAAACTGCATGGCAAGTTCTCGGACGACGATCAACGTTCACTCGCGTGTGCCACTGGCTCCGCCAGTGTTAGAGGCTGTATGAGCGATCGACACTGGCATAGCCAGTGGCACCCAATCTTCCTGCTAAATGACGGAAAGCGGCACATTTGATTCCAACACGGAAAGTGGGATGCGTCAACGTGCAACTGGCGCGGGCAGTGGGTCACTCTGTGATGGCTACCTGAGGCCGAACCGCTTCGGTTCGTCAGCCGTTCGTCAGCCAGCCATTCAACTCCCTTGCGGATGTAGCCGGGTCGTCCGCCCCGCAGATTGCGGCGCTCACCGCAACGCGTGTCGCACCGGCAGCCACCACCTCTTCGATGTTCGCGGACGTGATGCCGCCGATGGCGTACCACGGGAGTGAAATCTCCGCGGCGGCCTGCCGCACAAATTCGAGTCCCGCCAAGCTGTCGAATGACTTGGTTCCCGACGGAAAGACCGGCCCGACGCCGAGATAGTCCGCTCCGTCGAATACCGCTTGCCGCGCCTGTTCAATACCGTGCGTCGAAAGGCCGACCAGCCGATCCGGCCCGACAATCTGGCGAGCTTCGCGGACCGTCAGTTCCTCCTGCCCGACGTGCACGCCGTCGGCGTCGGTGAGGACCGCCAGATCGGCCCGGTCGTTCATGATGTAGAGCGCTCCCGCCTCCCGGGTCCAGGCGCGCACTCGTCGGCCAAGGTCGATGAGTTGCCGGTCGGGCATTGATTTCTCGCGGACCTGGACGACGGCGACGCCCCCCGCGAGCGCGCCGCGGATCGTCGCTTCGTAGCCGCGCGGGCAAAGAGATTCTGTCGCCAGGAGATACAGATTCTTCCCGGCCAGCCTGTCACGGTTCAGCCGCGTGCCGCTCACTGCTTTTTCCAACGTGTAAACCTGGTAGCGGAGCGCTTCGATGCGCTGACCAAGTTCGGCTCCCGTCCCCGTGCCGGCGCTCGGCAGCTTGCCGAACTCTTCGAGTGTGCGGAGCGCTTCCTGCAAACGTTTGAAAGCCGCGGTGGCAACGTCGGCCGGCGAAGATCGCTGCGACTCGGCTGCGGTGGTGATGCTGGTCCCGACATCCTGCAAAGTGTCGCGGGCCGCCAGCAGGTCATTCAGCGGAAATGCCGATAGCGCCGCGGTCAGGTCGTGCCGCAGGTTCTTGAGCAGCCCGGTGAGATGAGCATCATCGAGAGTGAAGCGGGTAAAGTCCTCGATCACACGGAGTGCTTCACGGGCGCGGTTCGCGGCGGCGTCGAGAATCCGCAGGGTGGCAATGCGGTCAGCGGAATGCGGTTCGCGGGATTGCATGGGAAGTTCTTGCCGGGCTTGCACACGGAGAAAGATTGCGGTGAAAAATGTTATTTATTTCGCATCGATTGTCTGCGAAGTTGGGCGGTTTTTGCAACGCGCGATGGTGTTGCCGAACCAGGAAAAACTCTGCGATCAGTACGGTGTACCGTCTACTTGTTCTCGCCCCCTCACCCCCGGCCCCTCTCCCGCGAGGGAAGAGGGGTGAAGTGAGTCGAGCTTCTGAGACATCATCTGAAATCACGCAATCATGCGGACTAGCCCAGAGGTGCTGCCGCGGCAAAACCCCTGTCTTGCCTCCGGGGGGGTCGGGGACTAGAATTCGGGCGACCGAGAAACCGAAGTTCAGGCGGGACCGGCTGTAACGATTGGAGGGTCCGCTCGGCCCGTGGGGCGATGCAACCGGCGTTTGCGCCACGGTCGGCTCCCTAAGATCAGACGGCAGCGGGAAATCCGCCGGTCTTCGGCCGTGTGTGATGTATTGTTGGTAGGCTCGGCGGCCTATTGATCGCCGTTTGGGCAACCTTTGTAGGAACCGGTCGGGAACCATCCCGCCGGCGAATACAGTCAACAACCGGAGAGACTCCGATGTACGAACGATTTACCGATCGGGCCCGTAAGGTGATGCAGTTGGCCAACCAGGAGGCCCAACGCTTCAACCACGAATATATCGGCACCGAACATATCCTGCTCGGCCTCGTGAAAGAGGGCTCGGGCGTGGCAGCCAACGTCCTCAAACAGCTCGACGTCGACCTGCGGAAGATCCGCATGGAAGTCGAGAAGATCGTCCAGTCGGGCCCCGACATGGTGACGATGGGCAAGTTGCCGCAAACCCCGCGGGCGAAAAAAGTCATCGAATACGCGATGGAAGAGGCCCGCAACCTCAACCACAACTATGTGGGAACCGAACATCTGCTGCTCGGCCTGTTGCGCGAGCAGGAAGGAGTGGCTGCCCAGGTTCTGATGAACATGGGACTGAAGCTCGAAGATGTCCGTGAAGAAGTCCTCAACCTGCTCGGTCACGGACTCGAAGGGGGCGAAACGGGCGAGCGCGCGAGCGCCGGGCAAGCGAAAGCCGGCAAGAGCAAAACGCCGGCCCTCGACAGCTTCGGCCGCGACCTCACCGAATTAGCCCGCCAAGGGAAGCTCGACCCGGTCATCGGCCGCGAGCGGGAAATCGAGCGCGTGATTCAAATTCTCTGCCGCCGCCAGAAGAACAACCCGGTTCTGCTGGGAGAGGCGGGCGTCGGCAAGACGGCCATCGTCGAGGGCTTCGCCCAGATGGTGGTCGAAGGGAACGTTCCCGAACTGCTGCGTGACAAGCGGATCGTGGTGCTCGACCTGGCGATGATGGTCGCCGGCACGAAGTACCGCGGCCAGTTTGAAGAGCGCATCAAGGCGGTGATGAACGAAGTTCGCCGGGCGAAGAATACCGTGCTGTTCATCGACGAGTTGCATACGCTGGTCGGCGCCGGCGGCGCGGAAGGGGCGATCGACGCCTCGAACGTGCTGAAGCCCGCCCTAAGCCGTGGCGAACTGCAGTGTATCGGCGCGACGACGCTCGACGAATATCGAAAGTACATCGAGAAGGACGGCGCACTGGAACGACGGTTCCAGACGGTGATGGTCGAACCCCCGTCGGGAGAACAGACAGTGCAGATTCTGCGCGGGCTCCGGGACCGGTACGAATCGCATCACCGCGTGCAGATTACCGACGACGCGCTCGAGAAGGCGGTCGAGCTTTCCAGCCGTTATATCACCGGCCGCTGCCTGCCCGACAAGGCGATCGACGTGATCGACGAGTCGGGTGCGCGAATTCGGTTGAAGTCGATGGTCCGCCCGCCGGACCTGAAGGAACTCGACGAGGAAATCGAGCGGCTGAACCAGGCCAAGGAAGAAGCGGTCGCCAACCAGGACTTCGAGAAAGCCGCCAAGCTCCGCGATCAGGCCGACAAGGTCAAGAAAAAGAAGGAAACGCTCACGCGCGAATGGCGCGATAAGGCGAAGGAAACCGACGGCGTCGTCGATGCCGAGGTGATCGCCGAGGTCGTTGCCAAGATGACCGGTATTCCGCTGACACGGCTCTCCAGCGAGGACGCGGTGCGTCTGCTGAAGATGGAAGACGAGTTGCACAAGCGGGTCATCAGCCAGGACGAAGCGATCAAGCAGGTGTCAAAGGCGGTCCGCCGCAGCCGCAGCGGGCTGAAAGATCCGAAGCGGCCGACCGGCGTCTTCCTGTTCGCCGGGCCCACCGGCGTCGGCAAGACCCTGCTGGCGAAGACCTTGGCCGAGTTCATGTTCGGCGACCAGGACGCGCTCATTCAAATCGACATGAGCGAGTATATGGAGAAGCACAACGTCAGCCGGCTGATCGGCGCCCCTCCGGGCTATGTCGGCTATGAAGAGGGAGGCCAGCTCACCGAGAAGATCCGCCGGCGCCCCTACGCCGTCGTGCTGCTCGACGAAATCGAGAAGGCCCATCCAGACGTCTTCAACATGCTGTTGCAGATTATGGAAGAAGGGCACCTCACCGACAGCTTCGGCCGCAAGGTCGACTTCAAGAACGTGGTTCTCATCATGACCACCAACGCCGGGGCCGAGGTGATTCACCAGGGAGACGTGTTCGGCTTCGCCAAGCAGGACGAGGACACCAGCTACGACAAGATGAAAGAACGCCTGATGCACGCCATCGAGCGTGAATTCAAGCCGGAGTTTCTCGGCCGTCTGGATGAAGTGGTCGTTTTCCGCCGCCTGACACGCGACAACCTAAAGCAGATCGTCGATATCGAGCTGTCGAAGGTTCGCGAGCGTCTCAAGGAGCGCGGCCTGAGCCTGGTGCTCACCGACGAAGCCCGCGAATTCCTCATCGAGAAGGGGGGCGACGTCGATTACGGCGCCCGGCCGCTCCGCCGCTCGGTCGAGAACTACGTCGAGGATCCGCTCTCGGAAGAACTGCTCCGCGGCGAATTCGACGGGAAGTCACTGATCACCGTCGGCGTCAAGGAGGTCGGCGACCAGAAGCAACTCCAATTCATCGGCTCCGTCGAGCCGGAGAAAGAGCTGGCTGCCGTCGGTGCCGAAGGGGGCGAACAATCCCCCACTCCTGCCGAAGGGGAGTGACGACCGTCCGGGGAATCGATCCCCGGTCGCGGCGAAGTTTGAACACTGTGAATAAATCGAAGCCCCGGTCAAGTTGGCCGGGGCTTTTCGTTTTCACGCGGGTAAAATGGCGGGCGACCGACGACAAGTCACAGCTTGGATTTCCGCACGTCCCCTATACCTGATCGCTGACCTCTGAAAGCTCCTTATGATCCCCCGCACGCTCGAACCGGAAGTGATGGACACCGAGCAGGAGGCCGTCGATTACGACGCGATGGACCACAGCGCAGTGAATCGCGTGTTCGTTGATGATCTCCTGCGAAGCTTCACCGATAAGCCGCCGACAGCGGCGGAATGGGATGCCGCGCATCCCATGCAAGTTCTCGACTTGGGGACCGGAACCGCCCTGATCCCAATCGAGCTCTGCCGGCGATCATTGCCATGGCCAATCCAGGTACATGCTGTGGACATGTCGTTCCAGATGGTGCGGCTGGCAGCCAGGAACATCGCGGATGCCGGTCTCGAAGCGGTGATCTCCTGTCATGTGGGCGACGCGAAGAATCTTCGCTGGAAATCCGGCAGTCGGGACGCAGTCATCTCGAACAGCATTATCCACCACATTCCGGAACCTCATGCCGCCTTCCGCGAAATGCTGCGGATCGCGCATCGTCCCGGCCTCTTATTCGCCCGCGATTTATTGCGTCCTGACGATTATGCGGCCGTCGACCATCTGGTGCAGACCTATGCTGGGGACACGAACTCACATCAACAAGCCATGTTCCGCGCGTCGCTCCGTGCCGCACTCACGCTCGATGAAGTGCGGGACATGCTGAAAAGTCTGGATGTACCGGTCGAATGGGCGAATCAGACATCTGATCGCCACTGGACCATTGCCGGATGGCTTTGTGAGAGTTAAACGGCGTGTACAGAGGTGCGGTTGTTTCGTTGCTGCAAGTCGTTCACATCACGCAGGTGATAACGTGACCGTGACCCGACCTGTTTTTCCAAAACTGTTAAACCGTTTAAGTTTCCCCAGGCCCGCATCCGATCGAATTTACGCACAGCAAAGCAGAGCCGCGGAAACCACCCCCTACAGCTTCCCACCTTTGGAGCCATGCATGACCTCGTCTCCTCGCGCGGGCCGTCCCTCCTTTGTCCTTGCCAAGTCGCGACTGGGACAATCGCTCTTGCGATTGCACAATTCGCTCGACCAGGGGCGGCAGGAAGACGAGGCGGTGGAGACGCTTCTCACCTCATGGCAAAAACGCTGGGCCACGCGCCGCGATGAGATCGCCCGACGGCTGGAGATGATCGAGCGGCAATTGGACCAGATGGCGCGAGCGAAGGAGCCGGCCCCCCGATTGTCACTGGCAATCGTCCCCGCCGACGCACACCATTGAGAGTGTTCGCGATCATCCGACGGAGGATTGACTGACTCGATGGATTGACCAGGGAGAGAAGCGATGTCGCGACAGCATCATTGGCAGCCCAACGTCACGCGCCCCGACCTACTGCAGCTCGCCGCCGAAGTAAGCCGCGAGAATCGTGTGTTCCCCGGGTTCGCAGCGCCCGAGGTTCGGGTGTCCCGCGATTTCGGTGCTGTGTTTCCGCTGGAATCCCACCGAGAGGAATCCCCTGCCCTTCGCTCAAATCCATTCTTCGTGTCGTTCGCGAAGCGCGCTCGGGGGTCACGGCGCGGTTGGCCGGTGTCGGAGGGCCGTCAGCCCTTGTCGAGCGTGGAACGTCCGAGGGCCACGTCGAATTCACTGACCGACGGGATCAGCATCGCCAGCGTCGTAAAGCCATAAGCCGCCGAGATTGAGATGCAGACGCCGAGGGTTCCTTTCAGCAGAAACTCGGTAATGGCGTAAAAAGTGAGAAAGGGCAGCACGCCGGCGGCGATCTTCAGGGCGTTCGACGGATTCTTGTACGACAATGACGCGTAGAGCGCGATGCTCCCCGCCAGGATGAACACCACAAAGCTCGCGAACTGCTGGGCGAACGACGATCGCGCCTCCAGCAGCAGCAGCATGAAGATGAAGATGCCGATGAACAGGAAGAAGACGGTTCCCAAGCTGTTGGCGATTGCCCCGCGGGAGCTGTCGTAACTCAGCCCGGAGTGCAGACCGAGCATCGCCGCAAACAGCACCAGCACGCAGTAACCGACCAAAAGATAGACGAAGTTCTCGATCGTCACGTTCCCCAGGTAAACCTGGTAGGCGGCGAGCGCTAACGGAATGAGGATGACTTCCTTGGCGTTGTAGAGCACTCCGCCGAGCTTGCCGTAGATGAACTCTTTCGAGGTGATATCGGTCATGAGCAGCAGTTCGAGCGTCTTGCCGTCCCGCTCGGAAGTGAGTGCCGTGACCGCTTGAGCGTTCACCAGCATCAGGCTGACAATCGCCAGTCCGACAAACGCGAAGCCGGTCGGGGTAATCATTCCGAGAATCAATTCTCCCGCTGCCGCCCCGCGTGAGAGATAAATCGTCGCGAACAGGGCCAGAACCACAAAGGCCGCTTTGATGGCCAGGATCTTCCGTCCGTAGGCTTTCGTGCGAATTTCCCGCCAGACAACCGGCCGGTTCCAGATGGACCGGCTTGCGGCTTTCGTGCGTGGTGCGTTCCGTTCCGCCTCTTCGGTCGCCTGCAATGTTGCCTGAGAAAACGTCGCCCGGGACGGATTCCAGACCCGCAACCGCAACGTGGTGATGAGGTTGATGGCCACCGTCAGCCCCCCCATTACCGCCAGAAAATCCCACTTGGCCACGGAGACTGCGTCGAGACTGTAATGTGTCGCGAGCGGACTCAAAATGCTCATCAGCGTGCGATACGGATTCAACAAGCCGGCCCAGTGTGCCACAGGTGAACCGGCCGGCGAAAACCCGACGATCGCTTCCACCACACCCAACAGCAGCACTAGCCCCAGCACGCTGATGGC
>CAZVJA010000155.1:0-12494 GCA_964626885.1 uncultured Planctomycetaceae bacterium | reverse complement strand
ATTTCTTCAGTCCGGAGTCCAAAGTCGGAAGAGAGCATGGAGTCCACGCCGCGGCGGACGGCACCGGAGGCGGCTTACACCCATTAAACAACTCCCATTCTTTGCACAAAACGAGACAGAACCGAAGTTCAATCGGTCAGGTGATTTCATTGCAAGCTAAAGGCCGATCAGCACGTTGCCCGTCAGTTCGCTTTCTTTTCGAACGCCGGCGCTTTGCCGATCGGGTAGAGTTCCCAGCGGCGAACCCAGATTTCCGCCAGTTCCGTCTGGATGAGAATCTTCCCCGCGCCGGGCGAGGCGTCGAAGCCTTCGTTCACCGGCACCCCGTTGACGTGGATCTGAATGTGCCCGCCGTGGCAGATCACATCCATGCGGGTCCACTGGCCGACCGGGCTCTCGACATCCTGCTTGCCGCGAAAGCCGAGTTCGTCCTTCCAGTCGGGATCGCGGCCATACCAGTTGATGCGGCCGGAGTGGAAGGTCTGCTTCTCGCCCCCTTTGTGCCAGACCGTCTCGCCGTCGCGGTCTTTGGTGACTTCGGCGGTGAGGGACATCGGCATCGGCTTGCCGTCGGGGTCGGTGCCGCGCACGAGGATGATGTCGCCGGTCCCCCCTTCGATGATTTGGGCCTCAATCGAATGGGGCCAGATGCCGCCATAGGCGCCGTCGGGCCCGACACAATGTACCAGGCAGCCGGAATCGCGCGTCGAATTCTTGCGGTTATGCCATGTCCGTTCTCCCCATTTGAACTCGACAACGAGGTGATAGTCCTTATAGGCGTTCTTGGTGATGACAGCGCCGAGCCCGTCGCCGGAGATGTGCAGCATTCCGTCTTCGACCGTAAAGACTTTTCGGGGATCCTCGTACTTCGTGTCTTTGAGCCAGGTGTAAAGGCCGTCGAGGTTGTGGCCGTTGAACAGCTTGATGACGCCGTCGGTCGGGACGATCGGGTTTGGTTCCTTCCCTTCCTCGCATCGGGCGCTCGCCGTGAACATCGCTGCGCACAGAGCCAGAGTGGAAGAGAGGAAAAAGCAGTAGCCGAATCGTCGCCGCATGGTTGTATCCTAAACGGGAATTGAGAATCGGTATTCGAGGAATCCGGGCGAGGGCTTGCGTCGTTATTGAGTGGCGTCTCTCGCGGGAATCGTTTCCTAGTTCGCTATCAGCGGAAAACTTTGAGGCTCGGCATTTCCTCTTGCAGCGTCTTAACACCATTATCGGTGACGTTGCCGGACGCGCCGCCGGATGTGCCATAGAGAAACAGTTTCTGCAATCGGGGCAAGGCTTTCAATTGCAGGAGCCCTTTGTCCGTGACTCGCGTGTACGACAGCTCCAACTCCTGCAAGTTGGGAATCGCGACCACGTGCGGGAGCACTTCGTCACCGACGTCGGCTCGATACAGGCTGAGGGCTCGCAGGCTCTTCATGCCTGCCAGCTTCTGAAGATCCGTCTCTTTCACTTTCGACTCGTTCAAATTGATCCGCTCGATTTGATAAGGCGGCGGCGGGAGTTCCCCCGGCGATTTCACGTCCTTGACCTTCCCCGCCAGGCGCAACGTGCCGCCTAGCTGAAAGACCAACTGAGCGGCTGCGGTGCTGGTTTCCGGGGGATCGCTGCCGCTACAGCCAATGAGAGTGACGGCGACCAATGAGGCAAAGCCAAACCGAAGGACAGCATAAGAGCGCATAGTGAGAATCCAGGTGGATCAGAAGCTGCTACGTATTGACCGTACTGGAGTTGCGCAAGAGATGCAATGGTCTATTTCACCCCCCAATTTTAGAGAGAGAGGTCTCGACTCGAGCTGTGCGACATACCCCAAGCGGTGCCCGACGGACCGTCCCACCGAAGAATGGCAAGGTGATACAAGTCTTTATAAATGGACACCTTCGGTAACCGCCGTGGTCGTTAGACGTTGTGGTTAATTCCGCGGGCTTCCCAAGCCATGCAACGAGGGGGAGGATTGCTCTTGGCCCAAACTGGCCCGCCGGTATAATCCCCGCCCCATCTCTCGATTCTCTCATTTTGATCACCATCGTTGACCGTTCCTCGCCGCACTCCGTGCGGCTGCTTTCGCATTTCCATTCTGCTTTTCTCCCACTCACTTCCCCAACATTAAAAAACCGGTGAGATGTCTCGCCGGGTGTCCTGAGTTTCGGTCCGGCACAATGCATGATGTGCTGCCGGGTCGGCGATGTCGGCTACCCATCCTATGAGTCGTTTCGCATCACGACTAATTCTGCTGTGCAGCGCCGTCTCGCTGGTGTGTCTGGCTGGCAATGCAACCGTCATTGCCGCCGAGGCTCTCCAGCCGGTGCGGTTTCGCATCGAATGGAGCGGTGGCGCACCGCGCATCTGGAGCGGTATCGTGGAATCGCGCGACGGGCAATTCTCGGATCCCTCCGCGCTCGGCCTCGAAGCGGATGTACCGGGTAGCATGTGGATCGACGGCCACGTCCTCTATTTGCAACGATTTAGTTCGGGAGTGTACGACGGTGTTGACGCGACGATTGTCGGCGATCCGCAATCTCCCGTGACAATCACGCTCCAGGCCGCCGATTCGAAAGCCGCCGCGAAAAGCGAACCGGCACGTTGGCGTTTCGAATTTCGACCTGGGGAGTTGTCCGCCGAGCCGCGCGTCCTCACTCTCGCCAACAGTGACACACGGGTCTCGCTGCGTCGCGCTCCAGGTGACGCACTTGCAGTCACACTCGATCGTCCGCATCTGCTGTTCGATCCGGGTGAACGATTGACGGCGGATGTCGCGATCAATGTGCGTCCGGTCGGCCGCGCCGCCGCCGCGACATTCGATTGGAAGCTCACACCGGCCCGGTCGGACTCAACTCTTGGCAGTGGGTCACAGTCCATCGCGTTGAATGCTGAGGCGGCTGCTCCGTCGATTGTTCCGCTCGACATTCCGTTACCGCAGCAGGAAGGGGTGTACGACGTGCACTTCTCGCTTTTGGGACGCGGGTTGCGGACCGAAACCGGGGCGCTGCAGCTTGTCGTACTTTCTCGCTTGCCGCTTGTATCGTTCGATTCCGGCCGGCGGGACCGAATTGTGGATAGCTTTGAACCCTCACGTCCGGGAGTGCTTCGCAAGTTAGAGAAGCCACGCTCCTTCCGCGAGATGAATGAGCCTCTCGGCCGATTGCTTGGATTTACGCCGCGTCAGGTGACGAATTTGACAACCGGTGCCGAGCAGAAAGTCGAGTGGAGCGCATTCAAGCTGCACGTGAAAACCCCCGAACATCCACATCGGCTTGTCATCACGATGACGGGAGAAGTACCGCAGCGGATCGGCGTCAGCCTCCTCGAGCCGAACGCCGCGGCGCAATTGATGCCGATTGGCCTCGATTCTGGAGTAACAGTCTCTTCCCAATCGAGCCCTGCCGGCAGTACGGCGGCCGAAGGTGACGAACGGTTCGTGACGCATGAACTGCTTTTTTGGCCGAAAGTTCGGGAGCCGATTCTGCTGTTGCACGACATGGGAACCGGCCGTCCGCTGAATGTCTCGAAGGTGGACGTCATCGAACTTGGAGCACTTCCAACACAAAATGATCGGGTTCCATTGCCGTTGTCACAGCAGCGGCTTGTCGGCCCCTATCTTCATAAGCCGCTGATCCCAGAAAATTTCGGCGCGACTGAGACATACGACAGCCCGAGTGGACGGAGTCTTGATGACTGGGTCACATTCTATTCGGCGGGCGAACGGTTCATTCGCTATCTGCAGCATGAGAACTGCAACAGTGCCCTGATTTCGGTTTTGTCCGACGGCGGTACGATCTATCCAAGCGATCTGTTATCGCCGACTCCCCGTTATGACACCGGTACGTTCCTTGCGTCAGGGCAAGACCCCGTGCGCAAGGATGTGCTTGAATTGCTGTATCGCTTATTCGATCGCGAGGGATTGGCACTCATACCGGAATTGCAGTTCGCAAGCCCGCTGCCGGTGCTCGAAACCGAATTGCGGCGCGGCGGCGACGCGGTACGGGGAATCGAGCTGATCGGACGGGACGGGCGCAGTTGGCGGGCCGCGCGGGGCACGGTACGAGGAACGGCCCCGTATTACAATCCGCTCGACCCGCGCGTTCAGGAAGCGATGATCGACATCGTGCGGGAACTTGTTGCCCGCTACCGTGACCATACGGCGTTTCAGGGTGTGGCAGTCGAACTTGCGAACATCGGGTACATGCAATTCCCCGACCTGGAGTGGGGCTACGATGACGAAACCGTGTCGCGCTTCGAGCGGGAAACCGGCATACAGGTTCCCAACGCGGAGGGTGAAGCGCGTTTCGCCACCCGCTATAACTTCCTGACCGGTCAAGAACGAACTCGCTGGGTGCAGTGGCGCTGTCGGGAGCTTGCCAGGTTTTATCAACGGATGTCGGAAGTGGTAACATCCGTCGGACCGCATGTTCGATTTGTGCTTTCCGCGACGAATGTTTTGCAAAGCGCGGAACCGGAACAAACGGTGGAAACCTCGATCCGCTCGCGACAGAGTTTCGCCGATCTTCTGCCGCCGCGCGGGCTCGACTTCAAGCTGCTGGCCGATGTGCCGCGGTTGGTGGTGTTGCGTCCCGTGCTTCCGGCGTCGTCGGATCATCCTTCGGACGATGTGTTGGATGAGCAGGCAAACCACAGCGTTGCATTGGACCGGGCATTTCAAGCTGGTCAACCGGGAGTTCTCGTGTTCCGTCGTCCGCGTGAATTTCGGATCTCCGAATTCGACGCAGTCTCCCCGTGGGAACCGGCGCTGACGTGGTTGGCCGTGCATCATTCCCCCATCGGGCCGAAGAACCGAGAACCGATAATCCACGCCTTGGCTTCGAACGATGCTCAAGTGCTTTTCGACGGCGGATGGATGATTCCGCTGGGGCAGGAATCGCAGTTACGAGATATCCGCGACACCCTGCTCTCGTTGCCGGCGGTTCCATTCCATCTGGATGAAATACAGCAACAGCCGGCAGTGGTGCGGCTTGCGAGACTGGAGGGCAAGACCTGGTGCTATGTCGTCAATGAATGCCCCGATCCGATCAACGTGCAATTGCGTTGGAGCTGCGCGCCGGGAACTCGCAGCCGGATCTTGCCCAGAGGAACCGAATATCCGCTTGAGTCCGACGATCGGGGGGGAAGCCGGGTCGTCGTGGCGCTTCCCGCATTCGGCCTGTGGGCGTTCGTCATCGAACAGGAGAACGCACGACTGCACGAAGTCGCCGTCAAAGTTCCGGAAGCCGCACTGACTGCCCTGAAAGACCGGGTGCAGCGATTGGAAAAGCTGATTGCGGACGCGAACAAATCGGCTCAAAAATCTGGTCCACGTCAGAAAGCGTTGATCTCCAATCCCGGCTTCGAATCCTCCCCCGAGTCGCGCGACCTCCTGCCCGGCTGGAAATTGCCGGTGGAAAACGCCGCGGCCTGGACCCTCGACGAAAGCAATCCCCGCTCCGGAAAATCATCACTCTTGCTGATTGCCGACAGCGATGACGGGGCGTCTCTCAGCTCGAAGCTTCCTGTTCAGGACGATCGCATTGTCGATCTCTATCTCTGGTTGCGAAGTGACGTCGACGACACCGATGTGCGATTGGTATTTGAAGCCACCCTCGGCGAAGAAGTCTTCCGACAAGAGGCCGACTTCCATATCGACACGCGCTGGCGGCGGTATCGATTTCAAGTGACCGGTATTCCCGCGAAGCATTGGGACGACACGCAGGTCCGGGTCGAAATGCGCGGACCGGGCCGGATCTGGATCGACGACGTCGAGGCTCATCCGCAACGGATGTCTGAGGAGGATCTGCGACAACTGACGCGTGTTTATTCCTCTATTACGCTGGCCTGGGACGAGAAACGCTACACCGATTGCTTGCGCCTGCTCGAAAGTTACTGGAGCCAGATGCTCGACGATGCTCCGCCAGCCGAACCATCCACTTCGGAAACCCCACCGACTTCACCGGTATCGAGAACGGCCCGCCTGAAGTCACTGTTCAAGCGGTGAGTGCGCGGCCGGCCGTTCGTGGAGCCTGAAGCTTCGCTACTCCCAGTCGCTGAATGCTGACAGCTGACCGCTTCGAAAAACAACCGGCCTTGCGGCAACAGGTCCGCAAGGCCGGCGAGTCGTCAGGGCGTCGGGTAATGTGAGAGAAAGACCTCAGTGGTGGTCAGTCACTGATTCAAGTTCGTCAAAGCTTGATATCAATTGTTGCGGAGCATCGCGGCCGGGGCGGCTTCGATCTCGTCGTCCCAGGCGTGGTGTTCGTCGTTCCATTCGGCCGGGTCATGCTGCACGAGCAGTTCCTTCGGCTCGCTTTGCAAAACGTAGCGGCCATCGGTCTCGTGTTCGAAGAACTGGCGGAACCAGAGCATCTGGGCCACGTGCGGCTGCGGAGTGAACAGCCGCATCTCGACTCCCTGTTCGTGCCAGTCAAACAGCATGCCGAAAAAGCCACTCGGAATGTACTTCACGTAGGTCATGTTCACGCCGATGTTGCGGCAGCCCGCTTTGTCGATCATGTTGATCAACGTGTCGCGGAGCAGGCAGAGGTCGGCTCCGTCCCAGATTTCGACTTCGCCGAGATCCAGAACCGTCACACCGTCCCAGTTGTGAATTTTCATCCGCTCTTTTCGTGAAGCCATGGTCGTCGCGTCCTCTCGTTGCGGGTCTGTCGTTCGATCGCTGTCGGTCGGTGATTTGGCGTCGGTGACCTGAGCGTCGAAGTTTCCGTGGCAGCCGTTGCGTCTCGTCTCTGAAAAAGGAGAAACGCAAAGCGCGGGCCAATGCCGAAAGAATGGCAAGCCACGGCAAAAGAATGGCCGCAACATCTTGTGCGGTAAAGGTTAAAGACGTTTTGGCTAAAGAGGCTTGGTTCGGCGTCGGAAAGCCGCCACGTACACGTTCCGCAACGCGTCAACGGCGTTGTTGCGTTATCGAAACGTCCTGGCGTACTCGCCTTGAGGATAGCTGCAATCGTTGTTGACCAGCGGCAACATCACAGCGGTGAGGATCGGTTATCACCGGTGAAAAAGATCAGCCCCTGCCGGCCGCCTGACGTTCCTCAGAGGAGAGCATCTGTTGTCCCGTATCCATCGGCTCGGATCGCAAAACTTGCGAATAGCCGTGGGCGGAGAACACCATCGAACCCTTCGGCCAGTTGATTTCGATGTGCCACTTGCAGGCGGTTCCAGGTGGCGTGCCAGGTTCTCGCGTGATCTGGTAAATCGAAAACGGAGTTATGGCTGCGGTGACGGCGGCATAGTCGAGAGAGAATTTCAGGTCGTAGATTCCGTGAAATGTCAGATCCGCGGGGGCGATTCGGAAACGGCATGAGCCGTCGGGAGCACAGAGCCATTCGACGATATAGTCGAGATCGAGAATCAGTTCTCCCGAACCATACTCCCCCGCGCGGATTTGAATCCCATGCACGTGGTTGTCGTGCCACGACATCTGCTCGAAATCGGCCTCCGTCCAGCGACGTAACTCGCTCATCGTCGGAGATAGTCCCGCGATTTATTCCGCCTTGCTGATGTATAACAGCCGGCCGCAGGATCGGCACAACAACGCTTTGCCGGTGTTCAACTCCACCACATAGTTGGGGGAGAGAATTGCGTGGCAGGCGGTGCAGGCCTTGTTCTCGACCGACGCGAGGGCATCGGCCCCATGCGCCTGCACCAGCCGGCGGTAGTTTTCGAGCAGGGTTCCCGGCACGTGCGATTCGGCTTGCTTGAGCGCCGCTTGCAGCTCCGCTTCCTTGGAACGCAATCCGGGTACGACCGACTCCACCTCGGCGGCAACCCGCTTGATCTCGGAGTTAATCGCCTCCAGCTCTTTCTCGGCCGCCTTGATCCGCCCCTGCGCCTGGTCGACCTTTTCCAAAGACTCCAGAATCTCGTCCTCGAGCACGCTCTTGGCCATCTTGTCGGCGTCGATCTGCGACATGATGATCTCGTACTCGCGGTTGGAACTGGCGGTGTTCAGCTTGCCCCTGAGGTCGGCCATTTTGGTTTCAATCGACTTCAGTTGCAGGTTCTTCTGATCGGTCGCCATTCGCAGCTGCTTGTGCTGCTCTTTGAGTGACTCGATTTCCGCCTGCTTTTTCTCGGCATTTTGTTGCCGTGCCTTCACCTGCCTGGGACCGTGCTCCAGTCGCTCGAGGACGTCCCGCAACTGAATATGCAGGACGTGCAGCTGTTTGAGCCCGTCTCCCGCCCGGTCCATCGTGTTCCCCCGTCTTGGTGTTCTAAAGATCGCCCGTCTTTTGTGATTGTCCCCGCCTTCGTCCAATCCGCAAGTCTGAAGGGCCGGCAATCGCTCGCGACAAAAAAAAACCGCCGGTCGTTGTCGACCGGCGGGCGTCGTTTCAGGTGGTGGCGTTGGCCGCCAGTGAATCTAGGAATCCTTTTAGCTGTTTGCTCCGCACCGGATGCTGCAGTTTGCGGACCGCCTTCGCTTCAATCTGCCGCACACGTTCGCGGGTGACTTTGAAAATCCGGCCCACTTCCTCCAGGGTATAAGTGTATCCGTCCCCCAGGCCATACCGCAGCTTGATGATCTCCCGCTCACGGTAAGTCAAGGTTTTCAGAACGATATCGATCTTGTCCTTGAGCATTTCCTGAGTCGCGGCGTTCACCGGA
The DNA here is from genome assembly GCA_964626885.1 of uncultured Planctomycetaceae bacterium. Taxonomy (GTDB): domain Bacteria; phylum Planctomycetota; class Planctomycetia; order Planctomycetales; family Planctomycetaceae; genus CAZVJA01. The sequence goes on along the minus strand of CAZVJA010000155.1, from coordinate 3,869 downwards.
CTCTCGCTGGCTCCATCCTCGATGAAGTCGCCGAAGTAGCTGTCTTCGCTTTCTCCCACGGGACGATCGAGGCTGATTGGGTGCCGCGAAATCTTCAGCACCCGGCGTGTTTCTTCCAGACTCACTCCCGCCGCCTCCGCCGTCTCCTCGATGGTGGGCTCGCGGCCATTCTCTTGCAGCAGCTTCTTGCTCACTTTTCGCAACTTGGACATCGTCTCGATCATGTGCACGGGGATACGAATCGTCCGAGCCTGATCGGCGATGGCACGGGTGATCGCCTGACGAATCCACCACGTTGCGTAGGTCGAAAACTTGTATCCGCGGCGGTATTCGTACTTATCGACCGCCCGCATCAGGCCGGTGTTCCCTTCCTGAATGAGATCCAGAAAGCTCAAGCCTCGGTTGCGATATTTCTTGGCGATCGAAACCACCAGCCGCAGGTTTCCGCCCGACAGCTCGCGCATCGATTGCTCGTAGCTGGCAAACCTCGTCTTGATGCACTCGATCCGTTCCCGCAGGCTCTTCGGCGTTTCGAGCGTCATCAGCATCAGGTCGTGTAGTTCGCGTTCCAGGTTCGCTCGTTCGTCGGCTCCGTTCTTCAGGCGCTTTGCGCGGTTGATTTGCCGCTCGAGCTCGGTCATCCGATCGCTGATCTGCTCCATCCGCCGCATGCCCGGCTGCAAGCGCTGCGTCCGCAGGCTCATCTCTTCGACGAGGGTCACCATTTTCCGGCGGCGGACCGCCAGCGATTCTTCCGCCTCGGCCCGCGCTTTGTCGGACGTCCGGGGATCGATGATCTTCGCGAAGTCAGCTTGATTCTTCTGCCGCAGGTATTCCAGCGTCTTCAAGTTGTGCGGCATGCGGCCCAGAATTTGATTTTTCTCCAGCCCTTCCGTCACCGAAACCTTGATCGTGCGGTCAAACGGCAGCTCGTTCGTGTGCACTTTTGTCAGCACATCGATCGCCTGCTTCATGGCGTAGTCGCTTTCGAGCAACTGCCGGCGGAAACGTCGCCGCGTCACTTCGATCTTCTTCGCCAGCGAAATTTCCTGTTCGCGGGTCAACAGCGGAATCTCGCCCATCTGGGTCAAGTACATCCGCACCGGATCGTCGATCCGCCGCGAACCGTCGTCGCCGATGATATCGCGGGACTTGCCCCGGCCGCGGGTCTTCTTCTTCTCGATAAGCTGCGGAACGACCTTCTCGGCGACGATTTCCATGCCGAGCTCTTCCAGCGACATCAGCAGGTTGTCGAGCTTCTCCGGATTGACCGCCTCATCCGGCAGGTATTTGTTGACCTGTGTATAGGTCAAATACCCCTGCTTCTTCCCAACGGCAATCAGGTTGTTCAGAGTTTCGTCAAGTCGATGCACCGTTCTCTCCTCCCAGGTGGCTGTCAGATCTTCGATTTTTTCGTCGCACGTTCGCCGTGATATTCCATCGCGCGTCGCAGCAGTTCGCGGGATTGCGAATCGAGCCGACCCGTCTCCCCCGAAACCAATGCTACTTCGCCGCGTGTCTCTTCATGATTTTCCTGGCGTCGCCGCCAGTGCAGCTTCTCACTCGCCTGCCCGAGGAGCGCGGGGCGGTTCGACTCACCGCGATCTCCCTCGTCCAAGCGCAGCTTTTCACGAATCCCTTTCTCGCGGGCTTGTTCATCAATCTGCACCGCCAGCCGCTTCAGCGCCGCGTCTTCCAACCGCGCTGTCAGCCGCCCATAGTCCGGATCAACCCCCGCCTCCGCGAGATCAAAACACCATTGCAGCAACTGCTTCAAATGTTCGTTGCGAAACTCCTCCGGAGAAATCTCCCGCCGAATCATCTCCACGGTCTCCGGAGACGAAAACACAATCTCCAGCAATTCCGATTCCAGCAGGTCGTCGCGTGTTGGCTGGCCGTTCGGACCGCTATAAAATTGTACGCCCCGTTCTCCGCTCGCGGGCTCACCCGACACCCGGGTTCGCCCCGAATTCTTGCCGCGGGCTTCCCGTAATGCCTTGCGGACCACCTGTTCCGAAACTCCCACGCGATGCGCCAACCGCCCGAGAATCAGATTCTCCCGTTCGCTCGCCGTCAGCCGCGGAGCCTTCGCAATCAGGTCCACCATTTCCGTGAGTACCTGGTGCCGCGCATCGATCGTTCCGAACCCGTACCGCTCGGCGCACAGCTTCAACTTGTATTCCCATGCCTCCGGTGCTTCGTTAACCAGCTTCAAAAACGATTCCGCACCGTGTTGTGTCAAATAGTCCGCCGGGTCGAGCGGCGCCGGCAACGTCAGAATTCGCAGGTCGATGTCCTGGGCCAGGAACTTCGGCAGCGAACGCTCGGCAGCCATCTGCCCGGCGGCGTCGCCGTCGTACACCAGAACCACTTTGCGTGTGAGCCGTTTAAGGACTATCACGTGATTTTCCGTCAGGGCCGTTCCAAGCGTACCGACAACATTTCCGATCCCGTGTTGATGAGCCAGGATGCAATCGGTGTACCCTTCGGTCACAATGGCGGTCCCGCTCGCCACAACCGCCGGCTTCGCCACGTCTAAACCATACACCAGCCTGTTCTTAGAGAAGACCGGGCCGTCGGCGCTGTTGATGTACTTGCCGCTGTTCGGTTGTTCGCGCCCGGGCAACTGGCGTCCCCCGAACGCCACGGTGCGGCCTCCGGCGTCGTGGATCGGGAACAACACCCGATCCACGAAACAATCGAAATAACCGGCAGAACCGCTCCGTTCCTGAATCAGCCGGGCCGCCAGCAACTGAGCCGGCGTGTATTTTCCCCGGGCCCTGCGGACGAGAAACTCCCATTCCGGTGGATGGTAGCCCAGCCGGAATCGAGAGACCGTCTCGTCGGTAAAGCCCCGCCCCGCCAGATAATCGCGGGCGATTTTTGCTTCGGACGATGTCTTCAAGACCGTCTGAAATTCGTTCGCCGCCCAGGTGAGCACTTCGTACAACTGGCTCCGGCTGGTACCGTCCCCCGACCCCTTGTTTCCCCGCCGCGGCATCTCCAGATGAGCCCGCTGCGCCAGCATTTCCAGCGCTTCTTTAAAGGGGACGTTTTCGCTTTTCTGCACGAAGGAGAAGCAGTCTCCCCCCTCATTGCAGGACCAGCATTTGTAAGACTGCCGCTCAGGGTTCACCGTCATCGACGGTTTGTGGTCGTCGTGGAAGGGGCAAAGCCCCACGTACTCCCTGCCACCGCGGCGCGACTCCAGCGAGACCCGTTCGCCGATCAACTGGACGATATCCGTCCGCGAGCGAACCAGCTCTTTGAAATCTTCCGACAAGCCGGACGACACAGGCGACTCCTGGGGCGGTCTATTTGGTATCTGCCGGTCCTTTGGAACCCGATTTTCGTAGCGATGCTTCCCTGTTGGGAAGACCGCAATCCGTCAGGGACTGTCAGGCGAGGCAGAGATCAAAACGGGATAATACTGAGGGCATCGGGTGGGCGGCCAAGGCGGACCCTGACCGCAGTTCTGAACGTGGTGGTATTGCCCTCATCCGGGGTGAGGCAAGTCAACAGGTGTATACTCGTGACGTGCGTCCCTGCACCGCTCCAAGGCGACACAATTCTACCTGCGCCGCAAGCCCCGTCAAGAAAACATGAAGGAAGTTAAGGCACGTTTCTGGTGCGCAACTTCATATTGAGAAGAATGTTATTTCAAGGAACTGCCGCGCAAGTCGCGGGCAAACCGCAATCTGGCCGCAGGCGCCCGACTCGCCGCAACTCATAATCCCACCACACGATAGAGGGTTCTTCGGGACATACTAGACAGTTGGTTTATGAGAATTCTGCGGGTTATCCCGAGGGGGTGGTGTCTGCATTTGAAATAGTTCCACGGGTATACCCCGAAAGCGAACATTTCTTTG
>CAZVJA010000154.1:0-12498 GCA_964626885.1 uncultured Planctomycetaceae bacterium | reverse complement strand
GGAGCCGCCGGCGGAGTCGCGATCGGCTCTTTGGCAGCCGGCGGCGTGGCGATCGGCTTCCTTGCTTTCGGCGGCGCGGTGATCGCGCTGGTCGGTGCAGGGGGGGCGACACTCAGCTACTATCCTTGGAGTGAGTGGTTTTCAAGTCCTGTTCATCCCGGGAAACAATGACCATGACCGACCGGCCGATGACCCGTACTCCCAACGAATGGAATCAGCGGTATCAGGAACGGAACATGCCGTGGGATTCCGGCATCCGCTCGCGCGAACTGGCCCGCGTGCTTGACGATCGGCTCATCCCCATGGGGCGCGCCGTCGAGCTCGGCTGCGGCACCGGCACAAACGCGATCTTTCTGGCGCAACAGGGTTTCGAGGTGACCGCCATCGATTGCGCGCCGCTCGCACTCGAAAAGGCCCGCGAGCGAGCAAGAAAGACCGGTGTCTCCATTACGTTCTTGGAAGCAGACCTCTGCAATTTTCGGCAACTGATTCAACCGGCGGACTTCGTGTTCGACCGCGGCTGCTATCACTGCGTGCGGCGAGTCGATCTACCGGGCTATCTCACCACGCTCCGTACTCTCACGCGTCCCGGTTCGAAATACCTGGTGCTGACCGGGAACGCGAATGAGCATAGCGAGCAGGGGCCCCCTCGGTTGCACGAGCACGAGATTCGCGCGGATCTCGAGGGATTGTTCGCAATCGACTTTATCCGCGAGATCCGATTCGAGGACGCCGGGGGGCTCGACGGACCGCTCGGGTGGTCCTGCCTGATGACGCGGCGCACGGATTGATCCGGGAATGAATCTGGAACGAACCATTCCCGACTACGGGTGGTTTCAAGACCGGGAGGGCGAGGCAGCTTTGCCCCAACATTGCTTTCAGCAACCAGCCCTCAGCTGTCAGCCAGAAAGAAAAAGACAACGGGTGGAACGTGCAGGCGCTGGGAACACGAACGAAGGTGAGAACACCAAGGTGTCTGGGAAGAAACGCTTCCCAAGCCGACGACTTGTCGTCGGAACAGCGGCCAATAGGGAGGACGCAGGATTCTGAAGGTTTCATGGTTCTAGGGTTTTAGGCCTCGAACCCTCAAACCCTAATCCCTGAATCCTGCCCCATGTCTTACCTGAAGCCTGAAGCCCGACTACCTGAAGCCAAGGTCAGAGTCAGCGATTCGAGTCGTCGGTGTCGAGCGACTGCTTGAGGGCCTCGGTGGCTTCGCGGAGGATGTTCACTTGCTTTTCGAGAGCGGTGCGCGTGGTGCGGAGGCGGTCGAGGATTTTTTCGCTGTTGCTTTTGATGGTGCCGGTCCAGGTTTCGACGTCGCCGAGCGAGGCGGCCCGTTTTTCAACGTCGAGGATGGCGCGGTCCATCTCCTGGAAGTCGACCTGTTGCGAATCGCTGGCCGAGCAGACTCGCACGCACAACGCCCGCGCGAGCGAGACGCCCGCTCGAAAGTACAGATCGGTCGCGGCGTCCTCCGCGTCCCACACGACGACAACATCGTTACCAAACCGCGCGAGCGGCTCGAGACCTTCGGGGGCGGAGGTGCGCGAGAAGATGAACAATCCGACCTGCGCGTCGCGGTTTCGCCGCGCGGTCTCGATTTCCTCGCGGGCGGTTGCGAGTTGATAGCCTGCTTTTTCCTTGGCTTCGATGACGATTTTCGCTCCGGGGGCGGCGCTTTCCGGGCTCAGCTCGATCAGGCAGTCGCCGACTTTGCAGTTTTTGATCTGGCCCGTCGTTTCGCCGACCGAGGTGGCAACATCGCCGAGCCGCTGCGCTTCGCGCTGCAAATGCTCGAAGACGGCATCCTCGAAGGCAAGGCCGTGCGTGGTCGAGCGGGCAGCCTCTTCACGGCGCGTGACCATCGCCTTGAGTGCGACTTTGACTTCCTCCTGAAACTTGCGGTCCGCTTCGCGATGATCTTCCAGGAGCTTCAACATTTCCCGTTTGAGCCGCGCGAGTGCCGAGTTTTCCTCGTCGAGCGAGAATTCGCTGGTGATGGTTCGCTGCGCTTCGCTGACGCGGCGGACGAGTCCGCTCAAGGCCGAGTCTTCGTCGTCGAGCGAGAATTGCCGGACCGCTTCGTCGATTTTTCCCTGCAACGTATCGGAGAGCTTGCCTTGGTTGTCCGCCAGCTCGGTGATGAACCGCGCGAGTGCTCCCTCCTTGTTGTCGAGCGAGAACTGGTTGAGGACGTGTTCCCGTTGCACTTGCAGCTGCTTGTCGAGCGTTTCGCGGAGGGCCGCCAGCAGGCCTTGCGATTGGTCGGGGTTGAGCCACTTCAAGAGTTCGCTCTCTTCCCCGAAGTGGCCGGCCAGCGTGCGGGCCAGTTGCGAGTCGTCGGCGCCGATCTGCCGACGAAGGAGCGATTCGAGTTCGCCGTCCTGTTTGACGAGCCGTTCGACCCGTTCCTGGAACCGGCCGCTTTGCGGATCGAAGTATTCCTTGAGTGTCCCGGTGAGGCGATCGTGAATCAGTTTCGAATGTCCTTCGAGCCGGGCGGCCAGATCGCTCAAGAGTCGATCGCTCTCGCGGCGGACGAGGTCGGCGTCGATCTGCCCGCGCGCCTGCTTGAGCGCCAGCACGCCGATTCGCAGGGCATCAAGAGCAAAGCGGTCGCGCGAGTCACCTTCGGGGATCGCCAGCAGTTCGCCGATGGTATCGGGATCGTGAACCGTCAGTTCCAGCAACAACGAGAACGGGAGCCGGGCGCCGGCGGTCTTGGAAGATTCCGGGGGGGAAGAGTCCGCGGGAATATGCGGTTTCAGTTTCACCGCGTCGGCCATGGCATTCCTTTCCTGGTCGGGCTGCATCGACGGAGACGGATGTTCCAGGGGTTCAGCGTATCCCCCTGCCGAACAGGGTTCAATCGCGGAAGTCCGGAATGCACTGGCGGATAGCGAGTTTTCCCGGCGATTCGCCGGTTTGGCGGTATCGATCGATGTTGCGGGCTCCCTCTGATCCGGATATTTTGATGTGTTGATGCGGTTGTGTGCGCAACAGACCATCGTGGCGGCAGTTATGTCGCGGCGCGAAGAGGCGGGGACCATGCATCGACGCACTTCCAACTTGCTTGCGAGCGGAACGTTCGTTGCATTGTTGATTGCCGTTCATACGCTGTGGGCGCCGGCAGCCGAAGAGACGAAACCGGCCGCGAAGTCTGCTCCTCCAACCGCCAGGCAGCTCGAGTTTTTTGAGTCGAAAGTGCGGCCGATTCTGGTGGAGCGCTGCCAGAAGTGCCACGATGCCGAAAAGCACAAGGGGGGCCTGCGGCTCGATTCCGGCGTGGCCATTCTCGCGGGGGGAGATTCCGGCCCGGCCCTCGTCCCCGGCAACCCGAAAGAAAGCCTGTTGATCCAGGCGATCAAATACGAATCGCTCGAGATGCCCCCGACGGGCAAACTCGCCGACCGCGAGATTGAAACACTCACCGAATGGGTACGCATCGGCGCCCCCTGGCCGGCTGAAGAAGGCGGCCCGGCCGTTCGCAAAGGGGATTTCGAGATCACGGACGATGACCGCAAACATTGGGCCTTCGTGCCGATTGTCCGTCCGGCAGTGCCCGCGATTCCGCAACCCGAGTTGGCTGCGAACCCGATCGATCATTTCATTCAGGCGCGGCTTCACGATAAAGGTCTCACACCGAATCCAACCGCGGACAAACGGACGCTGATCCGGCGACTCTATTTCGACCTCATCGGCCTGCCGCCGACAGCGGAGGAAATTGATGATTTTGTGGCGGACGATTCCCCGCTGGCGTACGAGCAACTTGTCGACCGGCTGCTCGCGAGTCCGCATTATGGCGAACGCTGGGGACGGCATTGGCTCGATCTTGTCCGTTATGCGCAGACAAACGGCTACGAGCGAGATGACGAGAAGCCCGAAGCGTGGCGATTCCGCGATTACGTGATTCGGTCGTTCAATGCCGACAAACCATACAGCCGGTTCATCCAGGAGCAGTTGGCGGGGGACGAGCTGGACGACGTGACGCGCGACGCGATCACCGCGACCGGCTACTACCATTTCGGAATCTGGGACGACGAGCCGGACGATCGACGACAGGCTGAGTTCGATGAACTGGACGACATGTTGAAGACGACGGGGACAACGTTTCTCGGACTCTCGCTTGGCTGCGCCCGCTGTCACGACCACAAGTTCGATCCGATCGGACAGGAAGACTATTACCGCTTACTGGGGTTTATCCGGAATATCGAGCTGTATGGAACGCCCAAATCGGAAACGCATTACGGCCCCAACGAAAACGGCATCTTTACGCCGATTCCCACGCGCGATGAACTGGCGGCATGGAAGCGGCGCGAACAGGAGTTGCAATCACGGCTCGGGGAATTGAAGAACCAGGTCGCGGCTCTGGAAAAACAACTCGACGCGTCAACGCCGGAGAAGAAAAAGCGGCTCGAAGACGAGATGAAGCGCTGCAACGAGGAACTCGCTCACCCGCCATTCGCGCGCGTCCTCTCGGTGCGCGAGCCGCAAAAAGGGACCAAAGAAACCCACGTGCTGATCCGCGGCAGTGCAGCAACGCCGGGCAAACAAGTCGCGGCGGGCGTGCCGACGATCTTTGGTGGGAAAGAGCTGGTGGAACCCGCTGCCATCGACTACGCACACAATGGTGATTTTCGAGGGATGCTCTCCGAATTGGGGGTGAGCCGCACTCCGGGGCTGCGTCGCAAACTCGCCGAATGGGTTTCCGGAGCCGACAATCCGCTCGTCGCGCGGGTGTTCGTCAATCGTGTCTGGCAGCATCATTTCGGGCGTGGGATCGTCCGCTCGTCCGACAACTTCGGTCGTTCGGGAGATCGTCCCACGCACCCCCACCTGCTCGACTGGTTGGCGCGGGAGTTCATCGACAGCGGTTTCCAAGTCAAGCGGCTGCAACGGCTGATCGTGATGTCGAACGCGTATCGAATGTCTTCGACGGCAGGCAATCCCGCCGCGCTTGCCGCGGATACCGCGAACGAACTTTTCTGGCGGCAGAATCTGCGGAGGCTTGACGCGGAGGCGATTCGCGATGCGATGCTGACCGCCAGCGGAAAGTTGAACACCACGATGGAAGGGCGAGGAATCTTTCCCGCCCTTTCGCAGGAGGTGCTGGCGACGCAATCGCGCCCCGGAAACGGCTGGGGAAAGAGCAGCGACGCCGAACGTGGCCGACGCAGCGTGTACGTCTACGTCAAGCGAACGCTGATGGTCCCGATGCTTGAAGCGTTCGACGCCACCAGCACGGCCGACTCGGTCGGCGTACGGCCGGTGACGACCGTTGCCCCCCAGGCGCTCATCCTGCTGAACAGTGAGTTCACGTACGAACAATCGGCGGCAATGGCGGAACGAGTGACGAAGGCCGCCGGGACGAACGACGCGGATCTCGTCGCCTGGGCGTTTCGTTTTGCCCTCGGCCGCACGCCAACCGTGCATGAAGCACAAGTCGCGGCGGATCTGCTCGCGAGGCAGCAGGATCTGTTCCGCACACCGGGAGCAAACGCCAAACCCGAGGACTCCAACAAGCAGAAAGAAAGCACGGGGGCCACCGATGAGAACATCGACCCGAAACGCAAGGCGCTCCGTTCGTTGTGTCTGGTGTTGCTGAACCTGAATGAATTTGTGTATGTGGATTGAATCATCGAGCATCGTAAACGTGTGCGGAAGAGCCCACGAACGTTGATCCCCGCGGAGAGCCGGGCATGACAGAGCTGGACCGAACCAAAGAAGTGTCAGACACGAATGCTCCCTGCGGATGTCATTCCCGCCGCGCATCGGGCGGATTCTGCGGGCGCACCCGCCGCGAGTTTCTTTGGGAAACCGGTGCCGGATTTACCGGCGTCGCGCTGTCGGCGCTGCTTCAGCAGGATGGGTTTTTCTCTCGTTCGGCATTCGCGAACGAATTGGTCCGAGCTCAGGATTCGGTCAAACCGCTTGCTCCTGTTTCGCCGCATGCCGTCCCCCGCGCCACCCGCTGTATCTTTCTGTTCATGTACGGCGGACCGTCGCACATGGATTTATTCGACTACAAGCCGGAACTGCAAAAGCGGGACGGAAAGACGGTCAAAATCGAAGTTCGCCGCGGCTCGTTCAAGGAGCAGACGTTGCTGGCCTCGCAGCGCAAATTTGCGCGGCACGGCGATTCCGGTCAATGGTGTTCCGACGCCTTTCCTCACACCGCGCGGCACATGGACAAGCTTGCGGTCATCAAGTCGCTCTACATGGACTCGTTCGCGCATGCATCGGCCCTGTTGCAGATGAATTCCGGACGGATCATTCAGGGGCATCCGGCATTAGGGTCATGGCTGGGGTACGGGTTGGGTTCGGTCAACGAGAACCTGCCGGGGTTTGTCGTCATGCTCGATCCGCGGGGCGGGCCGATTGGCGGCGCCGCGAACTGGATGAGCGGCTACATGCCGGCCGCTTACCAGGGAACCGTCTTGCGTTCCACCGGCCGTCCCATCTTGGATTTGTCCCCGTCGGAGACTCTTTCGGTCGATTTCCAGCGCGAACAGATTCGCGCCATCAATACCCTGAATGCCGATCATCTTGCAAAACGTTCCGGCTATTCGGAATTGCAGGCGCGCATCGCCAGTTACGAACTGGCATTTCAATTGCAATCCACGGCGCCGGAAGCGCTCGACGTTTCTCAGGAATCGTACGAGACGCAAGCACTTTATGGTTTGCACGATGAAAAGCCGCCGCACAAACTCTCGTTGGGGCCCGGCCCCTTCGGACGGCAGTGCCTGATCGCTCGGCGACTGCTCGAGCGGGGGGTCCGCTTCGTGCAGATTTACCACGGCGGCGGGCACAACGACGAAAACTGGGACGCCCACTCCGACGTCGACAACAATCTGAACATTCACGGTCCGGAAATCGACAAACCGATCGCCGGGTTGCTGGCCGATCTCGAGCGCCGCGGCATGCTCGAAGACACGCTTGTCGTCTGGGGCGGGGAGTTTGGCCGCCAGCCGGTCTCCCAAGGGGGCAAAGGTCGCGATCACAATCCCAAGGGTTTCACGTATTGGCTGGCAGGGGGTGGCGTCAAAGGAGGAACCAGCTATGGCGAGACCGACGACATCGGCCACGAGGCGGTCGTCAACCGCCACCATGTCCGCGATCTGCACGCCACAATCCTGCACCAGATGGGCTTCGATCCGCAGAAGTTAACCTACTTTTACGGTGGTTTGGAGCAGCGTCTGACCGGTGTTCAGGGAGGCGAAGTCATTTCGGGAATTCTGGCCTGATCAAAGAAACGGTATTCCCCGCTGGAGTCTCTCATCCCGGAATCTGCTAAGATCGAAGCCGAACCGCGCCGCAGGCGAATTTCAGCAAGGTGCCCTCGACAGGCGGACCCGGTTGCGAAGACTTTCGAGGTCGACAAAGCAAACAAGCTTATCACAAACGATTCTGCCGGATTCGGCATCCACGATTTTGAAACGGGAGCGACTCATCATGCATGTTTTTCGGCGTATTCTGTTGCTGTTTTCCGCGACGTTGCTGGGGGTTGGCTTCACACCCGCAAGTGCACAAGCCGTCGACTCCGTGAAGCCGGGACCAAACGACGCACCCGTGCCTGTCATGGGGTTGCCGCTGGCATTCTCCGACACGTTCGAGTCGGGTCATTCCGATCGTTGGGCGCCGAGCGACCCCGAAGCCTGGAAGCTGGTGACCATCGACGGCAATTCGGTCTACAGCCAATTCCAGAAGAGCAACGTTAAAACGCCGGTCCGCTCTCCGTTCAATCGTTCGATGATCCGAGACCTGTCGGTCGGCAGCTTTCAACTCGACGTACAGGTGCAGTCGACCGTCAAGGATTACGGGCACCGCGATCTGTGCCTGTTCTTCGGGTACCAGGACCCCGCCCACATGTATTACGTCCATCTGGGAAAGAAAATGGACGACCACGCCAACCAGATTTTCATCGTCAACGACGCGCCTCGCACGAAAATCTCGACCCGCACCACTCCCGGCACGAACTGGGACGATAATTGGCACCACGTCCGCGTCACGCGCAATGTCGAGAGCGGCAACATCGATGTCTTTTTTGACGACATGGAACACCCGGTGATGACCGCAACCGACAAAACTTTTCTCAAGGGGCAGATCGGCATCGGCTCGTTCGACGACACCGGCAATTTCGACAATGTCTTTGTCTTCGCCGACGGACAGACGTCTGCTTCCAAAAAAGTTGCTCCCCCCGAGGGGTTCACCGCGCTGTTCAATGGCGTGAACCTCGACGGCTGGAAGGGGCTCGTCGGCAATCCGATCACCCGCGCCAAGATGAAGTCCGAAGAGCTAGCCGAAGCGCAGAAGAAAGCCGATGAGAAAATGCGCGAGCATTGGAAGGTCGAAGACGGCGTGCTCGTGTTCGACGGCAAGGGGGACAGTCTCTGCACCGCGAAGGATTACGGCAACTTCGAGATGCTCGTGGATTGGAAGATTCTGGCGAAAGGGGACAGTGGAATTTATTTGCGCGGCTGGCCGCAGGTGCAAATTTGGGATACCGAGGAACCTTCGTACTTCAAGCATGGCGCCGAAAAGGGTTCCGGGTCTCTCTGGAACAACAAAACCCATGAACGGTTCCCCTTGAAAAAGGCCGACAAGCCGGTCGGCGAGTGGAACACGTTCAAAATCCGGATGGTCGGAGACAAAGTGTCGGTCTGGCTGAACGACGTGCTCGTCACCGACAACGTGGTGATGGAGGTCTACATCGACGCGAATCGTCCGATCGACCGCACCGGCCAGATCGAGTTGCAAAACCACGGCAACACGCTCTTCTTCCGGAATGTCTTCATCAAGGAGCTTCCGGGCGGAGAAGGAAAGTAGTCCGTCCGCCGCACGGAGGCTGCATGACCAGCATCAAGCCCACCGACAGCCGTCGGTGGGCTTTTGTGCGATTCCTTCGACTAAATTTTCCTGGGAGAATCTTCACGTGGAGCTGCGCGGGAAGGTTGCCATCGTCACCGGGGGAGCGGTTCGCATCGGCCGTGCGTTGTCGCTGGCGCTCGCACGGGAAGGGATTGGCGTCTGCCTGCATTACGGCTCCTCGCGCGATGCCGCCGATCAAACATTAGCGGAGATTCGCGCGCTGGGCGTGGATGCGACCGCCGTTCAGGCGGATCTGCTGCAAGCGCGCGGAGCGGCGGAATCGGTCGTGCGGCATGCGGTCGAACATTTTGGACGGCTTGACATCCTGGTGAACAGCGCGGCCATCTTCGAGCCCGGCTCACTTAATGAGACCACGGAAGAGCAGTGGGAACGTCATTTCGCCATCAATCTCAAAGCACCGATGTTTCTCTGCCGCGAGTTTGCATCCTGGCGAACGGCCGGGGAGCGCGGCCACATTCTGAACATCGCCGACTGGCGGGGAGAACGTCCGGTTCCAGGACATCTCGCCTATACGCTGACCAAAAGCGGGATCGTCACGCTGACGCGGATTCTCGCCCAAGAGTTGGCGCCGGATGTGCAGGTCAACGCGATTGCCCCCGGCGCGATCCTGCCGCCCCCCGGAAAAGAAGACGATCACCTGGCACGGCTGGCGCGGTCTATTCCACTCCGGCGAACCGGCTCGACCGAGGAACTCACAGCCGCGGCGTTGTTCTTGCTCCGTTCCGATTTTCTGACGGGCGAAGTCGTGCACGTCACCGGCGGCGAGCATTTATAACGGGAGACTTCCCATGACTGATCGGATTCTGATTAACGACCTCTTCCTCCGCACGATTATCGGCGTCAACGACGATGAACGCTCGAACCGGCAGGACGTGTTGATCAACCTCATGCTCGATGTTGATACCCGGCCTGCGGCCCGAACCGATAACATCGACGACGCCGTCAACTATCGCACGATCGCCAAGCAGGTGATCGACCACGTGGAGAGTTCCCGTTATTTTCTGGTCGAGCGATTGGCGGAGGAAATCGCGCGGATCTGTCTCCAGGATTCCCGTGTCAGCCGGGTGGCGGTGCGCGTGGAAAAGCCGGCGGCTCTCCGTTTCGCGAAGTCGGTCGGCGTCTCGATCGAGCGGGGCCGCGGAGATGTCTGATCATCGTCCCGCGCGGGCCTATCTGTCGCTGGGATCGAACATTGAAGCGCCGACGAATCTTCCCGCCGCGGTCCGCGCACTTGGAAGATACGGAACGATACTTCGCGTGTCGCGCGTCTGGGAAAGTGAGCCGGTGGGATTCGCCGAGCAGCCGAATTTCTTCAATGCCGCCCTGCTTCTGGAAACATCTCTCCCGGCTGCCGAGCTGCGAGAGAAAATCATTCCCACGGTCGAAAGTGCGCTCCATCGGGTTCGCGACCCTCACAACCGCAATGCTCCCAGGACGATCGACATCGACCTATCGCTGTACAACCGGGAGATTTTGCAACTCGGATCGAGAAGAATCCCCGACCCCGAGATTCTGACGCGGGCGTTCGTCGCGGTTCCACTGGCGGAAGTCGATCCTGGCTATGTGCATCCCGACGACGGGCGCACTCTGGCGATGATTGCGGCGGAATTGGCGGCAGGTGCACTCGGATTGCGGATTTGTTCCGAGATCGGCTTGCTGTAAAGTTGGGAGCTTCAACGCGGCTTCGCGAGCGCTTGCTCGATCGCTGCATCGAGTGTCCCTGCTTCATCGGAGTTCCAGAGGATCTCTCCTTGCCGATCGATCACAAACACGGACGGGATGAACTCCACGCGGAGCGCGGCGAGTGTTTCCGTCGCTTCATACCCGTTGGGCCACGGAATGTTCCCCGAACGGACGAACTCCTCCATCGACTTGAGATTCTCGCGGTCTTCTCCCGTCAGCCCGATGAACACGACACCCTTGTCACGAAAGCGATTGTAAGTCGCGACCATTTCCGGCGCGGCAGCTCGACAAGGGAGGCACCAGCTAGCCCAGGCATCGAGCACCACCACCTTGCCGGAAAGACTCTCCGGAGTGGGGCCCGGACCATTGATCCAGCCGGCGGCTTTGATCGGCGGAGCGGGCTGATGGATCAGCATTGCTCCACCACGGGAGGACGTGCCCATCCGAATCGCCGTCGCGAACAGCGATGCCACGATGATCACCGCCAGAAAAACGACGACCGGATCGATCGACTTCGGCTTCGGTTTTGACTTGTCCGACATCCGTATGCTCTGGGATCACCCGAGAATGACGGTTACAGGATTTCCAACGTGGGCATGGTCGGCGTCTCGAGGAGTTGCCGCGCGATCTGGATCGCCGTTTGCTCGCAGACATGCCGCAGAAACGGCCGGGCGGGCGAACCTTCATCAAACAGCGCGGCGGTTCGTCCCTCATCACCCAACATGCGGATTTGCGCCTCGATCGGAACCTCGCCGAGAAAGGGGACGCCGAGCTCGGCCGCCTTATTGCGAGTTCCGCCGCGGCCGAATACATCGCCGCTCATGTTTTCCACCATGCCGATCACGGGGATATTCACTTGACGAAACATGCTGACCGCTTTCACCGCGTCGAGCAGCGCGACTTGCTGCGGCGTGCAGACCACGACGGCTCCCGCCAGGCCGACCGATTGTGAGAGCGTCAGCGAAACGTCTCCCGTGCCGGGGGGCATGTCGATGATGAGGTAATCGAGCTCGCCCCAGTTCGTATCCTTCAGAAACTGCGTGATCGCACGGTGCAGCATCGGACCTCGCCACACCACCGCCTGGTCAGGTTTGATAAAGAAACCCATGGAGATCACCTTGAGTCCGTTGGCGATCACCGGCTCGATCCGCGTCATCGTTTCGCCGTTGGCCCCCTGCTGCTCGACCGCGGAGGGGCGCGCTTCCCCCACACCCAACAGATGTGGAATGCTCGGACCGTAGACATCAGCATCCATCAACCCGACCCGCGCGCCATACGATTGCAGTCCGTACGCGAGAGTCGCCGCGACGGTGCTTTTTCCCACGCCCCCTTTACCGCTGCCGACGGCGATGACGTTGTGCACACGCAGACCGATGGCACCGCCGGTGTCCCGGCCGCGAACTTTGAAAGAGTACTCGACATCGACCGGACCGCTACCCGACATGCTCCCGGCAAGCGCCGCGCGAATCGCTTCAGTAATTCGCTCGCGCTCCGGGTACGCGGGCGTCGGCAACTCGACCCGCACCTTCACGGAGCCGTCTCCGGCCACAGTTGCCCCGCGGAGCATGTCGAGGTCTTTGAGCGTGCGGCCGATTTCCGGATCGGTCACGTTTTTCAGTGCATTCAGAATCTCTGTCTCGGTCAGCGTCACTTGGATTCACATTTCGATTGAAAGTTACGGTGACCGCCGCTGTAAAGTCTTGGACATTTCATCGTGCGACGGTTGAATATGCAGGACCAAAACCTTTTGTAGCTCCCCGGAAAGGAAGCCGCAATCGTCCCTGGAAACTGGCGTCGGGTTACGGCGATTCGTCGTGAAAAATCGAGTAATTTCCCCGCCAGGGTTGGGAAACAAGATACGAAATACTTTACAGGTGGTTTCAAATCCGGGAGGGCGAGGGGGCACCGCCCGGAGGGTGGTCC
>CAZVJA010000153.1:0-12507 GCA_964626885.1 uncultured Planctomycetaceae bacterium | reverse complement strand
GGGGGTTTCCGGGAACGGTGGAGCGGGATTTACCGATCTGGGAGACATCTTCGAAGCGTTCGGCGATATGTTCGAGGGCTTCGGAATGTTCGGCGGTGGAGCCGGCGGACGGCGCGGCCGGCGAGCCGGCCGCGGGGCGAGCCTCAAAACCTCGGTCACCATCGACTTGCTGGAATCAGCATCTGGTTGCTCTCGTCAGGTCGAGATCCATCGACGGGACAACTGTGCTGCTTGCGGCGGGTCGGGAGCCAAACCGGGAACAAGCCCGGAACAATGCGATTATTGCGGCGGGGCGGGGCGCGTCGTTCAGTCGCAAGGTTTCTTCCGCATTCAGACGACCTGCCCGGCGTGCAGCGGCGCGGGGAAAGTCATTCGCGAACGTTGTCCCGATTGCCGCGGGTCGGGGCGCATCCCCAAGAGCGTCAAGCTGGATGTGAAGATACCCCCCGGTGTCGACAACGGCATGCAGTTGTGCCTCCGCGGCGAAGGAGAACCGGGGACGAACGGCGGACCACCCGGCGATTTGTATGTCGACATTCACGTCAAGGAGCACTCGTTATTTCAGCGGGTCGAAAACGATCTGGAATGCGTGGTGCCGGTCACGTACACGCAGGCGGTGCTCGGCACGGAGATGGAAGTGCCGGTCTTGAACGGCCGCCACATGCTCACAATTCCTCCGGGCACACAGCCTGGCGAGACCTTCCGTCTGCGCGGATTCGGCATGCCCGATCCGCACGGCGGGCGGCGGGGGGATTTGCACGTGCATGTGCAGGTGGAAGTTCCCAAGTCGCTCGGCTCGCGTCAGGAAGAACTGCTCCG
This sequence comes from uncultured Planctomycetaceae bacterium, assembly GCA_964626885.1. Classification (GTDB taxonomy): domain Bacteria; phylum Planctomycetota; class Planctomycetia; order Planctomycetales; family Planctomycetaceae; genus CAZVJA01. The sequence continues at coordinate 11,688 of CAZVJA010000153.1, read as the reverse complement.
CGAACTGGCGGAGATCGAGCACGCGAACGTCAGCCCGCATCGAAAGTCGTTTATTGAGAAGTTGAAGAACTATTTTTCACCGGCCGAGGAGCCGTCGAGTTCCGAGTAGCGCGACACGCGGATGTTTGCAATTCGTTCGTGAGGAATTGCACGCACCTCAACCCGGCCAGTCAGCGAGTGATCGATTGCCATGAACCGACCCAAAGGAAACAAGCCGAACGATCTCCCGCCGGAATCGGCGGGAAATCCGTCTGACGATGCGTCTTCTGAGAAGACAGCGCGGGACGACTCCGCCGGCGCGGAAGCAGCGTCGAACTCGGGGACGGAAAAGGTGCGCGACTTGTCATTGAAGGAACAGTTGGAAGCGGCACTCGCCGAGCGGGACGCCAATCGCGACAGTTGGCTGCGCACGCAGGCGGAGCTGGAAAACTACCGCAAGCGGGTGCAGCGCGAAGCGGACGAGACGCGGCAGTATCAGGCGATGAATCTTTCTCGCGATTTGATCCCGGTGCTCGATAACCTCCGCAGGGCTTTAGCCGCGGCGGAAAAGGCGCCGAATGTCGAGGAACTGGTGCGAGGAGTGCAGATGGTCGAGCGTCAGTTCGAGGATGCTCTCGGCCGCCACGGCGTCAAGCCGATAGAAGCCATCGGCAAACCGTTCGATCCAAATCTGCATCAGGCATTGCAGCAGCTCCCCTCGGCCGAGCACCCGCCGATGACCGTGCTCAACGAGCTCGAGCGAGGCTACATCTTGAAAGACCGGGTTGTGCGACCCAGCAGCGTCATCGTCTCGCAGGCCCCACCCGCCGCATCAGACGAGAGCGGCGGCGCAGGTTAAGACACTAAGCACCCAGGAACCAGACCTTTATGCCCACATACGATTATGTCTGCCGCAGCTGCGAGCATCGCTGGGAATTGTTCCAGCCGATTACTGCCGACGCGGTGCGCAAATGTCCCAAATGCGGCAAGCAGAAGGCGGAGCGGGTGATCGGCCCCGGAGCGGGCATCATCTTCAAAGGTTCTGGTTTCTACCAAACCGACTACCGCAGTGCATCGTACAAGAAAGCGGCGGAAGCCGACTCGAAGTCGAGTTCAAGCTCCTCGGAGAGCAGTTCGAAATCGGAATCGGCCTCCTCAAGTACGGAGAGCAAGTCCTCTTCGAGCGGCGAGAAGAAGAGCAAAGGGAAGAAAGGGGACGGATGATTCGCTCGCAGACCTGCCCGATCTGCGACAAGGATCTCGCGGCGGCCGCAGCGCCGGCGCACCTCTTCCCTTTTTGCAGCGTCCGCTGCCGCGAAGTCGATCTCTACCGCTGGTGCATCGGCCAATACGCGATCGTCGAGCCGGTGGACCCGGAAATGATTGAGGAACCGCCTCCTGCCGAGCCCACCGAAGAGTGACCGCGGAGAACCGTGCCCGATTCTGAGAGCAGCGGAATTCCGTTATTCCGTCAGTTCCAAAAACGGATCGAGTCCCATTTTTTCGTACATCTCAGTCCGCTGTTTTTCCTGACGCAGCAGATCCTTCCGCTGGCGGCGGTGCATTTTCTCCAGAAAGCGCTGCGTCCGGCGAAAGAGGCCGACCCATTTGCTTGGAAGTTCCGAATCCCCATATTGCGCGGCGCGCTGTTTGAGTCGGTCCCGCTTCTCCGGCTTCAGACAACGCAACAGTTCATCGTCGAGCGACAGGAAGAATTGATACGAGCCGGGATCTCCCTGTCGGGCCGCCCGCCCGACGAGTTGCCGGTCGATGCGCGCGGAGGAGTGCATTTCGGTGGCGATGACGTGCAGTCCGCCGTTGGTGCGGACCTCGTCGTGCAGTTCGATGTCGGTTCCGCGCCCCGCCATGTTCGTAGCGATCGTCACTCGCCGAGGGTGCCCCGCCTGGCTCACGATGATCGCTTCCTGCTCATGATACCGCGCGTTCAAAATCTGGTGCGCGATCTGCCGCTCTTCCAGCAGTTTTCCCAGCGCTTCCGACGCCTCGACGGAAGGAGTACCGACCAGCACCGCCCGCCGCGATTCATACAACCCGAGAATTTCGTCGGCGACCGCCTCACGCTTGGCTTCGGCGGTGGTGAAGATCCGGGGCTCCGCTCCCGCGCGGATGCACGGACGGTGCGTCGGGATCACGCTCACGTGCAGATCGTATGTCTTCTTCAGCTCGCGCCGCGCAAGGGCCGCCGTGCCGGTCATGCCGGCCAGATGCACATACTGCCGGAAGAAACTCTGCACCGTGACGCGGGCTGCCTGACCGGTGGCGGCGGTGATCGGCACCAGTTCCTTCGCCTCGACCGCCTGATGCAGGCCGTCCTGCCATTTGCGCCCCTCCATCTGCCGCCCGGTCGATTCGTCGACGATAACAATCTTGTCTTCGGCGACAACATAATCCCGATCGCGCTGAAAGCCGAGCCGCGCGGTGAGCGCCTGCTCGACGTGCTTGTACATTCGTTCGGCGTCGATGGTGTCGAGCAGGGAAGGTTTCGCCATTAACAGTACTTTGCGGCAGCCGGCGTCGGTGAGGTAAGCGCTCCTCCGATCTGGTTCGTAGACAAAATCCGCATTTGGCTGCAAGTGGTGCGTCGCCCGCTGGCTCCACCGCAGCAGGTTGACGGTGGCGGCGGTGTTCGGCAGAGTCAGGCCGATAATCAACGGCGTGCGCGCTTCGTCGATCAGCACGCTGTCGGCCTCGTCGATCAGAGCGAAGTAATGCCCGCGCTGTACCGGCGCCTCACCTCCCTGTGACGGCGCCGTTCGTCCGGCTCGGCGCCCTCCAACCGACGTGCCGGCTCCCATGCGGAGCCGATCCCGCAGAAAATCGAATCCGAATTCCTTCGCGGTGCCGTAGGTGATGTCTTTCGCATAGGCGGCGCGGCGCTCATCGGTCTGCATGGGGGTGAGGATGCACCCGACCGACAGGCCAAGCCGTTCGTAGACAGGGCCCATAATGCGGCAGTCGCGCTCGGCGAGATAGTCGTTGACAGTGATGACGTGTGAACCGCGTCCCGGTAAGGCCCGCAGGAAAGTTGCGAGCGTGGCGGTCAGCGTTTTTCCTTCACCGGTCTGCATTTCGGCGATATGCCCCTCGAACATCGCCATCGAGCCCATGATCTGCACCGGAAAGTGCTGGAAGCCAAGCTGTCGCCGGGCCGATTCGCGGACTAGGGAGAATGCTTCCGGAAGCAGGGTGGGGAGGGGGTGATGGGCCTTCGCCTTCCAGCGGACTTCGCGCCCCGCGCGGAGCAATTCCGCATCGCTGAGGGATTGCAGCTTTTCCGAACGCGTGACGATCTCCTGCGCGGCGGCACGCCATCGCGAGAGACGCCCTTTGTCGACGCGCCCTCCCGCGAGACACCAGTACAAGAGATGCTTGGGGCTGAGCACGTGGAGTTCATCCCGGGAATGTCATGAGGTCGAACTGCTCGAACTAGTGGGGTTCGGTTGTTAGTGGATTATTTTATCAACATCGACAGGGCTTGTTGCCGCAGATAGCCTTTCAAAACATCAAAGCTCATCTCGATTCCCACTTCCTGGAATCGTTCCTTGGCTTGCTCCCAAAGAGTGTCGTTCAGTGTGGCGTCGAGGAATTCGTGTCCTTCCCAGGTGAGGTGGCCGACGTGCCAGCCGCCGATTGAGGTGTGTTCGACGTGGGCCAGGTTCGCGTCCTGGATGAGTTTCAAATGATAAACCAGGCTCTTCGTGTGGACGTCGGGAAACTGGTGCGAGATCGGTATGGGATGGTGCATATCGTTTGACCTCGCATACATCAAGATCCGGCGTACGAGATCCATGTCACGTTTCATCGTCCTGACTCCGGCGGGATATTGCTTGCTGCACCAGTCGTACGTGCATGCTGGCTAGGCGTGAGCCACAGCGGGGTACCAATTCAGGGGAAATAATTAACTGTGAATTCATCAACAGCACGAATTCCCCACGCCCGATTTTACCCCATGGCGGGAATTTTCCCCAAGATGAAATCCATTGTCGAATACCGGCGACAAATGGTATAGCCGGCTCGTGGGTGCTACGCTATCCAGTATGACTCGGAAATCTTGATGTTCGCCGGAGTATGATGTTATGGAGTTGGCGGAGGTCTCGTCCCCAATATCGCTGCTGCTTGTGAGCGTGCGCGACAAACCTGAAGCGCGAGCTGCGATCGTGGGGGGCTGCGATATTCTCGACGTCAAGGAGCCGCGGCGCGGATCGCTCGGCATGGCGGACGTCGAGGCGATCAGAGACATTATTGAAACAGCTCGTCAAGAACCGCTAGTTCGTGACCTCAAGAATCCCTCGGCGGTGATTGCAACAAACCGGGGCCATCTTCCAGTCAGTGCGGCACTCGGGGAGATTGTCGACTGGCTTGAAACGGATGAAATTCCGCAACTTCCTCCCGGGCTCGAATTCGCCAAGCTCGGTCCGGCGGGGTTGGCCGGCTGTTCCAATTGGCCCGCGCAGTGGCGCGAGGTGCGAGTACGATTCGAGCGAGGCTTATCGAAGCCGCCGTCCTGGGTGGCGGTCTGTTACGTCGATTGGGAACTCGCCGGCGCGCCGAATCCCGAAGAAATCATTGAGCATGGGACGGAAGCAGGCTGCCCATTCGTGCTATTCGATACCTGGAACAAACAGGCCGGGTCGCTCCTCGATTGGGCCGCCCCAGAACTGCTCGCGGGTTGGATCGACCGGATTCACGGAGCGGGAATGCGCGTCGCTCTTGCCGGAAACGTGACCACAAAAACACTCATTGACATCGTTCCGTTGCAACCCGACCTGATCGCCGTGCGGGGAGCGGTGTGCGAGGAGCTCGACCGAACGGCCGGGATCAACCAACGTGCGGTGCAGGGATTCAAAGAGGAAATGGCGACCGCTCGGCTTGCGGTTCGCTGAGGAGTTGATTGCTCGATTCAGCACAGACAGGAATGTCCGAGCTCCCGGCAGGTTGGGAACTCCAGGTCTCGACGGTCGGCGCATCGGTGCGCAGATTAATCCACTCGATTTGCGGCAGCCGGGGAGCAAGCGTGGGAAAATAAGGATCGACCGCGGGCTCATGATCGGAATTCTCCAAATCCACCTCCGGGGAATATGAGCCAGCACAACACCCGCGATTGTGCAATGGCCGCGATTTCAACAGGACCAAACCGGCAGCGGGCCAGCGGAGCGCCACCCACGCGGCGATCGAATCGCTGGTGACGTTCCAGTTGTGAGGCAGCGCCGTCGGTTCGTGGTCCGCAGCAGTCGAGCCGGCGAGAGCCCGTTCTTCGGATTTCAAAAAATCATGCGTGCACAAAATCGGCAGATTCCCAGTCTCCCACGCCGATTTCGCCTCTGCCCGGCTCCGGACGATGCGCGCGAGGGGCAAGAGTGTCGCTACGAAGGATTCATTGAGCATCATTGATTGCAGTGCAAGCCAGTGCGCCCGTTCTTCGCCGAGTTGATATTGAATGTCCCAGCGACGAACGATGTCGGCAGCCTCGCCCCCTCCGACAATCAGTAGCGGTTGGGAATCGCATCGCGTCGACAATAGCGATAGCAGCCGCCCCGCCAGGTCGGGAAGCGAAAGCAAGCTGCCGCCGAGCTTGTAGACGAGGGCCTTCACCACAATTTCCTGCAGGTCATTTTCATCACGGAAGCACGAAGAAACAAATCAAAGACAATTACAATAAAGAAACCAGGAAGCCAGGAGAAATCAGGAATAAGAAGGAATAAGAATATGTGAGCGCAAAAGACATTCGTGAACCGGCCAGCCAGACGAATTTTAGTTGTTGAAGTGACCGATACCGATCCGTCACTTCAGCAGACCACAATCGTATTTTTCTTCTCCTGGTTTCTTGGATTCCTTATCAAACTCTTCGATTATCTTGGTTTTGTCCGTGTTTTGTCCGTACTCTCCGTGTCTCCGAGGTGGGCTTGAAAATGCCACTCAGAAGAACTCGGCATCCGGCGAGTGGCGCAGCTTGGCGTAAACCGCCTTGTCGAGCAGCTTGCCATCCTTGATCGCACTCTGGCGGAGCGTTCCTTCCAATTGAAAACCAGCTTTGATCAACACGCGGCGGGAAGCCATATTGTCGCAGAACGGTGTCGCGAAGATTCGAGCCAGTTCCGTATTGGCGAAGATGTGGTCGGAGAATGCCTTCACAGCCGCGGTGGCGATCCCCCGCCCCCAGAAGTCTTCGCCAAGCCAATAACCCAGTTCCGCCTGGCAGCGACTGATACCGCTCCCGAGATCATACCCGATGCCCCCAACAGCGTTCCCATCGACCTCAATCGCGAAATGCGTCGGCGACCGTTGCGTGGTGTTGAAGGCCAGCCAGTTTTCGCCGTCGGTTTTCGTGTACGGGTGCGGGAAAAGGTCCGTCAATCGAATCCAGACCTTTCGATTGTCGGCGTGCCGCAGGAGCGAATCCAGATCGCCTGCTTGCCAGGGGCGAATGACACAGAGGCCGCATTCAAGTCGCATACATAAACTCACTGAATAGATTGTGCTACTACGGAAGGTCCGAGATTTGCCGACGTGTTGAATTGAGGAGCCGGCTTCAAACGCAAGTCACTTGGATCGCCAAGGTTCCAGAGAGTCTCGGTTATCTGGCGTGCACCTTCTGGCAATTCATCAAGGACATCCAACGGCAGATGAAGCGAGATCGTTGCCGGCTTGTGATAGTGGTAATGCAAAGTCAAAGCAGACAGGATCGCTATCACCGCACGAACCTTGCCCCGAAAGGGGGTGTGGTATTCAGCTTTTGCTCCGACCCGAAACCGCAGCATGCGGCCTCGCCCTTCGGGGTAATTGGCGGTTGCGCTGATGTCAAAATCCTGCTTACATCCCTGGGACATTTTAGGGACGGCCATGGGGATGCTCGAAACACCCACGGACGCGGGGCCGCACTCAATTTCGGCATGCAACGGTGAGAGTTCCTGTGTTTGTAGCAATTTCTTCTGAGGGTAAAGAGTAATCCGGCCGAGGCACGGGCGATCGTAACGGTTCTGAAAATAGATCAGCAGGTAAAAAAGTTCATCGACAATGGCTTTTTGAACAACGAAGCAAAAACCGCCGCAGTCAAAATACACACCAAAGAACTGGTGTAAAAAGTCAGGCGCAATATCTCGTCGAAAATGGACTTTACAAAACAGTCCAAGCGCCAGCAGCGAAATGGCCAACCCGCCGAGACGCAGCAGCCAAGTTTGCTGATTCGGCCTGTCGTCGATCCAGGCAAACGCGGAAACAACGAAGCCCGCGAGGACAACAACACAGAGAGTGCCTTTCAGAAACTCTCGCATCTGAAAACACTCCGACGAGCGAGATAAGCCAACTATTCGATAATCTTATTGATCCCATACTCGACAATCCCCCGCGCGCCGCTGGCCTTGAGTTGCGGGATGATCGTTCGCACGAGCGACTCGTCCAGAATCGTGTTCACATCGACCCAATCGGGATCAGAGAGGGACGAGATGGTCGGCGTCTGCAGGGCGGGGAGGATCTTGAGGACCGTTTCCAGGTTGTTCCGGGCGACATTCATCATCAGTCCGACTTTTCCCTCGGCGGCCAGGCAGGACTTGAGCATTAACGCCAAGTTGTCGATCTTCCCCTTGACCCAAGGGTCGGCGTATGCCTTCTGATTCGCGATGAATCGCGTGGTACTCTGCAGAATTTCATCGACAATCCGCAGATCGTTCGCCCGCAGGGAACTGCCGGTCTCGGTCACTTCAACAATCGCGTCCGCCAGTCGCGGCGGTTTCACTTCCGTCGCTCCCCACGAGAATTCGACCTTCGCCTTTACTCCATGCTTCGCAAGATAGCCCTTTGTCAGGCCGACGGCTTCGGTGGCGATCCGCTTCCCTTCGAGGTCTTTCACCGACTGCACCGGAGAGCTGTTGGGAACGCAGAGCACCCAGCGAACCGGCCGACGACTCGTCTTCGAGAAGACCAACTCGCAAACTTCGTGGACTTTCGCTTCGGTTTCGAGAACCCAGTCGTAGCCGGTGATTCCCGCGTCGAGAATCCCCTCTTCCACATAACGGGCCATTTCTTGCGCGCGGATCAGCAGGCACTCGATCTCGGCGTCATCGATTTGCGGATAGTACGACCGCGAGGAGAAGGTGATGTTGTAGCCGGCGCGACGAAACAGTTCGGCGGTCGCTTCCTGTAGGCTGCCGGCGGGAATACCCAGTTTGAGCTTCTTGTCTGACATGTCGCGATCAACTTTTCTTGTACACGGTCTTGGGATCAAAAACTCGTTCGCCGACGACCTCCACCTGGCCGGTTGCGGCGTCTACCTTGCGGAAGAAGCAACTGCGGTATCCTTCGTGACACGCCGCCCCCCCGATCTGGTTCACTCGAATCAACAGGGTGTCGGCATCGCAGTCGAAGTAAATGCTCTTTACTTCCTGGACGTTGCCGCTTTCTTCTCCCTTGCGCCACAGTTTGTTGCGGCTGCGACTGAAATAACAGACCCGGCCTGTTTTGAGGGTTTCCTCCCAGGCGGTCTGGTTCATGTAGGCGAGCATCAGGACATCGCCGGTGGCGTCGTCCTGGGCGATCACGGGGATCAGGTCCGACTTGGAAAAGTCGGGTCCGGTGGCTTGGTCACTCATAATTCCGCAGCTTTCTGGTCCAATAATTTTGAGGCTCTAAAGTAGCAGTTTTGGCGGGCGGAGGCCAGCGGGCGGGGAGGACTGCTCCGTAGCTTGCGCTGGTCGATTTCTCCGCTGTTTTTCGGTGATTCCGCGAGATTCGTGGGCTCAAGTTGGGGACTCCAACCTGTCCAAAATCCCCCGCAGCCGGCGGAGTACACCTTCCGTGTTGGCGAAGGTTTCCCGTTCTAAGAAGCGGCGCTCCAGCCAGCGCAGGGCCGACAGGAGCAGGCCGCTGATGTTGAACACCTGAGCCAGTGCAGCTTCTTCCAGCGTGAGAGGCCGATGGTGACCATATTCCGACAGGGCGACGTCCCACCCCCGCGGCTCTGTTCCGAACAGGCTTCCCACCAGACGCGCCAGGTCGATGGCGACATTGTCGGACCGACAAGACGACGGATCGATCAAACCGCTCACCTCGTCCCCCGTGAACAGGACATGCGCGTCATGGATATCGCGCAGACAGGGTTGAATGGAAAACTGCATTCTCGCGGATGCAAGCAATTGCCCTTCGATGTCGCGCACACAAATGTTGAAGATCCGTACCGCGCGTTCCCCTTCCATGCAAAACAGGTCGTGGGGAGTGCGTGCCATGATCCGGCGGAGTTCATCAAGGTCTCCCCTCATCCAATTCCGCAGACGCTCCAGCCGCTCACCCGAGGTTGGCGAGGAAGCATTTGCAGTCGTCGTGAACCACTGTCTGGCTTCCATCGGCGGCTGAAAACTCGCGGCGGCGATGTGCCATGCAGCCAGAGCCCGCATCGCGTTGCGGAGACGAGTATCGCTCGAGTTTTCGTGAAAGTCGGCCCGGCCCGGCATCCACGGCTCGAGCTGCCAGAGCCGTTGCTCCACATCGACAAGTGTTTGTCCGTCGATAGTCTGCACCGGCACAGCGACTTGTGAGACACCTCGATCGTGGATCTGTGCCAGAAGATGGTGCAACCCGCGAATTCTGGCAACCGGCGGAGCTTGTACGGGCCAGCAGCGCAGGCAGAAGATTCCCGCGTCCGCCTCGACCCTGTGAATTGTCGCGCCGCTGAATCCTTGATGTGACTCTGATGCGTCGATTCGCCGGGGGTGATATCGCTCCGGATACCTGCGGAAGACCGCCGTCAGATTAGGGAATTGCGGCATCGGAATTGCCCGTCATTGACATCGCGAAGTCGGCACCTGTACAACAAAGATAACGGAAAACGAACGAACTTCCGCGTCAGGATGACCGGCGGGCTCGGTAATGCGTCGCTGCGGTCACAACGAAGGTGGCACCAGTAGTCAATGTCGCAACCAATGACCCGTTGAAGGGGCGATTGGTTCGCTGGGTGAGAAATTCTACTTTGAGGGACACCATGAAAGTTTCATTCGCCAGACTGGTTTGTACGGCCCTCTGCTCGATCGTCGGGCTGGTTGCAATTTCGGACAATGCACGCGCCGATTACCCCATGATGACTGCTTACGGATATTCGAGCTACTACAGCCCGTATTCGTACAGCGGCTACTGGTCTTCCGGCTACAGTCCGTTCTGGATGAGTTCCTACTACGCCCCGTCGTACGTTTCGTACGCTCCGGCCTGCTCGACTTGCTCCCCTTGTTCGACCTGCGGGTCTGCCTGTGGACCGTGTGGAAGTTGCGGCCCGGCCTGTGGAGCTGCATGCGGAGTGGGATGCGATTCGTGCGGCTTGGCGTGTGCCTCCGGCTCGTGCGGCATTCCAAACCGAGCAGGAAAAGGGCCGCAGCCGGACCCGAAATCGAAAAACGGCACAAACCCGACGTATGATCCGTCAGCGCCCGATCCGAACAAAGACGACAAGAAGTGGGAAGGCCGGGACCAGCAAGGTGCTCCCAAAGGAAACGGTGACGCGACAAAGGATGGAGATGCGGATAAACAAACAACCTTCAAACCGGTCGGCCCTGCCCCAGAGACCATCATTCCGCAGAGGCAAACCGCGCCGATGAGTGATCCGGATGCTCCTAAGGCATCGCTCGGCCAGCCGGCTCCTACGAAGCCCGCTGCAGAGGCCGCGCCGGCCACGGAGAATAAGAAGGCGACCGAAGCAGCCAAGCCCGTGAACAAACCGGCTCTCGAGGCTCCCGCAGCTGGTGAGAACAAAGAGTCTACTCCAAAGACGGACGACAAGCCCGCCGCCGAAAAGCCGGAGGGGGAAAAGAAGAACGACGCCGAACCGCCAAAAACCGAAAAACAGAAAAGCGAAAACTCTCCGGTGCTGCCTCAGCTCAACGCCAAGATCACCTGGCGGGTGATGCCCGAGCGAACTCGGCTTGCCCCGGTCAGCGGAAAATCGACATTCGGCACTCTGCCGATCGTTCGACAGACTCCGCGTGCCCGTATCAACCCGAATTGGGTACCGGTCGAGCAGGGGCAGCGGGTCGTGCAGAAGTAATCGTCGAGATTAGTCAGGCGCTTAACAACCGGAAGCTCGGCATGCAAAACGCCGATGTGGCGCGCGCGTTCGACGAGATCGCCGATCTTCTGGAAATCCAGAACGCGAACCCGTTTCGCGTGCGCGCCTATCGCAACGCTTCGCGTACGATCGAGAACCTGACCGAGTCGCTCGCGGAGATTGCGGCAGATCCGGACCGGGCGCTCGACGACATACCCGGGATCGGCAAGGATTTGGCCGGGAAGATCCAATCGCTGCTCGGCACCGGTAAGATTCAGCAGCTGGAAGACCTCCGCAAGGAAGTGCCTGCCGGTGTGGTCGAGATGCTCCGCCTGCCGGGGATCGGCCCTAAAAAAGTCGCGGTGCTGTTTAACGAGTTGAACATTCAGTCGCTCGATCAACTTCGCGAAGCGGCGCAGCACGGAAAAATCTCCGAGCTCAAGGGGTTCGGCAAGAAGACCGAGCAAACGATCCTCGAATCGATTGGTCAGGTGACGGAGGCGGGAAAACGATTTTCCATCGCCGAGGCCCAGACGCAGGCAAGCGAAATCATTGCCAGTCTGCTCATGCTCAAATCGGTCAAGCAGGCGTCGGTGGCGGGAAGCTGCCGCCGTTGCCGGGAGACAGTTGGCGATCTCGATGTGCTGGCGACGTCGACCAAGTCC
>CAZVJA010000152.1:0-12592 GCA_964626885.1 uncultured Planctomycetaceae bacterium | reverse complement strand
TGCTCGCTGTCCACGGGAAGAAGAGTCGCCCCCGTCCGCCGTGCCAGCTCGACGACAAGCCCTCCCGCAACAACGAATGTCTCCTTATTTGCGATCGCAACGGTCTTACCCGCTTCGGCAGCCGCCCAAGTCCCACGTAGCCCCGCCGCTCCGACGATGCCGGCCACAACAACTTCGACTTCCGGAGCGGCCGCGACTCGTTCGATCCCTTCCGGCCCGAAGAGGACTTCCGTCTCCGGTGAAAAATCTTCTCGCCGCACGACTTTCCGCAGGGCAGGATCGCTCACAACTGCCCATCGGGGATGATGATCCCGGCTTTGCCGGGCCAAAGCCTCCCAATTGGCATGCGCCGTGATACCGATCGCCCGCATCCGATCCCGGAGAGCGGCAACCACTTCGAGACAGTTCGTACCGATGGAGCCGGTCGACCCCAGGACTGCGATCTGTTTCATTCGGGTGAGTCGCGGCGCGCCAAGAAATAGGATGGGCCCGTGTCGCGCAGGTCCATATAATCCAGAAGGTTCGGTCTCTGCGGGTCATTTTAGGGGGGGGGGCCTACCCTCGCAAGAGCCGTTCACCGGCCCAAATACTGGACGTCGGTCCGGGTTGACCCCCAGTCCCCGGCCAAATACAGTTCATCGACCTTGATGTGAGCAACCATGCCTGACGTCGATCACAACTCCCCTTCTCCCTCCGATGGCAACCGTCCTTCCGGGCAGCGTCCGGGAGATTCCCGCCGTCCCGACAAGCAGCAATCCAGCAATGTCATCTGGTACCTCATCTTTCTCGCCATTGCCGCGGTTGTGCTGATTTCGGTCGTCAATAGGAACCAGCGCGGCGAGAAGCTCGACTTCAGCAAGTTCCTGCAAGACGTCGAAAAAGGGGACCGCAACAAAACGAACGTCTTCGAGCTAGTGATCGGACAAGAGTACATCACCTTCCAGGATCACCCCGAGAAATCGGAAGCGGGCGAACCAACTGACGAAAGCACGATCAAGACGTTCAAAGTCCAGGCGTGGGGACAGCCCGACCAGACGAAAGCCGACCTCGCGAAGCTGCTGAGGCAGAAAGAAATCGACTTCAGCTTTACAGCTCCGCCGCCGGAATGGCCGTCCGCCTTATTCCTGATCTCTTCATTCGCGCTTTTGCTGGTGATGATGATCTTCATCTTCCGCCGGCTCGGCGGCGCCGGCACGGCCATGTCGTTCGGACGGAGCCGCGGCCGATTGTACGCCCAGGAGGAAATCGACGTCACGTTTACGGACGTCGCCGGAATTGACGAAGCGGTTCACGAATTGCGCGAAGTCGTCGAGTTCTTGCGGACCCCCGCGAAGTATCAGGCACTCGGCGGGCGAATTCCGCGCGGTGTGCTGCTCGTCGGTCCTCCGGGAACAGGCAAGACTCTCCTCGCCAAGGCGGTCGCCGGAGAAGCCGGTGTGCCGTTCTTCAGCCTCTCCGGGTCCGATTTCGTCGAGATGTTCGTCGGCGTAGGGGCTGCCCGTGTCCGCGATATGTTCCAGCAGGCGGTGCAACGTTCGCCGAGCATCATCTTCATCGACGAGCTCGATGCTCTCGGCAAAGTGCGCGGCAGCGGCATGCCCGGCGGCCACGACGAACGAGAGCAAACGCTCAACGCGCTGCTGGTCGAGATGGATGGTTTTTCTTCCGACCTCAGTGTGATTGTGATGGCCGCGACCAACCGTCCCGAAACACTCGACCCGGCTCTGCTGCGCCCCGGACGCTTCGACCGTCATGTTCTCGTCGATCGGCCGGACATTAAGGGACGCGAGGCTATCCTCAAGGTCCACGCCGCGAAGATCAAGATGGATGACAGTGTCGATCTGCAGCGGATTGCGAAACTCACTCCCGGTTTCGTCGGGGCCGATCTCGCGAACCTCGTCAACGAGGCAGCTCTGCTGGCGGCACGCGGAAACAAAACGACCGTCACGATGCACGAGTTCGAGGAAGGCATCGAACGCGTCGTCGCCGGGCTCGAAAAGCAGACCCGCATCATTCATGAGGATGAAAAGCTCCGAGTCGCCTACCACGAGTGCGGCCACGCGCTCGTCGCCTGCTGCCTGCCGAATACCGATCCGGTACATAAAATTTCGATCATCCCCCGCGGCATGGGGGCGCTTGGCTACACCATGCAACGCCCCGAGGGAGATCGACAACTTCACACGCAATCGGAATTACAAAATCGTATTTGCGTGCTGCTCGGCGGAATCAACGCCGAGGAAATCATCTTCAAGGAAACCTCGACCGGTGCGCAAAACGATCTTGAACGTGCCACCGACATCGCCCGCAGGATGGTCACCGAATTCGGCATGAGCCAGAAGCTCGGAAGGGTACACTACAGCGAAACGCGCCGCTCTCCCTTCCTCGCCGGCGCGACGACGCTCGGCGAGCCGGTTCACAGCGAGGATACAATTCGCGAAATCGATCTCGAGGTGAAGCGGATCATCGACGAAGCAGGCCGGACGGTGCATGAAATTCTCAGCACCCGTCGCGCAGCTCTCGAACAAATGTCGCGGGAGCTGATGGAGAGCGAAACGATGGACGCCGACCATCTCAAGCGGATTCTGGACGAGACGAAAACCAGCCCGCAGATCAGCCCCGGCACCTACGCCACGACCGCGCCGCCCAAAGCCCGCGCGCCGGAGCCCGCGTCTCCCGAAGAGGACGCGCATCGCCGTGAGAACGTGGAAGGGGCGTAAAGTCGCCTCGTCTTGGATGATGAAAGGCGAGTCATCGAAGCACACTGGCCACAATCGCGCGAACAAACAGCATCCGTCGAGACGTTCGTCCTCGATGCCGTCCACCACTCACCTTGGTGGTTCGAAAAACCTCGCTCTTCACGACAAAAGGACTTGCGGCGGATTGCCGTAAGTCCTTTTGTCGCAGGTGCCGGAGGAGGGACTCGAACCCACACGTCCGATGAAGGACACTGGATTTTGAATCCAGCGCGTCTGCCAGTTCCGCCACTCCGGCCGGAAGGAGAATCGTAGCGGGAATCGTCGCGATTTTCCACACACCGCAACGCTTTCGGCGCGGCGCCGGATTTGCCCTGATAATCGGCGTACGGCACACAAGAATGGGCGGGAAATGGGCATTGACCACACCTTTCGAGAAACGGGACTTGCAGCAGTCCTGGTGCGACTCGATTCGGTGTTGAAAAATCCGCATCGCGCACCAAATTGATCTGGTTGCATGAGGTCAGCCGCGGGTATGCTTGCGGACGTGGCTAAAGCAGAACGGCATTCCCTCGGAAAGGAGTCCGCGATGAAATGGAAGTTAATGACGGGAGCGGTCCTGATTGTTCTGGTTGGCGGAGTCAGTGTCGCGCTGCATGCGAAGGATAAGATCTCCGAAGACCGTGCCCGGCGGCTGGGACCCTTTGCCGATGCTGAGTCACCGTTCGGCGAGTCCTTGGATTTTGAACGGGAACCGACACCGCAATCCGAGTCGGTGAAAGCCCGCTTTCTCCGGCTGGCTTCCGAATACGCCAAGAATGGCGACGAAGCCGAGCTGCAGCGGATGGCGGACGATCTGCAAAAGAAGATCAACGAACGGGACGCGGAACACAAAGTACTCGAGATCCAGACTCTGCTGCAGAGCGTGCTCGAAAAATACCCACAGACCGCAGCCGGAATAAGGGCAAAATCGATGCTCGATGCCTCCCTGCCGGCAGCTCACGACCATCCGGAGGGACACGTCCATCCAGATAAAAAGGAGAGTTCCAAAGAAAATGTCGTGCCCGAACTACCGTCTATTCCCAACAATGATCCCGCGACAATTAAGTAACCTCGGTTCATTGAGGATACTGTTACGGAACGAGCGAGGTAACTAGGAATACATCGGACTTGGGCGAATCGACGGCGTTGCTCATCCGGTAGGACCGATTGCTGTCGTGAATGGCCAAATCAGCGCGAGGTTTCTTTCCGAATCCGAATGGCGTGTAGAGCGGGCCATCTATCGCGGTGCCATGCGGATCGCGCCGTCGAGCCGGATCGTCTCGCCGTTGAGCATCTCGTTCTCGATGATGTGCTCGACCAGCGCTGCGTATTCGTCGGGCTTCCCGAGACGTTTGGGAAAGGGAACCTGCTCAGCCAATGAGCGGCGGACCTCTTCGGAGAGTTGACCGAGAAGCGGGGTCTCGAAGATGCCCGGCGCGATGGTCATTACGCGAACGCCAAAGCGAGATAACTCCCGCGCGATCGGTAATGTCATGCCGACCACGCCCCCCTTCGACGCGGAGTAAGCCGCCTGACCGATCTGCCCGTCGAATGCCGCCACCGACGCGGTGTTGATGATCACCCCGCGCTCACCTCCGGCCGTCGGCTCATTGCGGACCAGCACGGCGCTCGCCAGTCGAATGACGTTGAACGTACCAATGAGATTGACCTGAATGATCCGCGTGAAGTCGGCCAGCGAATGCGGACCATTCTTCCCGACGACGAGCTGCGCCAGCGGGATTCCCGCGCAGCTCACCACGCCGTCGAGCCGGCCGAATTCCTTGTTCGCCGCATCGATCGCAGCCTGCACGTGCGACTCGTCGGTGACATCAGTACGGATGAATCGGACGGGGGCACCCAATTCGTCCGCCAGTGCGGAGCCGGCCTGCTCGGAGATATCAGCGATAACGGCCCGCCCGCCGCGCGCAACAATTCGCCGCACACACGCCCCGCCAAGTCCCGATCCCCCGCCGGTGATAAGAAACACGCGATCGGCGATTTGCATGTGATCACTCCAGAATTCGCGCGCAATTCATCGTTCAAATCAAATTCGTTCAATGATCGTCGCGGTGGCCATGCCGTGGCCGATGCACATCACCTGCAGACCGGTACTTTTGCCGGTCGCTTCGAGACCGGTGAGCATCTTCGACATCAGTCCGCCACCAGTCGCTCCGAGCGGATGGCCGTGCGCGATCGCTCCCCCCCACGGATTGACCTTCGCCATGTCGGGTTTCAATTCTCGCGCCCACGAGAGTACGACCGTGCCGAATGCCTCGTTGACCTCGAACCAGTCGATGTCTTGGATCGTCATACCGGCTCGCTTGAGCGCCAGTTGCGTCGCGGGGATGACACCCGTGAGCTGCATCATCGGGTCGTCGCCAATCGCCACGCGCGCCAGGAACCGCGCCCGCGGCTTGAACCCGTCCGCTACGGCGGCATCACGGTCTCCCACCAATATGGCCGAGGCGCCGTCGGAAACCTGGCTCGAGTTCGCGGCGGTCACCACGCCGTTTCCGTCCGGCCGGAAGACCGTCTTCAACGTCCCCATCTTCTGCATGTCGATGTGTTCGCGAATCCCCTCGTCGTACGTGAGCGTGACGGACCCGCCGTCGGCGTCGAGGCCGGGTGTGGGAAGAATTTCGACGTTCCGTTTCTCGCGCGCCGCGGCGAACGCCTTGCGATGGCTTTCGGCGCTGAATTCATCCAACTCTTTTCGCGAGATGTTCCATTTGGTGGCAATGCGCTCGGCGCTCTCGCCCTGATGGATGAGATCGTGCTTCGCCAGAATCTCGGGATTCAGTTTCTCGTAGCCGCCGCCGATGTCGCAGAACATCGGCACGCGGGTCATCGATTCGATGCCGGCCCCGATGGTGTATTTTGCGTCGCCGGCCGCGATCTCCTGAGCCGCAAAATGGACCGCCTGCTGACTCGACCCGCACATGCGGTTCAGCGTGACGGCCGGCACCTGCACAGGAAAGCCTGCATGCAGCACCCCCAGCCGGCCGATGTTCGCCCCTTGTTCGCCCGCCTGCGTCACACAGCCGGTGACGACGTCCTCGACCTTCGCGGGATCAATGCCACTCCGTTCGACAAGCCCCTTCAAGGCGTGGGCGAGGAGCCAGTCGGGACGGGTTTCGCGGAACGCCCCGCCGCGCCGGCCGAAGGGAGTGCGAATCACCTCGAGAATAACAGCTTCAGACATGCCGGTCTCTCCAGAATAAAAACTCACGAGGCTTGGAGCCTCGACGTACTGCGGTTTCCCTCTCGGCGGAAGTGGAGACGTGCACCCGGTTCCGCAGAGGGTTGAACGGTCCCTCCGCCGCCAGTATACTTCGACACTCCCACGGTCGAATACCGTGCGCCCCTATAGCTCAATTGGTAGAGCAACTGACTCTTAATCAGTAGGTTCATGGTTCGAGTCCATGTGGGGGCACCTGAGCACATCGCGGTTTTTCGCGGTGCGTCGCAAACCCCGGTTTTTCCGGGGTTTCTTTTTGCGCGCGGATCAGGCCTTCGGCGATTCGTGGTCGCGGAAGGCCCAGTGACCGGCAGAGCGTGCCGCCGCGCGTTTCTCGGTATCCCGTCACTCCCCCGGCAGCGGTTCGACGCGCACGCCCAGCGGAAAGGTGACCGGCTTGGGGGCGTAAGTGTCCGGGCCGAAGCCGCGGATCTGGTCGCGCTTCAATTCCGCGAGTTCCAGCGTGCCGCTCCAGACCAGCGCCTCACCCGTTTTGTCTACAAGCCATGCCAACAGAAATGATCTTTGTAAATCGTAACCACAGACCTTCTGCAACACTTCGATGACGTAATCGTACGTGTGCAGGTCGTCGTTCTCCAAAATCACCGCGTAGGGGGGCTGCTTCTTTGTCTTGGAGCGGGCTTCTTCGCGCTCGTGTTTCTTGTCGCGCGGTTTGGGCCGGACGATCGGCTCGGCAACGGCAACCTGTTCTTCGAGTGCGGTGGATTCAGACATAATCCGTCCTTTCGTGACTCCTCGATCTTCCAGATCCTATCAATCTGGCGGGTGGGGTGATCAGAGGAATCTCTACGACTCAAGCGGACCGTGAGTTTTGAGAGTGGAGCAATCGCGTCGAACCGATACGGATGTCGCCCGAACAATTCGAGTTTTTGTCTTTAAATGCCCGCTTATTCCGGATCGTATCCCAGATTCGGTGCCAGCCAGCGTTCGACCTCTCGGATGGACATGCCTTTCCGCCGCGAGTAGTCTTCCACCTGATCGCGGCTGATGCGGTCGACCGAGAAGTACCGCGCGTCGGGATGCGCGAAATAGAGGCCGCTGACTGACGCGGCCGGCCACATCGCAAAACTCTCCGTCAACCGGATGCTGGTGTGTTCCTCGGCATGCAGCAGATCGAACAATTGCCGCTTCTCGGTATGGTCGGGACAAGCGGGGTATCCAAACGCCGGGCGGATGCCGCGATACTTTTCGTCGATGAGTTCTTCCGGCGAGAGTTTTTCGTCGCGGCCGTAGCCCCAATCGGTACGGGCCTTGTGATGCAGCATCTCCGCAAACGCCTCGGCGAATCGGTCGGCGAGCGCCTTCGTCATGATCGAATGATAATCGTCATGCTGCTCGACAAACTCGTGGGCCAGCTCGTCGCAGCCGATGCCCGCCGTCACCGCGAACGCGCCGAGATAATCGGCCCGGCCACTCTCGATCGGCGCGATGTAATCGGCCAGCGAGCGAAATTCTTCCTGCCCCTTCCGCTCCCACTGCTGCCGCAACATCGAAAAGCGAGTCAGCTCTGTTTCCCGCGACTCATCCGTGTATAAGACGATGTCTTCGCCGTCGATAACATTCGCCGGCCAGAAACCGTACACGCCGCGCGCGGTCAGCAACTTCTTCACAATAATGCGGTCGAGCAGTGCCTGCGCGTCATCAAAAAGCCCCTTCGCTTCCAGCCCGACATCGGGATCTCCGAAGATCTTGGGATATTTGCCTCGCAGCTCCCACGTCTGAAAGAACGGCGACCAGTCGATGTACGGCACGAGTTCCGACAGCGGCTGATCGGCGAGCAACTTTAATCCCAGAAACGCCGGCTTGTCGATTCGGACCTGTTCCCAGTTTGTCGTGAATCGCCGCGCGCACGCTTCCGCAAACGGCACAAGGTGCTTCTGTTGCCGCTCGGCGAAGAGGCGGCGGTCCCGTTCCTGCGCCGCGCTGTTCTTTTCTGCGAATGCCCCCCGTTTTTCCTTATCGATCAGGTTCTCGACGACCGGCACCGAAACCGAGGCGTCCGCCACGTGGACCACCGGCTCGCGATAGGCCGGCGCGATTTTTACCGCCGTATGCTTCGCGCTGGTCGTCGCTCCGCCGATCAACAATGGAACATGAAACTCGCGGCGGTGCATCTCGCGGGCGACGTGCACCATTTCTTCCAATGACGGCGTAATGAGCCCACTTAAGCCGATGATGTCGGCCTGCTCCTCGACAGCCGTGTCGAGAATCTTTTCCGCGGGAACCATCACGCCGAGATCGATGACCTCGAAGTTGTTGCAACGCAGGACGACACCGACGATGTTCTTTCCGATGTCATGCACGTCCCCTTTGACGGTGGCCACTACGATCTTGCCGCGCGAACTGCTTGCGTCGGCGTTGGCTGCCTTCTCGGCTTCCATGAAGGGGAGCAGGTAGGCGACCGCTTTCTTCATCACGCGGGCGCTCTTGACGACCTGCGGCAAGAACATCTTTCCGGAACCGAACAGTTCCCCGACGATGTTCATGCCGTCCATCAGCGGTCCCTGAATGACCGACAATGGGCGTCCCAGTTTTTGCCGTGCTTCCTCGGTGTCGGCGTCGATGTGCTCGACGATCCCCTTCACGAGGGCATGTGCCAGACGCTCTTGGACGGAGGCTTTTCGCCACGCTTCTTCTTCCTCGGCCCCCTTCTCCTTCTTCTTAACGGTCTCCGAGAATTCGACGAGCCGCTCGGTGGCGTCGGGACGGCGATTGAGCAGCACGTCTTCAATGTGCTCCAGGAGTTGCTTGTCGATTTCCTCATAGACTTCGAGCTGACCTGCGTTGACGATCGCCATATCGAGCCCGGCTCGAATCGCATGATAGAGGAACGCGGCGTTCATCGCCTCGCGGACGACGTCGTTGCCGCGGAATGAGAACGACACGTTGCTCACGCCGCCGGAGGTTTTCGCACCGGGGCATTCCTGCTTGATGCGGCGCACCGCCTCGATGAACTCGATGCCGTAATTCGCGTGCTCCTCGATACCGGTGCCGACAGTGAGAATGTTCGCGTCAAAGATGATGTCTTGAGGGGGGAAGCCGGCTTTCTCAGTCAGCAGCTTGAAGGCGCGTTTCGAAATCTCGACCTTACGGTCGGCGTCGGCGGCCTGCCCTTCCTCGTCGAAGGCCATCACAACCGCCGCGGCACCGTATCGGCGCACCAGCCGTGCCTGCCGGAGAAATTCCTCTTCGCCTCCTTTCAAACTGATCGAATTGACGATCCCTTTTCCTTGGAGACACTTGAGCCCCGCTTCGAGCACTGCCCAGTTCGAACTGTCGACCATGATCGGCACGCGGGCGATCTCGGGGTCGGAGGCGAGCAGGTTGAGGAACGTGGTCATCGTCTTCGGACCATCGAGCAGCGCCTCATCCATGTTGACGTCGAGGATGTTCGCCCCGCCGGCGACCTGATCTTGCGCGACAGCCAGCGCCTGCTCATAATCGCCGGTCTTGATGAGCCGCGCGAACTTCTTCGACCCCGTGACGTTTGTCCGCTCACCGATGAGGATGAAGTTGCTGTCGGGGCGAATGGTGAGGGGATCGAGCCCGCTCAGCCGGGTGTAAGGTGGGACTTCGGGAATGCGGCGCGGTGTCGCTTCGCGGACGGCGTCGGCGATGGCGCGAATGTGCGGCGGCGTCGTACCGCAACAACCGCCGACGATATTCAGCCAGCCATTTGCGGCGAAGTCGCGAAGTATCGAGGCCATGTGCGCGGGGGTCTCGTCATACTCGCCAAATTCGTTCGGCAGCCCCGCGTTCGGATGACAACTGATATGCACCGGCGCGACGCGCGACAGCTCTTCGATATAGGGCCGCATGAGGTCGGCCCCCAGCGCACAGTTGATGCCGACGCTGAGCGCTCCGGCATGCGCGACCGAATTCCAGAATGCCTCGACGGTTTGGCCCGAAAGCGTGCGGCCGCTGGCATCGGTGATCGTGACCGAGATCATTACTGGCCATTCGCGACCCAATTCGTCGAACAGCTTGCGCAGAGCGAACAGCGCCGCTTTGAGATTCAACGTGTCGAACGTTGTTTCAGGCATCAACGTGTCGACACCACCGTCGATCAGGCCACGCGCCTGTTCGGAATAGGCTTCAACCAACTCATCGAAGGTCACGGCGCGGAAGGCGGGATTATTGACGTCGGGCGACATCGACGCAGTACGATTCGTAGGGCCGATGCTCCCCGCCACAAAGCGGGGCTTGTCGGGAGTTCGGTCGGAGACTTCGTCTGCAACTTTGCGTGCCAGCGCCGCCGCGGCGCGGTTAATCTCGAAGACGTGTGGTTCCAGTCCGTAGTCCGCCAGCGAGATCGACGTGGAGTTGAATGTATTGGTCTGAATGATGTCCGCGCCGGCGTCGAGATACTGGCGATGGATCTCCGCGATAGCCTGCGGCTGCGTCAGACAAAGCAGGTCGTTGCATCCCTGCAGTGGACGAGCATGGTCGGCGAATCGACTCCCGCGGAAATCCTGCTCGGCGAACTTATGGGTCTGAATCATCGTCCCCATCGCGCCATCGAGGATGAGGATTCGCTCCTTTAACAGGCGATGTAGATGTTGATCAGCGGACGACGCAGATGCCATTCTCAGCCCTGCTCCCCCGTCGCCGCGCCGATACCAAGTGCCCCGAGAATCCGTTCGCACGCCTTCGACCGGTTCAGCACGTAGAAATGAATTCCCGGCGCGCCGTTGTCCATCAGCTCACGGCACTGATTGACCGCGTGCTCGACGCCGATCTCGAATTGCGCCGTCGCATCGTCCTGAACCGCTTCGAGGCGGGATGCCAGTTCCGGCGGGAAATACGCCCCGCACATCGATGTGATGCGGCGAATCCTTGCGAATTCGGTGATCGGCATGATTCCGGGAATCAATGGCACCGAAATCCCGATCTGGTGATACCGATCGCGGAAGCGGAAGAAATTGTCGTTCTCGTAAAAGAGCTGGGTGAAAACGGCGTCTGCTCCGGCATCGACTTTGCGTTTGAGATTGACGAGATCGGTCTCGGGATTGGGAGCTTCAATGTGCTTCTCAGGATACCCCGCCACGCCGATTCCCATTTCGGGTGCGGTTTCACGAATCAGCGTCACCAGTTCATTGGCGTTTCGCAACCCTCCCGCAACCGGTTGAAACGACTTCTGTCCCTCCGGCGGGTCGCCGCGCAGGGCCATGATGTTCTGAATTCCTTTTTGCCGTGCCAGGTTGAGCCAATCGAGCAGTTCTTCGCGCGTGGAACCGACGCATGTAAAGTGAGCCGTGGCGGTCTGATGAAATTCTTCTTGAATACGGACACACCAGTCGATGGTGCGGGTTCGCGTGCTTCCGCCGGCACCGTAGGTGCAGGAGATAAACGCCGGTTGATATACCGCCAGACGCGCGAGCGTGCGCGCGAGCGATTCATCCCCCTCTTCGGTCTTGGGGGGAAAGATCTCGAACGAGAGGCCGAATTTTCCCTCGCCATAGATCTGTCGGATTCGCATGCGATCTCCTGAAGAAAGGTGCCTGCGGCGTGTGTGGACCATTCACTCGCAGTATTGCTGACCCAACCCATAACGCCTGAAGGACCGGTGGAATATATCGAATGCAATCCCGGCTTAACACCCGAAAGCCACTCGGTCGACGTTGCCGATGCCGATGAAACTCCCTATGTTACAGGCACCTGACCGCCACGAGCCGGGAGGTAAAACCCTGCCGGTGCTCCGCGGTTGATGTTCAGACAGTTTCTTATTCGCCCACGTTCGGCGGATCCTTCTCGCGATCGTTCCAGGAGTAACGAATGTCCACGACTGCCGCCAAGACCCTGCCGTACAAAGTAGCGGATATCAAGTTGGCCGACTGGGGCCGCAAAGAAATCGAACTGGCTGAAAACGAAATGCCCGGCCTGATGGCCTTGCGCGAGAAGTACGGTCCCAGCCAGCCGCTGAAGGGGGCGCGCATCGCCGGGTGTCTGCATATGACGATCCAGACCGCGGTCCTTATCGAAACGCTGATCAAGCTCGGGGCGACGGTCCGCTGGTCGAGCTGCAATATTTTCTCGACGCAGGACCATGCTGCCGCAGCCATCGCTGCCGCCGGCATTCCGGTCTTCGCCTGGAAGGGGATGAATGAGGAAGAGTTCGATTGGTGCATCGAGCAGACCCTCGTCTGGCCCGACGGGCAACCGCTGAACATGATCCTCGACGACGGCGGCGACCTCACCAAGATGATCCATGATCGATATCCCGAATTTCTCAAAGGAATTCGCGGGCTGACCGAGGAAACCACCACCGGAGTTCATCGTCTGCACCAGATGCTCGACCAGGGAAAGCTCGGCGTTCCCGCGATCAACGTCAACGACTCCGTCACCAAGAGCAAGTTCGACAATCTTTACGGCTGCCGTGAATCGCTGGCAGACGGTATCAAACGGGCCACCGATATTATGGTGGCGGGGAAGGTGGTCGTCGTCTGCGGCTACGGAGACGTCGGCAAGGGATGTGCCGATGCGATGGATGGGCTCGGAGCCCGGGTGATCATCACCGAGATCGACCCGATCTGCGCACTCCAAGTCGCGATGGAAGGCTACCAAGTGACCACGATTGAAGAAGCCGCCCGGTTGGGGG
>CAZVJA010000151.1:5213-12620 GCA_964626885.1 uncultured Planctomycetaceae bacterium | reverse complement strand
GTCGAATTTTGAGCACCTTCGAACCTTTTCGCGATTATTCGACCGACTTCTTCGCGGCAACGTCGCCGCGAGTTTTTCTCAGCCCAAGGCCCAAAGTAGGAAGAAAGACGAGGGACGAGAGGTGCGAGACGTGAGTTCAAAAGCGATCAGTCACTGCTTGGAGTGCAGCCGAGGTTCGGATATTGCCGATGAAAATGGTATGTCCCGTATTCGCTGTTTGGTGATTCTCGCTGCGCTGTCGGTGCTCGGCCTGACCTCCTGCAAGTCGTCGGGTGAGCGGTACATCGACTGGCGGTGGCCGCTGCATGTGCACGAGCAGCGGGAGGCGTGGAAAGAGGCGACCGGGCGGGACTGGCAGTCCGCCGACAGCACGAGTCCGTACTTCTAAGAGGGTGAATTCTGAAACGAGCGGCGGGCTCAGCGAACGGGGAGAACGATGTCGCTCTTCGTGCTTTCCACGATCGCGAACAGTTCCCCCTGCTCGGCCGACGGTACCTGAAACTTGTCGAACGTTTGTTGCAGGTCATCGAGAAATGCCTGCCACTCTCCATCGGTGATCTTCAGGTGGGCGTGCGAATCGTACATGTTGCGGCCGGTGTACCGCTGCGGCCCTCCGGTTGCCTCGCAGACCTGTTCAGTCACGAGATACTTGAATCCGGCCGGCGCGACTTTGTGGTGGGCTTCGTCGACCAACGGGTTCGCGTTCAGCCGGGGATCGTTCATGACTCGGTCGATGAAGTCATCGACGACAGTGGCGATAGCGAACACGCCGCCGAGCCGTTCATAGAGAGTCATGGGCTAACATTCCTCTTGAATGAAGACAGACACCATCGAATCGATTACGGATGCGAGAAGACCGCGTTCGCGGCCGCGACCCCTGCTCCGGCGGCTACCTTTTTCCCCAGGTCGGAGAGACACCGTTCGAGCGCCGCGAGGAACAGGAGCACGTTCGACTGCGTGCTCGCTTCTCCCATCAACCCGATTCGCCAGGTCTTGCCTTTCATCGGTCCGAGTCCGCCGCCGATCTCGATGCCGAATTCGTTGAGCAGCTTTCGACGCACGGCTGCGTCATCGACCCCCGCCGGAATGTGGACGGCATTCAACATCGGCAATTGCCGTCCCTCGGCCACCGCGTACTCGATTCCCATGGCCTTCAGGCCCGACTTGAGCGCCTTGTGGTTCTGCATATGCCGCTTGAAGCGGGGCTCGAGCCCTTCTTCGAGAACGATCCGCAGCGCTTCGTGCAGTCCGTAGTTCATGTTGATCGGAGCCGTGTGATGATACGCCCGCTCCTGACCCCAGTAATTGCGGACCAACGTCATGTCCATGTACCAACTCGCGACTTTGGTTTTCCGCTTTTCGATGACCTCGATCGCGCGCGGACTGAAGGTCACCGGCGAAAGGCCGGGCGGGCAACTGAGACATTTCTGCGTGCCGCTGTAAACCGCGTCGAGCTGCCACGCATCAACTTCCACCGGCGCGCCCCCCAGCGATGTCACGCAATCGACCAGCAGCAAGGCACCGGCGTCGTGCACGATTTTCGAAATCTCCTCCAACGGCTGCCAGGCACCCGTGGATGTCTCGGCATGCACGATGCCGACGACTTTCGGGGAATGCTGCTTCACGGCCGCGGCGATTTCGTCGGGTGTGAAGACCTCACCGAACGGTTTTTCCAGCTTCCGCACTTCTGCCCCGCAACGTCCCGCGACATCGGCCATTCGTCCGCCGAACACACCATTGACGCCGACGATCATCCGATCCCCCGGCTCGATCAGATTGACCACGCAGGTTTCCATACCGCAGCTTCCGGTACCACTGACCGCAAGGGTCAACTCATTCGTCGTGCGGAAGACCTGCCGCAACATCTTCTGCATTTCATCCATGACGCGCAGAAAATAAGGATCGAGATGCCCGACGGTCGGCGAACCGAGCGCGCTCAGCACACGGTGCGAGACGTCGCTGGGGCCGGGCCCCATCAAAATGCGACGGGGAGGGGTGATGGATTGAGGAAGTTCTGTCGTCATGGGAGTCTCGTTTCCAGAGTTGGTATCTATCGTTTCCAGTGGCGTGCTGATCGACACGGTTGATCGATCGCACGAATTTCCATCGAACTCTTATCGAACCATCATCCTTGAATGATCAGCCGGCTGATCTCCTTGAATTCCGGCGTCCCGGCGACTTCGCACCACTCGAACAACACCGATTCGGTGGTGGTCAGCGTCGCGCCCGAGGCGGACATCCGGTCGAGAGCCATTCGCCAATCCAGCTTATGACGGCTGGCGACGGCATCCGCGGGGACGAACACCCGGTACCCGTCCGCCAACAGGTCGAGCACGGTTTGCTGAATGCAGACGTGACATTCAATTCCGGCGACGACGATCTGGTCCCGATCGTCCTCCTGTTCCGCCGCGGAACCCCAATTCAACACTTCGGTGCAACTGAAGCGAACTTTTGAAGGAATGCCGGCGAGCAACTCCGCGAGTTCCGGAACCGTGCCCCCCAATCCTTTCGGATACTGCTCGGTCGCAAAGACCGGAACGGAAAGAACGCCCGCTCCTTCGATCAACCGCCGGCAATTGCGGATCGTCCGCTCGGCCACGGGAATCAGCGGCAGCAGTTTCTGTTGCATGTCGACGATCAGCAGCCGACTATTCCCGGCGGACAACAACTCCGGGCTGCGAAGATAAGAATGGGAATCTTCGGGCATCGACAAACTCGTTCCTGATGATTTCGGGAGGCCCACGGGAGAATCTGCCAGTATTGTTGCGATCACTCGTCCTGTTCGCTAGATAAGGGGGTGGAGTGATCGCCTGTCCCCCGAAAAAAACATTGGGGCACCATCATGCCGTTTCCGTCGAAGCTGGCCAGTTGGGTGCGCTGTCGAGTCGCACGGCATCTCCGTCGGTTGTTCGCGGAGATTTCCATGCTGATGCTCTGTGGGGTTGTTTCGTTCCCTGCGACAGCCGGTGAAAAGGAGGTTGGAGCAAGCGTTACCGAGAAAGCCTCTCAACTTGAATTGTTGAAGCGGTTCGACTCCGAATTCGTGGAGATCACACCCGGTCAAGGCACATTTCCCGCGTCGTTTTCCATGGGGTCTCCGGACGGTCCCGCGAACGAACGTCCGGTACACGTTGTGACCCTGAAGAACAGCTTTTGGATCGCCCGCTACGAAGTTCCGCAGAATCTTTATGAAGCGGTCATGGACCGCAACCCCAGCGCCTGGAAGGGGCCGCGGAATTCCGTCGAAATGGTCACTTGGCAGGAGGCCGTGCAGTTTTGCCGGGAAACGACCAAACGAATGCGGGCCGCGAAGCTGATGGATGACGAGGTCGAAATTCGGCTCCCCTGCGAGGGAGAGTGGGAGTATTGCTGCCGGGCCGGTACGGCAACAGCGTACAGTTTCGGCGAGCAGGCAACCGCACCGGGGGACTCAGGGAACGCGGCCTCACTGCTCGACCCCTATGCCTGGCATACAGGGAATGCGGCAGGCAACGACCCTCCGGTCGGCGCGAAAAAGCCGAACGCATGGGGAATTTACGACATGCACGGTTACCTTTGGGAATATGTGGCGGACAGTTGGCACGAAAGCTATGAGGGGGCTCCGGTCGGTGCGGTCCGCTGGGAATCGGAAAGAGTGCAACAACCGCGCGTGATGCGCGGCGGTTCCTGGAGGGACCGACATGAACTGTTACGCAGTACGACTCGCTGGCCAATCCCCGACCACGCGAAGAGCGATGCCGTGGGGTTTCGCTGCGTCAAGGTAAAGGTCATTCGGGCTGGATCGCAGTAGCGAACCGCTGATTGATCGACTATGTTAATTAGGGTAATGAGCGGGTGAAATGCGTTTGGCGCGGACAGACCCGTCCGTGCGTTCCACGACAGGTTGATTGCAGGATCAGAGAGTAATGAGTTCCGACGAGATGGTTTCCGAAAACGGTGCGAATCCCAACCCTTCCCAAGCTATCGAGGGAGCGACATCCCCCGAAAGTGTCAGCGATCCCGTGCAGAAGCCAGCTGGGGAAAGTGCCGAGACCTCCGGAGTGGACAACTCCGCGAAGAGCGAGGAACAGACGCGGACGGAGCATTCGGTCGGGACGGCTGTCGAGGAATCCCCTGCACCGGCCCGCCGCTTGCGGCTCAATCCCACCGTCAACCCGAAGGAATTCAAGGCAGTACCGACGATGAAGACGTTAGGGGCCGGAGCAACTCGACCGGCTGCCGCGGAATCGCCTGCTGCCGCGACGTCGTCAACGCCCGCTCCGCAAGCTTCGCAGCAAACAACTGCATCAACCGGGTCGGCAACGGCAGGTGAAGCAAACACGGCAGACGCATCCTCGGCGACCGAATCTGTCTCCGCGGAAACGGCTGCCGATCCCGCAGCCCACGCATCCGCGTCTCCGAAGGCGAAACCGCCGAAGCCGGAGCGCAAGCTCGCCCCTCCACCGGTTGAAATCCCGCCGGCCATTGAGCAACTGGATAACGAGATGGAAGCGGAGATCGAGGCGGCGTTGTCCAGCGGCGAGCTCGACATGCCCCAGCAGTCTCCCGCCGCAATTTCGGAAGCGGTTTCGAAGTCGTCCGAGCCGATCAGTGAAGAGACCTTGGAAGCCGGCGCGCATCTGGCGGGTCGAATTCAATCGGTCAGCGGCGACAATGTGTTTCTCGATCTTGGCGTTCGATCGCCGGGGGTTGTCTCCTCGCGGCAGTTCACTTCCGGTAAGAAACCGGAAGTCGGACAATTGATCGAAGTCATTGTCGAGAAGTTCGACCCGGCCGAAGGACTGGTGCTCGTCAATTTGCCGCGCGGCATGCGGAAGGTTGCGGGGAACTGGGAGTCGCTGTCGAAGGGGCAGGTTATTGAATGCGTCGTGAACAAAACGAACAAGGGAGGCCTGGAAGTAACCGTCGGCGGGTTACGCGGGTTCCTACCGTCGAGCCAGATCGAGCTCGGATTCGTCGGCGACCTTGAGCAGTACATCGGACAGAAGCTCCGGGTCGAGGTGGTTGAGGTCAATCCGAAGAAACGAAATCTTGTCGTCAGCCGCCGCGCACAACTGCAAGTCGAACGGCAGGAAGCGGCCGAGAAGATGTGGACGACTCTCGAAGTCGGCCAGACAATGAGCGGCACGGTCAAAACGCTCAAGGACTACGGCGCGTTCATCGATCTGGGCGGAGTCGACGGCTTTTTGCACGTAGGCGAGATTAGTTGGCAGCGCATTCAGAAACCTTCCGACATTCTACAGGAAGGGCAGCAGGTCGAGGTCAAGATCCTCGCGCTCAACCCGGACACAAAAAAGATCAGCCTGGGGATGCGGCAGTTGGCGCAAAACCCGTGGACGACCGCTGCCGCGAAGTACGGTGTCGGAACCAAGGTCTCCGGCAAAGTGACGCGAGTCGCCGATTTTGGCGCGTTCGTGGAACTCGAACCGGGACTCGAAGGGCTGATTCACGTCAGCGAAATCGACTACAAGCACGTGCGGCGCGTGGCGGACGTGCTCAAGCCGCACCAGGTCGTCGAGGCGCAGGTGCTGGAAGTCGATACGGATCGCAAACGGGTCAGCCTGTCGCTGAAGGCGCTCATGGCGAAGCCGGAGACGGAAAAACCGGACGAAGACCAGGCACCCAGCGGCGGCGAAGTTTATCAGCGGAAGCGGAAGGAACCTCTCAAGGGAGGAACCGGCAGTTCCTCCGGCGGCGGCTTGTTCGGCAACCCGCGCGACTTCGGGAAGTAACGAAGCGGTCTGTAAATCGTTAACAGCCGTTACAGCAGCGTATCGAGCAGCATCCGGAGCTTGCGCATCTCAAGCAGTCGGCCCACCTCGTCGATTCTGTCGGAAAGAACGTCGACCGAGAGAGCCCGCTGATAATTCTGACGGCGGAGCATGGCGATCAGGCGGCTGTAGTCGATCTCCCCGAGTCCGACCTGCACTTGCAAATCGTTGGGGGTCGTGTCACGTAGATGCGTGTGATAAACGAAGGGGAAGACTTGATCGTACGACTTTCCCCGATTCGGCCCGCAAACGTAGTAGCTGGGGTCGAGCGTGATCCCCAGCCCACGAACCGATTGACACAGTTCGACCGCCGTGTGAGGATCTTCGGTCAGCGTGCCGGTTTCCGACTTGAGCGACAGCCGAATGCCATCCTGACTGGTGACGTTGACGAATGCCCGCAGCCGGTCGATTTCGGTATTGAAAGGGGTTCCCAATGGAGATGCGGGAATGGTGATCTGCGTGATCCGCATCATCTTCGCCAGCCGTGAGAGCGAAGTGAGGGCGGGGAGCGGGACATCGTGTTCGAGGTACAAGGCCACCGGGGTTAGCCGCGTCGATTCGCGATAGCGTGCAAAAAACCGTTCCGGATCGGCAGCGACTTCGGACGTTTTGAGGTGCGGACTGTTGTCGTCCATCCAGATCTCGAGCTTGTCGAATTCAAGTTCGCTGATCTGGAAGCAGGCTTCCTCAAACGGCTTCTCGGCAAAACAACGCGTCGATGCAGCGACAAACACTCCTCACACTCCCTTTCCACGAGGAGCCGGCGCTCGGATTTGATGAAGCGCGGCCCGCTAGCGGCGTCCCACAATCCCTTGCGGCCGAACCGCATTACACCCGTAGTCACAACCAGCTTTATGACAATGGTTTACGAAAACGGGCGGGGCGGCGGCCGTGTGCC
Source organism: uncultured Planctomycetaceae bacterium (assembly GCA_964626885.1). Taxonomy (GTDB): domain Bacteria; phylum Planctomycetota; class Planctomycetia; order Planctomycetales; family Planctomycetaceae; genus CAZVJA01. Next base: position 5,951 of record CAZVJA010000151.1, on the reverse strand, counting down.
CGTTGGTGCCGGTAATTTACCCCGACTGTAGCGATTCTGCAAGATCGAAGGGTTTTTGCTCTCTTACGGATTGTGCTCGAAATCATGATTTTCCGCATTTCGCGGGCCGGAATGCCGATAAAGGAAAGGACGGACCCAGGCGCGGACTTCGCTCGCCGCGCCGTGGGCATCGGAACGGAATCCAATTGAGGGGGATTGAACGTGATGGGCGCGAAACAGATTTGGGGAGTCGCACTGTGTGTTCTGGCACCACTGTGCATCGGTTGCACCAGCACGCCGGGAGTTGTGCGAGGCCAGTCCCCGTCCGCCGCTCGGGATTCAATGGTGCAGCAGGCGAGCCACCATCATGCCGACTATCGGCTTGATCCCGATTCCGCTGTCTACGGAGGGCCGTACATCGGACCTGAGTGTGACGAGTGTGATGGGGGGCCTCATGCCGGGCTGGGTTGCCCTCACGAATGGCATCCGACCCACAATCTCTGGTACCAATACGACCATCCGCAAGGGCTGGTCTACCCGGCCGATAACACTCCGGCCGCAGTTGTGCAGTATCCGTACTACACCTGCAAGGGCCCGGACTGCTACTTCCATAAGAACTGATGGCAGCGACCGGCAGATCATCGGAAGCACGGACATTATTGTCCGTGCTTTATTTGTTGTCACAACGCGGTTCCGATTACGGATGCCTGTCGAGTTTGCGGGTGCGCTCGAAGATGATCGAGCGCTCATCCTCAAACG
>CAZVJA010000151.1:0-5113 GCA_964626885.1 uncultured Planctomycetaceae bacterium | reverse complement strand
GCGTGCGAATGGACGAACACTTGGATCGGCCCAGGAACGCTCCAGATCAAATAGTCTCCCCATTCATAGGTGTTGAAGATCAGCTCTTTGGGCCGATTTTTCGCGAGGTAGGCAGCCGCACCAACAGGAGTCTGAACGGAGACATAGCGTTCAACAGCGAGCGGGTTTCCAGTCCACAACGCCACACCTTCGGGCGTGCATCCCACAGCCGCGACCGGGACGACTGCGAGGACCACTGTCAGTGGCCAAGATCGTGCATCGAGTTTCGACAGAAGATGTCCTTCCCAATTCGGTTGTCGAAGGGAACCGGCGTGCCTCGCAACGTACCAGCCCGCCACCGGCGCCCACCAAAGAATCATCCGTGAAGTCCACAGCGTGGCAATTCCCAGTACCACTAACAGAAGAATTTCGGCGGTGGAACTTCGTTGTCGGCTCCTCCAACCGGCGATCGTGATGGCAACGACCGCAAGGGAGAATGCCAGCCCCTGTCGCGGGTGTGTCAGCAACGGTTGCCACTCAATCAAATCCGTGAGATTGGGATTAGCAGCAATCGCGCAAATCTCTCGATGCAGGTCGATACCATAGGGATTCACGAGAGTTGCGAGCACGGCCAGCAGCAACATCAGCAACAATGGGAACCAGCTTCTCGTTACTTGCGATTCAGAAGTTGCATCCTCACGGAATCTCACGTCGATCAAACGGCCCAGGCTTTGCGCTGCAATCAATCCCCAGCCCATCACAAACGAACCATGAAGGTTCGCCCACAATGCGAAGAGGCACGGCACGTAGAACCAATCTACGCGAAGGGGAGAACCGTTCAGCCGAACAAACAAAGCAACGAAGCAAATCAGTCCCGCCAATTGCGGTCGCACGATCAAGAGCTGTTGCCAATCGACATACAGGAAGATGGCACCTCCCACAAGCGGCCAGAGCGCGCTCTTTGTTCGCGCCATCAGATCGTGAATCAGCAGCCAGGCACAAAACGCGATACTCGCTCCGTAAAGCCATTGAATTCCGCCGACGCCGAACGCTTGAAACACCTCGTAGCCAAGTACCTGACTTAACCAAGCGGTGTCGACGAATTTTCCCTCCACCGCATGCGTCAGGAACGGCTCATATTCCGGCAAGCTTCGCTGCTCCATAATGGCGCGGCCATAAGCCAGGTGCCCCCAGAGATCGGTATGCCAAAGAGGTCGCCGCGCGAAACAGACAAACAGTACCGCGCACACAATTGCCACAACGAGCGCGCAAGCGGAACAGGGAAAAATGCTGTACGGGTCTCGGGGACGAATAGCTTCCGGTTCGCTCATGCCCGCTCTCTCGATGACTCACTCGCTCACCAGACGCCCAACCGGCAGGGTACGTTTTGCGACAACTGGTACAGTTCAACCATCACGCGCACACGCACGGTCCGCGATAAGAAAATCCTGCGTTAGAGTTGCACCCCTTCGGCGGCGCTGCCCGCAGCGTCGGGATCGATGGGCGAGGATCCCCCCTTCTCTTCGGTGCCTTTCGACGGGACGCGCTGAGGACCTGGCTTTAAACGGTCGAGCACATCTTGATCGAACTCAATTCGAATCGGACTGTTATTCGCCAGCGCGCTGAAGAGTGATTGTTGTGCCTGTAGCTGATCCAGCGTGCGAATCTCCGTCGCGGGGACTTCGAGACGCTCCTGCCAGTCCGCAGCGCCGTCTCCGAAGACCGTTTGGACGATCTTCCGTGCGGCTTCCTGCTCCCCTTTGGCTGCAAATGTTTGCCAGTAAAGACGTGCCAGTTGCATGCCATGCTCGTTGGATCGGTTTCTCTTCAAACCTTCCAGCACAGTCCGCCAAGCCTGCTGTTGCTTGCCGGCTTGCCATTGTGCCGCGCCGAGTTGATCCCACGCGCGGCGCAACGACGGATCACTTTTCACGACTCGTTCGAGCAATTCCACCTTTCGTTCCGGCTGTGCTTCCCGAAACGCGAGATACCACAGGTAATGGCCGTTCCAAAACGGATGCATGACGTAGTAGAAGCCCGGCACCAAGAGCAGATGCGCGGCGACGAACGCCCAGCGAATTCCTGTCCACGCGGAGAGTCGTCCGTAAAGCACCTGGCCTGCGATCCATCCGTAAATGAATCCAGTGAAATGGGCCACGTTTGCGATCCCGACCAGATCCAGGTAAGTGACAACCACGCAACCGAACAGCCATACGAAGGAAAACTGCACGATGGCAGGGGTGAGAAAGCTGGCAATGAAATCGTTCCGTTCACGGAGAATGAACAATACGCCGAACAGCGCATAGGCCGTGCCCGAGAGCCCGATGGCATCATGACCCAGCAGATATTCCGGAAGCATGGAAGTCGCCGTCGCGGAAACAAAAAACAGCAGGTACCGAAAGCGGCCCATTCGGGGTTCGAGAAGCCAACCCAGGAACAAAAGCCCGGTGCAATTCATGATCAGGTGCAACAGATTGGCGTGGTGGAATCCGCTGATCGCTACGCGCCACCACTCCCCTTGCCAAACATCGTAGGGGCCGGATGTTTGCGGCACAGGGACCAGCCGCTCCTCCACAACGTCCATCTCCAATCGGAGATAACTTCCCACGGCACCAAGATGGCTGCGCGCTTCCCCAATTCCGCGTGGCAATTGCGTGCTCCAGATCTCGACAGCGATCCAGAGGGCAATAGCGACGGCGACCATCGCAGTCGTCACCGGGCAGTCCGCAACAAATCGTCGCAGCACCGGACTCGAAGAATTCCTCATTTCGGAAGCTTACCGGAAGTGATGAGTGGCTGCCCAGTGAAGTCCGTGTTCCCTGAACTTCGGAAATGGGATAAAAGACCGGCCGCATTGTCCGGCACAGCGGGCTTGCGGACGATATTCCCTTCCACGGAGACGGACATGACGACGGGCCAATGGCTTCGCCAGCTCCCCTGGAGCGTTGTGTTGATCACCGCGGCGCTAATGACGCTCGGTGCGGGGGGGATTCTGCGCGGCGATGAATTGGCCGGCAAGAGCGACTTTTTCACTCGTCAGATGGTCTGGATCATTCTCGGTCTGGCCGGACTGTTCACCGCGACGCTCGTGCCGTATCGCACTTGGAAACCGCTCAGCTATCCTCTCTTTTTTCTGAGTTTGGCGCTCCTGGTTGCGGTCTACTTCATGCCGGTGAAGAAAGGAGCCCAGCGTTGGATTCCGCTCGGCTTTGCCGACTTCCAGCCCTCCGAGATGATGAAGCTCGCCTACATGATGGCGCTGGCGCATTACCTGATGTATCGTGACAATTACCGGCGGCTGTTCGGGCTGGTCGTTCCGTTTGTCCTCACGCTCGTTCCGGTCGGGCTGATCCTCAAGGAACCGGACCTGGGGACGTCGCTGGTGTTTCTGCCGGTGCTGTTTGCGATGCTGTTTGCAGCCGGCGCCCGGCCAAGACATTTGATATTCATTGCGTTCCTGGGAGTCGCGGTGCTCCCGGTTTTGTGGATGGGCATGAGCGCCGAGCAAAAATCGCGCGTAGTGACGTTGTTTGTGCAGCGCGATGGCGGCGTAGCTCCCAAGGGGGACGACTACCATCTGCATCAGTCGAAGCAGGTGCTCGCGCTCGGCGGGATCTGGGGAAGCGAACTGGGGGGAACAACGCTCGACGACCCGATGGCCTACCATCTGCCCGCCGCGCGGACCGACTTCATCTTCTGCCTCATCGGAGAACGCTGGGGCTTGTGGGGGGGGGCTGCTCACCCTCGGGTTGTATCTGGCGCTCTTCGCGAAAGGATTGTCGATCGCCTCCGCCACCCGTGAGCCGTTCGGTCGGCTGCTGGCTGTGGGAATCGTCGCCCTGCTGGCGACGCAGGTCATCATCAACGCGGGGATGACGGTCGGCCTGATGCCGGTGACCGGTCTGACCCTGCCGCTGGTCAGCTACGGCGGTTCGAGCTTGCTCGCCACCTGCTTGGCGCTCGGGCTGCTACTGAATGTCGGCATGCGTCCCGGTTACGAGATGACCCCGGAGCCGTTTCGGTTCGGTAAGGCAGCCTCGTAAGGGATGTTTATCGGGACAATCCCCGTGGCGTCGATTCCAGCCATACATTTGTTATGCTGAGGGGCCGGACGAGACAACCCTCGCAAACTTACCTCTCGGCATGGGGATCACGGCGCGGTTTGGATACGCATCAAGCTCCGGCCGGAAAACAACAGGGCGAACAAGAGGAATACCATAATGGAGACGATCAAATCCCGATTGGCGCGAAACGAAATTGTGATGGCGGTCGGAGTCGGTCGCGTCATGCACCGTAACCTGCTGCAGATGATTGGCATTCAGGGGGGTTTTCACTGCCTCTGGTTCGATCACGAACACACAGGGTTCACGATTGAGGAGCTCGAAGTCGGCACGCTTGCGGCGCGCAGCCAAGGGCTCGACAACTTCGTCCGTATCGCCCCGACCGATTACGCCCTGGTCACCCGCTGCCTTGAAGCCGGGGGTGGCGGAATCATGGCCGCGCAGATCTACACCGCCGAACAGGCGGAGCAGGTGGTCCGCTGGACGAAGTTCTACCCGCGCGGCCACCGAGGCTTGAACACCGGCGGCTGGGACGCACAATTCGCAACAATCCCCGCAGCGGAATTCTGTGCGAAAGCGAATCGCGAAAACTTTCTGGCGATTCAGATCGAGACCGCACAGTCAGTCGAGGAATGCGAGAAGATCGCGGCCATTGACGGCGTGGATCTCCTCTTCGTCGGCCCGGCCGACCTCAGCCAGAGCCTCGGTGTCACCGGCGAGTTCTTCCATCCGAAGTGCATCGCCGCCATCGACAAGGTTGCGGCCGCCTGCAAGAAGCACGGCAAGCATTGGGGGGCGGTGACCGTGAGCCCGGAGCACGCCGACATGGTGGTCGAAAAAGGCTGCCGCATGGTCTCTCCCGCCAGCGACGTGAAGATCGTCCACGCCGGCATTCAGGCCGTTAAGTCGCAGTACGCGAAGTTTTTTGCGTGAAACTTCGCGGACGGCGAACTGCAACCTTTTCCGTCTCAAAAATACTGACAGTGGTCGGCCTGCATCGCTTTTCTTCCAGAAACCCGCGGGCGTCCATGATCCCGTCCGCGTTGCGAGAGCAGATATGCCTCCGCCCGAAC
>CAZVJA010000150.1:0-12669 GCA_964626885.1 uncultured Planctomycetaceae bacterium | reverse complement strand
GCCGACGACGCCTTATCCGGAGCGCGCATGCGAACTTCGAGGAGTTCGCTCACCGGGATGGGAACGTCCGCACCGCTCACTTTGAGTGTGAGCTGATCGGCGGAAAGCGCAATGAATTCCCCGGATTTTTCGTCGCCGGAGAGTGTTGTTGATTCAACCTGAGGCGCGCCGAGAGCGGCCACCAGCAGGCAACAGGCAAGACCGGTCATGGTTCCCTTTCGGCCGGGGCGCGTCGATTCGCCAGCTTTTTGAAGTATTGTTCGACCGCCTGTTGATAATGGACCGGGAATTCCTTGTTCAGCAGATTCTTCGCGCGGGCTTCTTCCTTGGGTGGAAGCGAACCCCAACCCCCCTGCTTCTTGAGCTCCTTCTGATCGACTTCGCCCGGCGCGGTCGCCCCTTTGAGCGTGCTGTCTTCCGCGGGACTCCCCGATTGATTCGAGTTGTTTTGACCCGAACCGCTCCCTCCGCCGCCGCTCTGCTGCTGTTCGGCCTTCTTGATGAGGTCGTCGAGCGTTGCGACGATTTCGTCCTGCACTTTCTGCACTTTCTGTCCGCCGCGGCCAAGATCGAGCCGGCGTTCCGAATCGCGCATCAGACGCGAGACGCTCCCGAGTGTTTCCTCTTCCGTTTCCTGCAGATCGCGCTGCATCAGCTTCGCCACCATTGTGTACGACTCCGGCGGTCGCTGCGTACCAGAGAGCAGGCGGTCAATCGTCGCCAGACCATCGGTCTTTTTGAGCAACTGATGCTCGCAGACGGCACGATAAAACAGACAGGAGGCAGGATCGACAACCGTTGCGGGATCGAGGGTCTTGAAAATTTCGAGCGCTTCGTCGTACATATTTCGCTGCGTCAAATGTCGGGCGAAGTACAGTTTCAAGTTCGCCCGATAGAACTCGCTGCCCGCCTGCTTGCCAAGCAACGGCCCCGGGTCGGGAGGGACCAGTCGGGGGCGGACCAGATTGCAGGCATCGAGAAATCGGCGGGTGTCGAGATCGACCAGACGAAACGTTTCGATTACACGATCGAGGATTTCCCGCGACGGAACTGACGCGGAGACACCCGACCAGACCGCCCCCACCCGTTCGATCACCTTGTCATCGGTGACTTTTTGAGCCGCGGTCCATTCCAACGCGCGGGCCCGCACATCATCGCCCGGTGGAGTTGCCAACACATCATCCGCCGCGCGGAGGGGCGGTCCGTACAACGCGGCAGCCGCAACGACGGCCGCCAACGTCGAAATTATTCGCGGACATAATGTTCTGCTCATCGGTTCTTCCCCGTCGCCAGGTCATGCGTGGCCTGTTGCACCTGCGCTTGGCGGAAAGAGAGGGATCGCAATTGATCGACGACATCCGCGTCGGTGGCTTGTTCTCCCTTGATCATTCCTCCCAGGCGTCGCGTGCGGCGATTGATTCGCAATTGCAAAGAGCGGAGCATCTTCAGCTCGGCGATCTGCTCGACCAGCGGTTTGTCCTGTTTTTGTCCCTGCTGCCCCGGCTGCTGTTGTTGGGGATCGCTCTTCTTCTTTTCGATCTCCTTCTGCAGCGCTTCGATCATCTCCTGCAGCGCCTCGACGATGTCCCGCTCGATACCCTGAGTCAGCTCGCCGACTTCATTTTTCTGCAACAGTCGAACCGCCGAAAGCATGTCGTCCCGAATCTGCTCGACCCCCTCGGGAAACGCCACCGACGACCCTTCCTCGCGCAACAGCGTGAGTGCCTTCGCAGAGTCTAGAGCTATCGCATCCTGATCGACCGCCAGCTCGCGCGAACGCCCAAAGTGCCGCGCGGTCCACTCCGCCTTCGGAGTCTTATCGAGGGTGGTCGTCCCTTCCAGCACAAGCAGTTCCTGTGCCAGCATTTTCTGGAAGCGGGCTTCCAAGGCCGTGAGCATCAGTTCCCGTTCTTCTTCCCGCAACTGCCGAAGAATTTCTTCGAGCTTCTCCTTGGCCTTCTGCAATTTGCGAATCGCTTCATCCTGATTGCTCGACGCACCGTCCCGATTGAGCTTCTTCAGCTTCTCGATCGCCTGTTCCATTTCTTTGTGAGCTTGTTCGATTTCATCGCGACCGGGCGTCTTCTTCTGCTCGGTCTCCTGTTGCCCGGATTGGTTCTCCTGACTCTCCCCTTCTTGCGAGTCTCCCTGCTCACCCTCTTGCTGATCACCCGGCTGCCCCTCCTGAGGCTTGCCAGGCTGCGCGCCGTCGTTGCCCGGTTTTTGATCTCCCGGCTTGGATTTGGGATCTTTCGAGTCCGGAGGTGATTTTTGCGTCCGGTCCTTCTCCGGAGATTCATCTTTCTTCTGATCTTTTTTCGGCTGGTCGGGATTCTGGTTCTGCGAATCCTTGCCGTTCGGTTTCTCACCGGGCTTGCCTGGTTGATCGGCACCTTTCGCAGGCTCGCCGTTGCGCTCCGCATCCTGACGTTCGATCTTTTCGGCCAGTTTCTTGGCGTCGCCGGAAATATCGAGCTGCTTGTCGGCGAGCGGCCCGGGCTCGGCGCCACGCTCGGTCTGCGCGCGGACGTCTTTCTGACGCGCCGTGATCTGGTTCAAATTCTTCAGCAGATCGTTGATCCTGGCTTTTTCCTTTTCGATCTCGCTGCGGCGATCCTCGCTCTGCAGAAGTTCCAGCATCGCGCGGAGGTGAGTTACAAGCTCACTTTGACGTTCGACGGCGTCCCCTAATCGTTCGCTCCGCAGCAACGAAATGATCTGCTCCATCTGCTGAGCAACGCGATCTTCCTGGCTTTTACGACGAGCCCGCAATAAAAGATCCGCCCGTTCCGGCTCGGTCTTCCTGAGATACTCCGCCATCTGCAGCAGCGTCTTCTCGAACTGCTTGAAACGGCGGGAGACGTTTTCCTGACGGGAATCGAGCTGCCCGGATTCCTCCCCACCGGAGGAGTCACTTGCCTCCGGCTGCGGCTCTTTGCTTTCGGCAGCGGGCTTCGCGGTCTCTTCGTCCGCAGCCCACGTGCGGGAAGCAAGCCCGAGGAACAACCCCGCTGCAAAAATCAGCGGAACGACCGCGGCGAGCTCAACCGAGAACGAGGAATTATGACGTCGCATGGTCATTCCTATTTCAATACCAACATCGCTTGACAAGTCTACGAATTCTTTCGCGTCGTCTTCAAAACCACGGAAACCACAAAGCCGATCGCTCCCCCCACTGTCCCGCATGCCGGACCAACCACGAGAATCAATCCCCATCCGGCAAGCATGGTCATTCCGCAAAAGGCCGTGTTCGGTGCCGGAGGGATCGATGCACGGTAGGCGATGTCACCGACGATAAAAGAAACTCCAGTCGTGATGGGAGCTGCTGCGGTGATTATGAATCCGACGACAGCAGAACGCATTCCAATCTCCATTCTCCTATCTTTACTATTGCAGACCCTTCAACTCCTTGAGGCGCTGCTTTTTACGGAGATCCCGGGTGTCTTCGCCGATTTTTTCCTCATCCTCTATAATACGCTTCAGCCGCTGGACCGCCTCGTGAAATTTCACCAGGTCTTCCATTTCGTTGAGGACTGCCCGCATGTGGGCCAGCATAACCCCCAGGGAATCAGCCGCCTGATCGATGCGGGGGGCGGGATTCTCCCCCTTATCGTTGGCCAGCTTGAACAACCCAAGAGCCTGGTCGGACGCGGGGAAGTCATTCTGATTGATGCTCCCCAGCGGCTTGACGATCAACCCGTCGAGCCGATCGACCATCTGCCTCGTGTGAACCGCGTTGTTCACCAGTTCTTCGAGAATCGCCCGGAACGAATCCTCAATGGCCGCCGTTTCGCCGGCGTTCTTGCGAATTTGGTGCAATGACCTCTCGGCACAAACGGCAATCGCCGTTTCGAGCTCGCGGAGTTCACGATCACGGTCGGTGCCTGGTTCGGCGGCTCGGTTACGGAGAGCGGCCGCTTCATCCACTCGGGTGCGATGCAGAATCAAATCCTTTTGCGTCCCTTCCACTTCGGTAATGATCTGCTCGAAGCGCCGCCGCAGATTCAGTTCCCGAGAATACAAAATGGAGAGAAGATCCTCGTCGCTGACGATCTGAAAGACATATTGCTCGCCGCGGCTGGTATGCGGCCCGTTGAGATTGTCCCCATCCTCGGCGTAAACCGTCAATGTCAGCTTCTGGCCGATGTTCAAATCGAGCGGCAGTACCTCGAATCGTTCGACACTTTCCCCCTCTCCTCGCTGCAACGTAAACGTCTTGGGCGCCCGTTCGGGAGACGAGCGGAACGGCCGGGGACGCCACTGCTCTTCGGTATCGACGCGGAAATCGAACCGTGCGCGAGCGAGTCCGTAATCGTCGGTGATCTCCCCTTTGACCGGGACGATCGCCTTGCGGGTAATCGAAGTGCCGACCCCCATCAACTCGGTATGCACAACCGGCGGCTGGTCGACAATGCCGTTGATGCTGAGCCGCGCCGGCTCGCTCGTGATGATGTCATCCGTATCGTGCAGCGTGACCCGCAGCATGGAATCGGGGGCCAAGGGAATGGGGACCGGGAAGGGAGATTTCTTCCACTGGGCGGCGGCATCGGCAGCGATCACAAACGGAACACGAAACGACCGCCCGTCTTCCGACAACCACCGTTCGATCGTCGTGGATGCGATCGGAATGTCGCGCGCGGGGGATCCTTCACTCCCGTTCAGGCGGAGCTTCGCCCCTTCGGCGGAAAGCTCGATCTCGAATTGCTCGGTTTGAATTTTTGCAGCTTGCAGAGGTTTATTTATGGAAGCCTCGAGGATGAAATCAGTCCCGATCGGAAGCGACGCCTGCGTTCCCTGCACGGGAACCGGTTGGCGAGCCCTCACTTTGTTTGATGTCGATCCGTCCGTGCTCGCCGCCGACGCCGGAGCAAGGTTGAGTCCCGTGTAATCGGGGTAATCACATTGCAGCACCACGCTGTCGATCCGCGGCGGATCGACCACGGTCACACGCAACGGACGCCGATTCGCGTAGTCTCCCCCGCGAACAGAAAGCGACAGCCCGTCGAGCAAACCGGTAATCGAGTGGCGGAACTGGCGATCTCCGGAACGGGAGAGCCAGACGCGGGCATTCCCTTGCCGGCCGTCGAGTTCGTAATATAGCTGAACCCGCTCGGGAACTTCGCGCCCTTCGGGAACTTCGATCAACAGCGAGAGATCCGCCCCACGCGGGTGGCGATACTCTTCGTGCTGAAACTCGCGGACGCGGTCCCCCGGCTGCGCGACAACCTTGACAATCAGTTCCGTCTTGCGGTTCCAATATTCATCGTCCCAAGAGACGAAGGCCCGCTTCCAGCGCGCGAGCGCTTCGTTATTGATGGCGCCGAACCCGACAATCGACGCGACGAGGACCACCGCGAAAATCGCCGCCCGGCGCAGCGGCGCGCGATTGAAGACCGCATCGAGTTCCAGATGGCGCGTCGCCTCGACGACGTCGTCAATGGTTCGGTGAATCATGGAGAGCGTCAGGTCGCTTTCCCGTCCGGTCTTCGATTCCGCGACTTCCACGGCGGTAATCAGCCGGTCATTCAATTCCGGAAACCGCCGTTCGAGCACCAAAGCCAGCGCCCGGGCGCGGGCGCTCCGGAAGACCCGCAGCAGCACCCAACCAGCCACCCCCGCGGTAAACAGGCAGAGTGCCAGAAGCATGTATGTCTTGCGGAACCAGACCGGCAATTCGAGCGTACTGGCGGCGAAATACAGCCAGTCGATTCCCAGGCTGAACCAGAACAACAGCCCGAGCACGACGACGACGAGTGCGATCCCCTCGATCAGCACGTATCGGCGGATTCGCCCCCGCAGCCGCGCGAGCATCGCGTCGATCTCGGGGTTCAACGCTGAGGTGGTCGGTTCGGTCGTCATCGACATCGTCAATAACCCGTCATGCAAGCTTCAGGAGTTTGCGAGTCAGCCATTCGAGGGACAACAGCCCCACGAGCAAAAACATCAGCCATTCGCGGTCCCACAAGGTCCGCAGGCGTTCTTCGAGCAAAAACTCTTCCCCGGCGTTCGGCAACAGAGCGGGAATCTTCGCGACCGCTTCGTCGAGCGTGACGTACTGCCCGCCGGTATCGCGCGATAGATCGGTCAGCAACCGAACGTTCTGGCGGGGATCGTCCGATTCGAGATTCGGCAGCACCACATCGATCTTTGCGGTCAACTGCTCTTTGCCATCCTGGTCGGGACGAACGACGACTCGGTACGTCCCCGGCATTCCCGCTCGAAAGTCTCCCGCGTATTGACCGGGACGTTCCTTGTCGCGCTGCATCTTCACGGCACTGGAAAGAGGCCGACCGCTCGGATCGAAGACGTCAAACCCCACTTCTTCATCAGTGAGCGGCTCCATTTGCGGCGTCAGCAAGTGGGCTCTGACGCGCACGGTTTGCCCGAGCAGATATTGGTTGCGTTCCAGCAACAGCGTGCCCCTCGCCGTGCCGCGGCGTAGACGTCCTTGCCCGATTTCTCGGATCGTCTTCGTCCAGAATCGATCGAAATATTCTTCGCCGAGAGCGCGTAGTCGCCAGATCTCCGGACTGCCGAGATACAGCGTTCTCCCTGATCCGTAGAACTGGGACGCCAGCAGCACCGGCTGACCGTACTCGGTTCCCTTGCGAGGATCGGTAAAATTGGCGTACACGGTGGCGCCGGCCTTCGGGCCGCTCGTGGGATAACAACGATAGACTCCCGGAAACTCCTTCCACTCGCGCGCGGCGACCGCGGCGTCGTCGCTCAATTGCAGGAAGCCGGCCTCTTGTCCTTCGCGCGTGAAGCCAAGTTGCCACGCCTGGTCGGAATCGTTATCGAACCGCTGCTCCAAGAGCGATTTGCTCAAGTAAACAGGGTAAAGTTCCTTGATATCTTTGAACTCGTCGGCGGCGCTCGCCAGTTCGCGAGTGTAAACATCCCCCGCGACAAGAATCAGGCCTCCCGCGTGCTCGCTGACCCAGTCGACCAGAAGCTTTCGCTGCTCTTCGCCGAGGCGTGACCAATCAGGATCGAACGCCAACACTACATCGTACCCGAACAGTTCCGCAGCCGTTGCGGGAAACGCCGTCAACAGGGTGTTCGACTCCTGGCTCACCTGTCCGGCCGTCGTCGGAATCACCGTCTGCAGCCAAACGTCGACGTCTACCGCCTTATGCCTGTACAGCATGTTCCGCACAAAACTGTAATCGCGCATCGGACCGCCGGCCACAATGAGCACTTTCATTTTCCGATCGATGACATTCACGGTCTTGCGGCGTTCGTTATCGTCCCCCGTCAATTCGCGAACTCCCCCTCCCGTGCGGGCACGCAGATAGAATTCGACCGCACCCGCCACGGTCGGCGTCTGCTCAAATTTGAGTTCGACCGGAATGCCGTCTTCACGGAGCGTCACTTGCCGCTTGTCGATCGACACCGGCTCCGTTCCCTCTTCGCCATCCGGCTTCGCGAGCAGTTCGACGTCGACGATCTGGCCGGCCAAACCCTGCCCCTGCACGAAGGCCGAAATTTCATACGGGTCGCCGATATGCACGTCGGTCGGCGCCTGGATGCTGGCGATCTGCAAATTCACCGGCTGCTCCGTGCTTCCAACGCCGACCGTCACCAGACGAATATGCGAACTCCGCGCCACTTCGTGCGCTGTCGAAGGGTCGACGCCGGCATTCGAATCGCCGTCGGTCACGATTACGATTCCCGAAAGCGTGCGTCCTCCCGCCTGACGAATCGCTTCCAGCAGCGATTCCCCAAGCCTTGTCTCGAGGCCGCGCGGCTGCAGGAGTTCTCCCCAATCGATGGTCTTTCCGGTTTGCGATGCTGACGCTGGCGCTTCGCCTTGCTGCGTGGCATTCTGCGGATTTGATGAAGCGGCGTCCGCACGATTGTTTTCCCCATCACGCTTTTGATCGAGGCCTTCGGTCGCGCCTTGCGAGGACTTCACGGCAGCTGCCTGCTGCGACAATGCTCGTGGATCTTCCGTCGATAGCACCCGCTGCGGGCCGGCCAGCGTGGAATCGAACGTGAACAGGCTCACCTCGTGCTGTTTACGCAAGGTGTCAATCAACGGAGAGTCCGCGAGCAATCCGCGAACAGCATCGGCTCGCGAGGGCTGCACATCTTTCGCGCCGGCGGGGCTCGGCCCCTTCGGCGTCGACTCGGGATAACGCATCGACAGGGACGTATCGACCAGGATCGCAACCCGCGACGGCCGGTACGACATGCGCTGCGTCCGCTCTTGAGGATTGAGTGCGACGACGACGAGCCCAGCTAGTGCCGCCAATCGCAAGGTTCCCAAACAGACGGTCCAGATCCGCGGCAGGCTTTTCGTATCGCGGAGATAGAACATGATCACGAGGGCAACGACCGTCAGCCCCCCCACGACTGCAATCGTCCAGCCGATCGGACCGACGGGAAAATCGTATTCGATGGAACGTAGCGTTCCCCCGTCGTCCGCCGCGGCGAAGATAGAAGCATGGAAAGGGAATGACAGGACGTTCATTTCCCCCTCCTCTCGACCGCTGGTGCATGCTCGGGAGCCGGATGATAGCTGAACCGATAGGCGAGCATCTGCTCGATCAGCAGTGCCGCGAGAATCAGCATGAGCAACAGTTGCCGGATCTCCTGGCCGGCGTCGCGACCTTCAATCCACCGCAGTGTGCCCGGCTCTTGAATGGAAACGTGCACATCATCTCCCAGACGATTCAGAAGATCGGCTGTCGTCGCCAGTTGCAGATCTCCTTCCTCGACAGGGGCGTTGTAGGCGATCGGAGTCTCGTGCGACATCTGATTATGATCTTGCAGCCGGGTGACATACACGCCCGGAAGATCCGTGTCAGCGAAAGTAGCCGCAAGCGAAACCGACGGCTTTCGCGAGCCGGAGGGTGAAGTCTTCTCATCGACTTTAGCGCCGGCCGACGAGGATGCAGTCCCGTCACTCGAAGGACGATTCGGAGGAGGAGCAGCTTGAATGCGGGTGATTCGTTCTCCCGTTGGATCGGGCGATACAATCTCGACCGTTTCGAGATACTCGGCCGGATCGATCGACAACTCGATCGGCTCTCCGACGATGCGGCGATCGACCGTTCGATCGTGCCGCGCGATGTATTTTTCCAGTTCCAGTTGGAACACGACGTAGCTCGGATTGCGGGCCCAGCCGTTCCACATCGGCCCGGCGGACGTCAACACCGTAACGACACGTCCCTCCCCGTAACGATGCTCCAGCACCAACGGCTGCTTGTTGCGTAACGCGGCGAGAGTGCGCACACCGTCGTTCCGCGCGTTGTCGTCGCGCACCCAATTCTCCGTGACCGGCCACCAGGAGTCGATCCGCACGCTCTGCACAAACGGATTCTCCTGCCCTTCAAAGATGCGAAACAAAGGGTGCTCGCTGAACGACAGGTCTGCTCCCGCCTGGAGAGCGTCGTCGCGCACCATTTCGCGCCGCGACGTTCCCAGCGGAACCGGGAACAGTCCCTTTCCCGCGGCGTACAGCTTGTCGGAATAGAATGCCGGGTTGACGGTGTTCCCCAAAAACCACGCCAGTCCTCCGCCGCCGCGAACATATTCCGCCAACGGCTCGACCGCATCCGGCGGAAGTTCGGGCACGTTGACGATATAGACGCACTGAAACCGATCCAGCGGCTGCTTCCGTAGAAAATCGACCGATTCCACCAGCGGCGCGAAACCGGTCAGTCCCGGATCGGCCGCGAGGGCATCGGCCACGTACGGCCCTTCATCACTGGACGGATCCCCGTCGATAATGAGCACGGGGTTAGCCGTTGCGACGTCCACCGCGAGATATCGCGTGTCGTCCTGCTCAAGCGCATCCTGCTCGAGACTGACTTGAATCCTGTGTGTCTTTGGAGTGTCGAAGTGGACATCGAACTCGCGGGTCACTTCCTCTCCCGACTCGATGACGGGAAGCACGATGCTCAACGGAAGCTTACGATCATCCGCCTGCACCGACAGCCGCACATCCCGCGCGCTCGCGGCGCCGAAGTTTCGCACCACCGCCTTCATCCGCAACGGCACTCCCGCGGCGGCGACATGGCCGTCGCCCGAAAGATCCGTGATCGCCAGGTTCGCATGCCGCTCGGGAACAGTCCGCACCAGGTTGACCGAGACTCCTGACTCATCGAGCCCGCGGATGCCTTCCGCGACGGCGGTCTGGCTGGTCCAATCGGACAGTCGATAATCGGAGACGACGTGCAGATGTCGAATTCCCCCGCGTTCCTCGGCGAACAACTTCGCCGCGGCCTCCACGCCCGCGGACAGATCGAGCTGGCGATGCGAAGGGCGCAGATTCTCCAGCCGAGTTTCGACTTCGGTCAGGAACGCTTCGTTGACCGTTCGCTGCAGAAACACCGGCTGCTCGGGATTGGTCAGGAGCAGCAGCGTGAAGGTCTGCGTGTCCGGCCGCCGCGAGCCCTCCGCCACAAGTTTCTTGACGACCTCCAACCCCTGCTGAAAAGCCGACGTCTCTCCCCAGCGATCGCTCATCGAGCCGCTGTCGTCGAGCAATACGAGATGGTGGGCCTTGGCCCCTTGAAAAACCGACATCTGGTTCGGGTCGAGAATCAGTCGGCCGATGAGAGCCACGATCCCCGCCACGACCGCCATTCGCAACAAGAGCAACAGGAGCTGCTCCAACAGCAGCCGGCGACGGTTCCGCTGTTGGCTTTTGAGCAGAAACTCCATCGCCGCGAAACGGACCCGACGGTACCGCATGCGATTGATGAGATGGATGATCACCGGCAGCGACAACAGCGCCATGCCCCACGGGAGCACGTAGGCGGGGTTGAAAAAGTGCTGTGCGATCCAGCTTCCCATCGTCTGTTCGATACCGTTGAGTGTCGATTAACTTCGAACCGATTGCTGCATGCCGATCCGATGATTCATGTAATGCGCGAGTGCCGCATCCAAGTACTCGCTGGTGCGGATCGTCTGATAGTCGATCAGGCTGCGGGCGCAATGACGGCGAACTTCGTCCAGAAACTCCTGCATCGCCTGCAAGTAACCTTCGCGAAGCGCCCGCGGGTCGCAAATGATTTCCCCGGCCTCCTCCAATCCCTCGAAGCGCGTCGTGCCGGAGTATTGGAAATCCAGCTCCTCGTCGTCGAGCACATGCATCACCAGCACGTCGTGCCCGCGATGTCTTAGTAGGCTCAGCCCGCGAAACAACGACTCGCGGTCGACGAACAGATCCGAAATGAGCACCACCATGCCGCGGAGCGCTTTCTCCTCCGCCACCTGCCGCAGCACGTCGTACATGCCGGTCTTCTTCACCGGCTCCTGGCTGTCGAGCGCGCTCAAGATGGCATGCAGATGGGTCTGTCGGCTGCTGGCGGGAACGCGCGCGCGGATCTTTTCGTCAAAGGCGATCAGACTCACGGCGTCCTGCTGACGGAGCAACAAATACGCCAGCGCGGCTGCTATGGTGCAGCCGTATTCATACTTGCTGAGCGGGCCGGTCCCGAATCGCATCGACTCGCTGACATCCACCAGCAACGTGGTGCGGAGGTTTGTCTCTTCCTCGTACTGCTTGATGTAGTAGCGATCGGTCTTCGACCAGACTTTCCAGTCGATACGGCGAAAGTCGTCCCCCGGGACGTACTCCCGGTGCTGCACGAACTCGACCGACTGCCCGTAATACGGACTGCGGTGGAGACCCGAGAGAAACCCTTCGACCACATGCCGCGCTCGGACCTCCAGCCGGGATATCCGCGACAGCTCCTCAGGCCGCAAAAATCTTCTGGAGTCTCGGGTCACGTGTCAGCTCACCTTCTTTGGACGGGGTCTCCTCCACCAATCGCCGAATCACCTGATCGGGCGTGATCCCTTCACTCTCCGCGGTGAAGTTCGTGACAATGCGATGCCGCAATACCGGCGCCGCCAGTTCCTTGATGTCTTCCGTCGAAACGTGGCTGCGCCCGTTGAGCAGCGCCCGCGCCTTGCCCCCCAACAGCAGATACTGCACCGCTCGCGGACCGGCCCCCCAACTGAGCCACTCGTTGACAAATTCGGGAGCGCCGGGCTGGTCGACCCGCGTCTGTCGCACGATCGCCAGTGCATATTCAACAACGTGATCGGTCACGGGAACCTGCCGGACGATCTTCTGCAGTTCGAGAATCTCCACCGTATCTAGCACCGGCTTGATCTCCGCGACTTCCAACGAGGTCGTCTGTTTCGCGATCCGTTTCTCTTCCTCGAAGCTCGGGTAATCGACGAACACTTTGAACATGAAGCGATCCTGCTGTGCCTCGGGCAGCGCGTAGGTTCCTTCCTGCTCGATGGGGTTTTGCGTCGCCAGCACGAAGAACGGGTCGGGCAGCTGATGCCGCGTGCGCCCCACGGTCACCTGCCGCTCCTGCATCGCTTCGAGCAGCGCCGCTTGTGTTTTGGGGGGAGTCCGGTTGATCTCGTCCGCCAGAATGACGTTGTGGAACAGCGGCCCTTCCAGAAAGCGGAATTCCCGGACACCTGTCGTGCGGTTTTCCTGCAAAACGTCGGTCCCGGTGATGTCGGCCGGCATCAGATCCGGTGTGAACTGAATCCGGCTGAAGTTCATCGACAGGCAGCGCGACAGCGTGCTGATCATCAGCGTCTTCGCCAGCCCCGGCACCCCTTCCAGCAGGCAATGCCCCCGGCTGAAGAGGGCGATCAGCAACTGGTCGATCACATCCTTCTGCCCGA
>CAZVJA010000149.1:0-12684 GCA_964626885.1 uncultured Planctomycetaceae bacterium | reverse complement strand
GCACCGGACGGAAACATTCTGCACGAAGCATCGATATTCGAAGAAGAGGTCGTCACGGCCGCGCTCGATATCGAACGCGCGACCGGCAACCTGGCTCGGAATAGCGTCGACCGCGGGCCGCTGGGCAACTGGTGGAAGGAAGGATTGAAACAAGTGCGGATCATCGAGGAGCCGATTGCTTCGCCGAATACCACCGAAGCCGCGAGGTAATTGAAATGTCTTACCGCTTGCGGCATAGCAGAACGTGTCTCATCGCAATCATTGCGGTCCTGCTGACGCCAACATCATTCGTCTTGGGTGCGGACACTCCCTCCGGGCCGGTGCGTGTGCGTCCCGAGCGGTTTTATCCGGTGCTGATGCCGAGCGGCGCGGTGTGGGGCGTGTCGATCCAGGCGCTCGCGGAGGGACGTCTGGCGGTCACGGCGGTGGAATCAGCCGACGGGGGCCGAACATGGAGCGATCGCCGCACGCTCGTCGAACTGCCGAAAGTCGAACCTCCCACGACGGTCTGGGGAGACGGCGTGCCGCTCATCGACAGCCGGAAGACGTTTCATTACTTCATACTGAAGTGGGACCAGAGCGACAAGAAGGCCCCGATCGCCAAGCTCAATCTCTGGCATCTCAAGGCGGACCCGCCGTACGAGAAGTGGAGCGAACCGAAGCTGTGGTTCGATGGCTACATCGGCGCGCTGCTCTCGGCCGTCGAGATGCCGAACGGGACGATCGTTTCCCCCTTCGCCTACATGACCGACCGCCACTACAGCAAGCCGGCGGCGGGACTGATGGGCTACGTCTATATGGGCGAGCATACGACAACGGCAGTCTACTCGACCGATCGTGGAGAGACGTTCCACACCTCTCCCACGCCAATCAACATCCCCGCGACGATCATCATCGGGAATGAAAACGGCGCGATCGAGCCGGTGTGCCTGCCGCTCAAGGATGGCAGAGCCTGGATGCTGATGCGGACACAACGGGGCCGGCAGTGGGAGTCGTTTTCCGAGGATGGCATTTCCTGGACGCCGGCGAAACCCTCGCGGTTCCTTTCGTCCGATTCTCCGGCGGGGCTGATCCGCCTGCCCGACGGACGAATCGTCGTTATCTGGAATTGCTGCCAGCGGTATCCGTATGCCCATGGTGGGCGGCAAGTGCTGCATGCAGCCATCTCGGGCGATGAAGGGAAGACGTGGCAGGGCTTTCGCGAAGTGATGCGCGATCCGCGCCGACTCGAACCGGCGCATCCGATCCGCGGCGATTATGGCACGGCGTACCCCATCGGCTGCGCAACGACGGACGGCAAGATTGTCTTCGCCACGGGGCAGGGACAGAGCACCGGAGTCTTCACGCTCGATCCCGCCTGGCTGGAAGCCAAAGAGCAAACCGAGAACTTCGCGAACGGTCTGGAAACTTGGTCGGCCTACGGAACGAAAGGGGTGGAACTCGTATCGCACCCCGAGAAGCAGGACGCGAAAGCCCTGAAGATCGAACGAGTGGACGACGATTTCCCGGCGGGAGCAGTCTGGAACTTTCCGAACGGCTGGCGCGGAACGCTGCATGTTCGGTTTCAGTTGTTGTCGGGACCGGCCAACGCGTCCGTCACTCTCACCGATCATTTTTCCTCGCCGTTCGACGCAGAAGGAGAACTCAACGGGTTATACACGCTGGAACTTTCCGGCGGGGAAACCGGTCCAGACGGCCGCCGCATCGAACCCGTCAAATGGCATGACCTGGAGTTGACTTGGGACATTGACAAACGGAAATGCATGGTCGCGGTCGATAGCTCGCGGTGGAAAGAACTTCCCTTGCAGCGACTGGCGACAGAAGGGGCATGCTACCTGCGGTTTCGTTCTCTCGCGGATCGCCCCTCCAAAGGGGGCTTGCTGATTGACTCGATCGCGGCGAAGGTCGAGCCGTCAAAAAAATGAAGTGGCACGGTCGACTGACCGTACCACTTCAAGAGCATCAGTTATTCAGCCGTGAGACTACGGCGTGAAGGTCAGCCCCGGGTCATCCGGAGGCCCGCCAAGCAAGGTGAAGTGGAAGCCCTTCTCAGGCGACATTTCCACTCGGCCGACCATCGCCTGCTGTTCCGACTGTTGCAGCACCAGGATGTTATTAGCCAACGTGTAGTTGCCCGAGTACTCGTTGGTCTTCCCTTCGCGGGTGTACTTCCAAGTGAACTTCGAATCGGGGCCCAGGTTCAGCTCGATAGCAGAGCCATCGGGCTGCTTGGCATTCCATTTGCCGACGATGGCTTTGGGATCGACCGGCTTCGACGCAGGGGTTTCCACGGGCGGGGTCGGCGGCGTGGTCTGTCCCGGAGCCTGCAAGGCCGGCTGCTTTTGCGGGATGATTGTCGCCTCTGGAGGAGCCGGGGTTCCGTCCGGTTCGGACGGCAGCGGCTGTGCTTCCGCTTCGTGTGTAATCATTCCGAGAATCTGTGAGGCGATACGGTCGCGCGGTTCCATTTCGACGACCAGTTGCAGCTCTTTTGCCGCGGCATCGTTGTAGCCGCAGGTGAGATAATGATAGGCCAACAGGAATCGTGCATGTGCAACTCGCGGGTTGCTTCGCCGGAAATCTTCGAGTGCGCGCAACTGTTGCGTGTAAACATCGACGCTCGGGTAGAACTGGCGCATCGTCGCCCAGTCCCAACCCGGGCCGACCGCGAGGATGGAGTGGACCGTTGCAGCCGCGGGTTCATATTCACCACGTGCAAAGAGTACCAGCGCGCGAAACTCGTGCATGGCCTGATCTTGCGGGGTTTTCGTCAGCGCGGAATCGACACTGGCGAGCGCGGCCCCATAGTTCAGGCCGTAGAAGGCATTTCGCGCCATGGCGAAATCCTGTGAGGCCTGGGCTTCCAACGATTCGGGATAGTCGGCCGTGGCGAAAGGCTGGCTGTAGCTGTAAGGAGCGCCACCGATAATGATGGTTCTCGTGCAATAGGGGTTGTAGTACGGGTAATAACCCCAGTTGTAGATTCCGGCACCGTATCCCCAACCACTGACGCCCCAGAAGAAGCTGCGTGATCCCCACGGTGAGCCCCACCAGAAGCTGCCGGGGTAGTAGTAAGGATAGTAGTTGTTCCAATAGCCTGACCAATGGCCATGGACCCAGCCATGGTGATGATCGTGGTCATGCCATTTATCCCAATGCTTACTCCACGAACGTTGGCCGGAAAACTGACCGTCGTGGTTCCCGTCATGCTTGCCGTCCCATTTGTTTTTTCCGTCCCATTTGAACTGGTTGCTCCCCTTGAACTTGTCTCCTTGGAACTTCCCGGGGTCGAATTTCTTGCCGTCTTTGTTTCCGAAATTCGGGGCACCATCGAACTTCTTGAAATCCCCATCCTTTTTCCGAAACTTGTCGCTGTCGAATTTTTTATCGTCTCCGAATTGCTTCGGGTCAAAATCCTTCTTGAGGGACGGCCCCCCTTCCTTGGAATCCTTAAAACTGGGGTTCCCCTCGAAACGTCGCCGTTCGCCGCCGGAGCTTCCCCCCTCGGAATTCTTCTGTTTATCCTTATAGGCCCAGACTGAGTTGCCGGAAGGATTTCCATTGGATGGTCCGCCGGATGGAATGACGCCGCTGTCCCTGAAGTAGGTGCCGGAGCGATACCGCATCTGCCCATCCCCGGTACTTCCGGAAGAACTCGTTTTCGGAGCAAAGCTTTGCGACCCGCCAGAGTTGGAACCGCTGAAGCTCTGCCCGCTGCCTCCACTCCAGTTCCGAGAGCTGCCGCTGCTCGATGATCCACTGTTATTGAAAGAGCCGCTGTGGCTATGCGAACCACTGCTCCCTCCCGACCATCCACCAAAACTGCGGCTGCTTCCTCCTGAGAAGCTGTGGCTGTGGCTGCCGCCGCCCCAACCTCCGCCTCCACTAGAATGCCCGCCACCTCCGTGGCCGCCACCATGACCGCCTCCATGTCCTCCGACGGTCCACGTCCGGGAATTGCTGCCGAGACTTTGGCCAGCATGTCCCGAGCTAAAATTTCTTCCACCGCCGCTTGAACTTCCATGTGAGCCCCCTTTGCCGTGACCGCGCGCGTAAAGCGCAGTCAAGCCAGGCTCACAGAACAGGGCTACCGCAACTGTCAATCCTACGACGAATAGACTGGATCGCTTCATCGCTTCACTCTCCAAACCGGCTTGAGCTCAACTTCGCGATACGGAGTTCAGCATACAGGCCGGATAAATTGTTCCCACCCCGAATCGATGCGTAATCGATGTTATTGGTCCGTCGTGCAGTCGAACGCCGATTTGATGATTACCCATCCGGAAGTCGATCGAAACAGCCGCACGGATCCCTTGAACCGACTGACTCAATCTGCACCAGTTCCTGCATCACCACGATGCAAGAGAGGAGATTATCGTTCCTGCTGCCTTCGAACCTCGACAGACTGCCTGCGCCCTGCACGCCGGCATTCGCCAAGAGTCGCAATCGGCTTTCCTGAGCACCTCATGACACTCGATAAATTGTACGCAGCCGATGTCAGCAGACGACCAAATCTCTTCCATCCATCTTACCGGAACCATTCTCCACGAACAGACCGCTTAAAAAAACCGGGCAAAACTTGCATCGCCCACCTCGCACCCGACAGCACCTGGATTCCCCACCCGCGAAAGAAAAAATCGACATTTTCTCCCTAACAGTCGTATGCCGTGGGAGTTCCGTCCCAATATCACATGCAGGAACTGTGATATGTTGCGGAGACCACGCAATCGAAGGACACACCGCCAACGGTCTCCGCGGCCGGGATTCAGCCGGGTGAAATTGCTGATCGTCCTGGGAGTCTTGCTGCTGCTTGTGACCGCGGTGGCACCGGCACTTCCGGAGATTCAGGACTGGTCCCGCACCCGTCAATACCAGGAGAACCTCCAGCGAATCGGCATAGCACTCGCAAGCGGTCACTCGAGGTACGCGACGCGCCCCCCGCCGGTTTCTGGGAAGAAGCTGAGCTGGTCGTCGACGAAGACATCCATCCCGCCCGCAGTCTGGAAACGGTGCGCACCTCACGGCAGAACTGGCTGCGACTGCTGTTGCTGCATCCCGAAAACGAACACCTGACCGCGCAGCTTGAGGCATCGCGCTCGGTCACTGATTCCGTCAATCAAGGGACGAGGACAACAGTGCTCGCCGTTGTTCCGCAACCGGTATGTAGGGTAGGCTTCCGGGTCGCTGCGGAAATCGAGAATTGACATCGGCAACGCGGATGATGGGCGAGTCGATGGAACGTTCGCCGCGGCTGGGTTTCTCTATACCTCATGAGGCCGATCGTCCCGCGCGGATTTGAATTGATCCCGGCTCGCGCGCGTTCGAAAGCGCGACGTCATACGTGATCTCCCCCTTTTGGTACAGTTCTAGCAGCGCGGTATCCATTGTCTGCATTTGCAGCTTTCGACCAGTCTGCATCTCGTTGTACAAAAGATGCGGCTGCTGTTCCCGGATATGATGCCGAACCGCCGCTGTAGATAGACAAATCTCGCAACAGAGCACTCGACCGCGCCCGTCGGCACGCGGCAAAAGCTTCTGAGCGATGACCCCCTGCAAGCTGTTGGCCAACTGCACGACGATTGCGTTTTGTTGCTCGCTGGGAAACACACTGTAAATACGTTGCACGGCTTGAACAGCGTCGGGTGTATGCAGCGTGGCCAGTACCAGATGCCCCGTCTCAGCGGCGATCAGCGTCGTTTCAATCGTCTCCAGATCGCGCATCTCACCGATAACGATGACATCGGGATCCTGTCTCAACACGTGGGTAAGCGCGCTGCGATAGTTCTTGACGTCGGTGCCGATTTCCTGCTGAACCACCATGCTGCGCAAGTTTCGGTGGACGTATTCGACCGGATCTTCAATGGTGATGATTTTCGCGCGGCGCTGGCGGTTGATGGCGTCGATCATACTGTTGAGCGTCGTCGTCTTCCCGACACCGGTCGGTCCTGTCACGAGGATCAACCCGCTCGTGCGGCGCGTCAGTTCCTCGACAACCGAAGGGAGCCCGAGATCCGTCGGAGAACGGGCGGATGTCTCGCAAATGCGAATTGCGAACTCCGGGCAGCCAGCCCGGAGGTAAACGCTCGCTCGAAAACGACCGATTCCGTCATACACGCGAGAAAAGCAAATCTGCCATTTCCGCTCAAAACTATCTCGCTGGCGTAAAGTCGTCAATTCCGCGAGGATCTCTCGCAGTGCCGGTTCATCAAGCGGTTCGCCCGCCAGCGGCGTCATTGCACCGTCAATCCGAAATACCGGTGCCATTCCCCGCACCAGGTGGACATCACTCGCGCGGTATTCGGCCGCCCCTTTGAGTATTTTGTGCAGAGTACGGTTCATGAGTCGATGAATATGTGTTGATAGCCGAGAAACGTTTGCTGAGTCGCAGACAACTCGCTTTGTCAGCGAGACATTCTCTGCCAATGCCTTCGTGCCCAGCGCAGCAGCGAGAAGGATCGTGTCGACAATTGCACCAACGATGATTGAGCCGCCGCGAACTCCGGCACAAGTTCCAGGCACCGCTCGAAGCTGCGTCGGGCGGCATCCTTCAATTCCAGGTCTGCCTGGCATTCACCCAGCAGGTACCAGGCAAAGACCTGATCGTTGGCAATTTGCAGGGATTCTCTCACATGGGTGACGGCTTTTGCGGGAAGTGCGTAATGTCGGTAGATCAATGCGATCTCGAGTTCCACCAGCCAATCGTGATCGAGAGTGAGTGTTCTGCGGAAGCAATGATTGGCTGCGGTCTCCCCGTTTGCTAACAGCGTTTCCCCGCGCACCATCCAGCGATAACTCGAATCTCCCGCACACTCAATCGCGTGGTCGCATACCTGGCGAGCCAGTCGAGCTTGTCCGAAACGGCATAACGACTGCGCGCGACCAGCCAATAAATCACCGTTTCGTGGAAACATCTCCAGAGCCTTCCGGCTCCAGATCTCGGCTTCCGGGTATTCGCCGAGGTGAACCAGCATTTGAACCTGTCCAATCCAGCCGGCAATCGCCAGAGGTTCCAGTTCGAGGACTCGCGAATAAGATCGCAGGGCGTTTTCAAAGTTTCCGTTTCGCCGCTCTCTGTCGGCCGCGAGCAGCCAATGTGAAGAGCCTGTCATGCGAGTTCGATCCGCCTGATCCGCCGTTCGAGGATCTCGCGGATCGTCGCGGCGGACGCCATCGCACCTGCTTTGCATATCTTCCCACGAGATCTCAATTCGTTCGAAACGCGACATGATGCCTTAACTCGTAATTTGGAGCAGCAACATCCACAATACGCAATCCACTGCGACAAAGGACATCAGCCCTTGTAGTGCCCCCCAACCGAAACACCCGCAGGTTTCGGAAGAAGAACGAAAAGCCAAATCGATCGACGCCGCCATTCTTACGGCAGTACTCATTCCGAAGACTTGCCACCACCAGAATGGGTCGGTCACGATGGTCCCCGCGGCAAACGCCAGCAACCAGAACCCCAACAACGAAATCCCCCAAGTCCGCCGGCCGAGAGCGGCCTGGACCAGGCCTGGAATTAACGCTCGAAACACTTTTGTCGGGACGCCGCCACTCACCAACAGTGGATAAAACATGGACGAACGACTCTTGGCTTCCCGCAGATTTGCCTGGTAGGAAAGTTCCACGGGACTTCGGTGGCAGGTCACGAGAAAATATCTCAAGCGACTCAGCCAATTCCGCTCCGCGGCCCGTGGAGGGAAGATATGAACAACCGTCGAGTCAAGACTGAGAACGGCATCGCATCGACCGCAACGGACCAGACCGGGGAGATTCTCAAACTGACACTGAAAGCACTGCATCACACCGGCACTCCGAGTACATCGTGCCTGACTTCGTTTTTTACTGATGACTTCGAATATCCACACTATGGCTAATTACGGTTTCCTCGTAAAACTCCGGAGTGACGTTGGACGACTCCTCGCAGCCGACAAGTTCCGTCAGAAACTCCGTGACCTTCAGGCATCGCGCCCCTTTGATGCCGACGGTGCGCACCGTTACTTTCCCCGTGCGGTCTATGTCGATTTCGAGCTCTTCATGGCCCATCGTCGTTCCTCATGGCTTTCCTTCTTCGTCAAAGATTGCGGACTCGAATGCGGATACTCCGATCCTCTGAAAGTTCTTCGTCAAAGATCGTGAGATTGCGACGTTTCAGCTCCGTCACAACTCGATGGTAAACGTACTGCTGCGTGATACGGCCAATCAGTTCCTCACCGATCAGACTCAAATGTTCCGGGGTCTCTCCGGTTCCCTGCAGGCAGACCTGCAATCCTCCGCGTGAGTCGCGCCGAATCGTCGCGCGGACGCCGTTTCGCTCTAACGAGATCGCGTCGTTGATCTCCAGGCTCTCACTGAGAATGTGGCTCGCATCGAGTTCCAATTGCGTCAATGATCCTGTTCTGGAATGGCTTTGCACGGATCCTTCGCAGCGATCCGTGTGCGAATCAACGAAGAAACCGCACGTATGTGCCGCGGAAGTGATCGTCGCCGCCAGTACGGGCCAAGCGGCTGAAATCATAGGCGCAATGACCAATACGGTGCTCATGTATGATCCTCGCACGAGCTGTCCCGAGCAGCGGTCTTTGTCATCGTCTCACCCACAGTCGTATTCGTCATAGCTCAATTCGCCGATGAGAGAGCCGATCCTTTCGAGGCATGATTCGTGACGCCGGTCGAGCCCGTCCGACAGCCCATTTTCGCAGACGATCCAACTCCTCACTCATTGTTTTCGACAGGGGAACCGTTTCGTTCAGCGTTTCCTGGATCAACTCTGTCGACAACTCCGTCCCGCGACTGAACGCCTCAAATAATCCTGCGATGACTCCTTCTTCGAGCTCAGCGCCGTTGAATCCGTCGCTGGAGCGGGCTAATTCCTCCAGATTGAAATTCGCGGGGTCGCGGCCGCGCTTGCTCAAATGAATGCGAAAGATCTCCCGCCGTTCATCGGCTGATGGCAGATCGACGAAGAATATGTCGTCGAACCGTCCTTTTCGCAGCAGTTCCGGAGGCAGTTGTTGAATCTCGTTTGCGGTCGCCACGACAAACACCGCAGCCGATTTCTCGGAAAGCCAAGTGACCAACGTGCCGAAGACGCGCGCCGCCGTTCCCGCGTCACTGCTGCCGGAAGACGCACCGCATCCCGCAAGAGCTTTATCGATTTCGTCGATCCAGAGCACCACCGGCGCGACGTTCTCGGCCGTTTGCAGCGCTAAACGAATATTCTCCTCACTGGAACCTACGAGGCTGCTGAACATGCGGCCCAGATCGAACCTCAGCAACGGAAGCTGCCACAGGCTTGCCACCGATTTCGCGCACAGACTCTTGCCGCACCCCTGCACTCCTAGAAGCATGACCCCGCGCGGCGTGGGAAGACCGAATTCAGCGGCTTTCTCTCCAAATGCGGACGTCCGTTTCTCAAGCCATCCCTTGAGATGCTCCAGCCCCGCAACATCATCCATGCTCTCCTGTACATCGCAGTATTCCAACAAACCGCTCTTGCGAATGATCTGCCGTTTCTCGCTGAAGACGATACGAGGGTCGCCGTCAAGTTTGCCCTGGACCACCAACGAGCGGGCAAGGACATTCTCGGCTTCTTTAAGCGTCAGTCCGCGCGCCGCTTGTAATAATCTCGCACGTGCCTCCGCTTCGAGTTCGATATGCGCGCGTGAGTTCTCTCGCAGCTCGCTCGCCACCCGATCCAACAATTCGGACAACTCGTGCTGCTGCGGCAGACCGAAATCGATCACTGCGACATCCTTCGCCAATTCCGGGGCCAGTTGCAACAGGGGAGCCGTGATGACAATTGTTTTGTACGTTTCGCGCACGTGGCGGGCCGCGTCACGCAACCGGCGAATAATCGAAATGTTGCATCTCTCGCCGGAAGTGAATGGATGGAAATCTTCCAGCAGGAATATCGCCGGATCAATCTGATCGACGACCGCGTCCAGCGCGGCGAGCGGATCGGCCGATCGTTCGGAGTGGTGTTGACTTCGTCCACTTCTTGCTTCGGCGGCGCGCATTCCTTGAGTCACGGTCCAGATGAAAAGCTGCTTGTTCCGTGCCGCGGCCATTCCCTTCAAGCAACTTTCGACACGCTCTTCCTCGCTCGTGATGACATAGATGATCGGATATCGCGCGCGAATCAGAATTTCGAGTTCTTCCCGTGGGCTCAATCCCCCTTCCCCTTCGGAGATTGTTCGGAGCGCCGACCGCCGCGATGCTCTCGATCCTGAGTCAATCATGGGAGCTCTGCCTTATGGACCAGTTCTTTATTCCGTGCGTCGTTTCCATGCAACTCATGTCGCGCTCAGCAATAACCCGCTGGATGCTGAGCGATTTTGTTTCGCAGCACGGTTCATGTTTCGACATATTTCTATCGATCGATACTGCCAACGTTCGCGACACCGCTGGTCGTGTTGTGCAGTTGCACAACCAGCATGCGGCGCGGCAGAGCGTCCTCCTCGATTCCACTCGCCAGAATCGCATCGAGCACCTCCGCCGATGCTCCGAAGAGATACACCCGGCCGTCAGCGGCGAAGTGCAATTCCGTCGTGTTATCTCCATTCCCGTACGTACATGAATCCGCTCTTCCGCACGTGCCATGGTCTCTACCGGACGACATGCAAGCCATACTCCTCTGCCAATGCGACAGATTTCGCCGTGTCGCGTACAGCCATGAGCGTGCCCAACTCGGCCAGGCGGTTCGCTCGCCACCGCGGAAGATAACCGTCTCGAATGCTGAATTTCACCTGCGGCAGACACTCCCGCAACCAGTGAACGATGGGCACGAAGCAGCAGTCAAAATGCCCCGGAAGAAGCAGTTGCCGTACGATCAAATCGCTCGCGGCCCCAGCGCGAAGCAGGTTTCGCCTCACGACTTCGCTGTATCGATCGACACCGGCGATCCGGTGAGCGCAGGTATCGTTGCCAAATTTGAAATCCGCCACGTAGACATCCACAAATCCCTCCAACAAATCGAACGCTTCCGGCGAGCCGTAAAAATCCGACTTCCACACGATCGGCGGGAAATCGGACACACTGGAAACCGCCTCGATAATTGCCGGAATGTGAATCGTCGGTTCTCCGCCCACCCACTGCACGTTCCGAGCGCCGCGCGCACGCCCCCAGGCAACGGCTTCAGCCAGGTATTCACCAGTCAATGAAACTCCGCGACGTGGATCGAACGCGTTTTCTTCCGCGATGCAGAAGGCGCAGCGCAGGTCGCAACCCGAGAGATAGAACAAATGCGACGGGATCAGCTCAAGTTCTTCGCCACATTCCACTCGATGGCGGAAGACCCTGGCTACCGGGCCGGCGTTGCAGAATCCCCGCTCACCCCGCAGGCGGTTGACACCGCAGCGATGCTCACACAGCGCGCAGCTGGCATACTGGCCCCGCGCCCGTTCCAGACGGGCGCTGCTCAAACCTGAAATCGACATCGACGACTGCCCTTCGCCTAAGGGAACGCCAGAAGTCGAGGGGATAGAAGTTGAAGAGGTGAATTCTTCGAGAGGACAGAATCCACTCTAAGCCGCGCGCGAAGGCAGCGTCAACAACGATTTTGGAAGTTACGTGCAAATGATCGAACGGTCGGGAGGGTGGCAGAACGTAGATGTCGGGTGGTCTTCCGTTCGAACGATCCTCTGGCGCTTATCGATCGATCTCCCCCATCACAATGTCGAGCGAGCCGACGATGGCGGGGATGTCGCCCAACAGGCCGGTTTGGCAAATCGGGGCGGTGACCGCGAGGTTACAGAAGCAGGAACTCTTCGCGCGGGCACGGAATGGTTCGGCTTCGCCGTTGCCGACGATGTAAAACCCCATTTGACCACGAGGACATTCCGTTTCGAGATAAACCTCGTCTTTCGGCAGCTTGTTGCTCATCTTGTAAGGCACTCGATACGTCCCTTCCGCCTTCGGGTAGTGGTCGAGCCCTTGTCGCACAAGCCGAATCGCCTGCACGACTTCGAGCATGCGGACGTAGAATCGGCACCAGTTGTCTCCGAGGATGACTTCCGGCGGCGCGTCTTCAAATGGAGCGACGATCACGTCAAAGTCGTACCCTTCGTACATCCGGGTGTAAATCGGGTCGCCGTCCCGGCGGAGATCCCAATCGACGCCGGAGCCGCGGAGCACCGGTCCGGTGCAACCGTGGCTGATGGCCATTTCTCGCGGCAAAATTCCCAGCGCCGCCGTTCGCTTGATGAAAATCTGGTTGCGGGTCAGAAGCGTGTGGTATTCGCGGATTCGAGGTTCCAGCCAGTCGAGGAACATTCGTACCGCGTCGGCCCAAAGGAGCTTCGTGTTCATGTCGCGGCCGGTCAGCGACGCCAGGCCGGGGGGAATCGTAATCATTGCCGGAAGATCATGCGTGGCACCGCCGATGGTCAGATAGCTGTATGTCAGCCGGGCGCCGCACGCTTCCTCGAACAAATCGAGAATGATTTCCCGCTCGCGGAACGCGTAGAGGAACGGGCTGAATGTCCCGAGATCGAGGCCATAGGCCCCCATTCCCACCAAGTGGCTGGCGATACGGTTCAGCTCCGCGATGATCAACCGGAGAGTCATCGCTTTCTCGGGAACCTCCATGCCAACCAGCTTCTCGACCGCCAAGGAGAACCCCAGATTCATGTTCATGCCGGCCAGATAGTCCATCCGGTCGGTGTAGGGAATCCATTGCGGCGG
>CAZVJA010000148.1:0-12737 GCA_964626885.1 uncultured Planctomycetaceae bacterium | reverse complement strand
GTCCCCGCCGACGCGAAAACTATCGACCTGGAAATCCTCGTCCACAAGGCGGTCCCGCTCGAATTCTTCGTCAAGCCGCCGCAGCTTCCGAAGGCCGGCAGCGAAACGAAGCCGTAATCGTCCCCCCCAGTGGAGTCATCACTCCGCACTGGCCATCGACCGCCGCAACGCGCCGTTCACTCGGCGGCAGCAGAAAAGAGTTTCAATAAGGAAACCAGGAAGGGAGGAAAAGAAGAAAACCGCAGGATCGGAATATACGAGGCGCGACTCAGCGACTCCAACAGTCTTTGTTGTCAGTTTTTCTTTCCTGGGTTCCTTATTGAATTCTTTCCGCCTTATTCTCCGTGCTCCCCGTGCCACTGTGGTGTGAAACAGTTTTCACACTTCCTCGCCGTTGCCGGACTCTTCCGGCTTGACGTAGAACTGGCTGAGGTCGAACTCTTCCTCGACTTCCGATTCGACGAGCTTCAGCCGCGCTTCGATGCGCTGCAAGCGCTGTTCGAGTGCCGGATGGATAGGCGGTGCGCTAGTCGGGCGGCGCGAGCGCGGCACCGCGGGATGGCCAAGTTGCCGTTGCAGCGCGGCGAACATGAAGAGGGGATCTTTTCCACGGTTCGCCTTCGCGATCCGCCCTTCCTCCACGCCGAACAACACCGGGAACGACGGGCGATAATCCGGATTGCCGGTCCGCCGGCGGCGCTCGTTCACGAAATGTTCCGAACGGTAGAAGATCAGGTCTGCGAAGTCGGTGGTGCCGAGCCGATGCCGGATCTTCAGAATCCAGTCGCGCCAGTCGTCATTAAAAATCGGATCAGCCGCGACCGCCTTCATGCCGCGGTCGTACCCCAACCGATTGCGGGCGATGCATTCGAACTGAAAGATGAACAGTCCCTGCGGCGTCGGCTTCTTGGAGAGGTATTCCGCTTGTCGTTCGAGAGCCAAGAGCGCGGTTTTCTGGTCGAACCGCGATTTCTCTTCCTCCGCCCGAGCCATGAGGAATGCCTGGAACGGCGTGAAGTAGTGCGACAAGCGCTGCATCCCGTCGCTGACCTTGCCGGTAAGCAGGATTTCCCCTTTGAGGAAGTCGAGTGCCAGCGGCAGCTTGGTGGTGGCGAGCACCTCTTCCCCGATGGTGGAGAGAATTTCCTGCGCCGGCAGGTTGTCATCCAGCCGCTCCCGATAGGCGCGAAAGCAATACGCCTGCTCGATGTATTCTTCGCGTTCGAGGAGTGTGGGCATGTGGAAACCGGGGGAGTGTGGTCTCAGATCGCGCAAATGACTGCGCCCCATCATTATAAGCAGAGGAGCGGGGTCTCGTGTGGAAGATGATAAGGGAGAGAAATGGGAAGACAGCGAACGGCTTGACCTCAAGCCAGTTCCTCGGAACTCCCATACGGAATCCTATCCCTACCACTTATCCGCTTCGCCCTCGTTGCAACCTGAATGAACAAGGCATGTTGCAAAGGGTGAAATACTGGTGTAGATAGGTATTATGGGATTTTTGAATAACTTAGTAAATCTCTGGTGACCGGCCCCCGCTCGCTTGCGTCACCCGATTTCCGAGAAAGCTGAGAACCCCCGCCGTGCACATCCACGCCTCCGCCCCGCCGACACCAACTCTTGATTCCCGCCCCACCAAGACCAGTGAGCAGTTGCTCCAGCGGGCGCGTCGCGCCATCGCCGGAGGTGATAGCAGCACGATGCGTGTGCTTCCCTACCATCTGCCATTAGTTGCTTCGCATGGGAGTGGTTCACGTGTGTGGGATGCCGATGGGAATGAGTTCGTCGATCTCAACATGGCGTTCGGACCGCTGATCCTCGGTCATCGTCCCGCGCGGGTCATTGAAGCAGTCACCAGGCAAATTCAAGACAATGGCAGCCAGCTCGGGTTCCCGACGGAAATCACCATCGCCGTCGCGGAAAAAATTCAGAAGCTCTTCCCGAGCATGGAACTGATGCGGTTCGCGAACTCGGGAACCGAAGCGGACGTATCGGCCGCGCGGCTGGCCCGTGCATTCACCGGCCGACCGAAGCTCATTCAATTCGAGGGACATTATCACGGTTGGAGCGATACGCTGTTCAATCGCTATCACGCGCCGCTCGAAGACCTGCCGACCGGCCCGTACGGCTACACACAGCCCGGCACCAACGGGTTGAACGGCGCACCGCATGACAATCTCCTCGTTCGCTGGAATGACATCGACGCGTTGGAGAAGTGTCTCGACGACCATCCCGGCCAGATCGCCGGCGTCATCATGGAACCGATCATGGGGAACGCGGGAGTCATTCCGCCTCAACCCGACTATCTGGAAAACGTGCGGGCCGCGACGAAAGATCACGGAGCGCTGCTGATCTTTGACGAAGTGATCACCGGCCTGCGGGTCGCTCCCGGCGGAGCGCAGCAGCTTTATGACGTCTCTCCCGACATTACCGTGATCTCGAAAGCCGTCGGCGGGGGATATCCGGTTGCGGCCTTCGGTGCTTCGCGCGAAATCATGCAGCTTGTGGTGGACGGCACGATGTTCCACGGCGGCGTGTTTTCCGGCAATGCGGTCGTGATGGCCGCGGCCAGCGCCGTACTCGATGAGATTCTGTCCAACGGCGACGCCATGTACAGCCAAATGAACGCCGTGAGCGAAGAATTCTCGCGCGGGATTAGCGAGATTCTCGACCGGGCAGGGTTGCCGCATCTCGTGCAGCATGTCGGCCCGATGATCTCATTCTTCCTGATGAAGGATCAGGTTGTTCCGATCCGTGAGTACCGCGATGTTCGCCGGCATTGTGATTTTGAACGATTCATCCGCCTGCAGCACCTGATGCAGCAATCGGGCGTTTACTACCATCCGAATCAGTTCGAGCCGATGTTCCTGTCGGCCGCGCATACCAGCGACGATATAGCAATCGCGCTGGAGCGGCTGGAGCGGTCGGTCGCATGTCTGTAGATCAGCTCGCACAACTTTCCGCGGAGCCGATTCTCGATGCGTTCGAGGATTACACCGGAAGTTTCACCGATCTTGAGCGGGGCTCCACTCTCAACGGCGGTGAACTTCGCGCGCTGCGCGACGCGTTGATCCGAGGACTGAACTCTCAAGGAGTCACAACCGGGGACCGCGTGGTGTTCAGCATCGGTAACGGGCCGACGTTCGTCGCCGGGCTGGCGGCGGTGCTGGCGACCGGCGCATCACCGCTCTTGGTGCACTTCAAAACTCCCGCGGCGGAATTGAAGCGAACCGCACAACGGTTCGGCGCCCGGCTGGCACTTGTTGATGACCCTGCGATTACCGATCTGCAAACCGAATGTGGACCTGTTTCGGTGTTGCACGGCCCTTCAGGGCACGACGTTCAGATCGCGAATATCGACGGTGGTGCCGGTAATTTCAGTCCGGACCGTGATGCAATTTTCTCCGTCCCGATGCACCCAACTTCGGGAACGACCGGGCAACCCAAGGTCGCGCTCCGTCCCGGGTTTGCAGCACTTGAAGAAGCGCGGCATTATGTCGAAACGATCGGCATCACGCCGGATGACACAATCCTTGCCGCTCCGCCAATGAGCCACGCTTATGCGTATGGGATGTGCGTGATGGTGCCTCTTTATAGCGGCGCCTCGGTCCTTTCGATGCGCGGCTTTCAAGCCCCGCTCGTGCTCCAGGCGCTCGACGCCCGCCGCGCGACTCTCTTTCCCGCCGTGCCGGCCATGCTCGATGTGCTGCTGTTCGGCGCGGGGGACCGCTTGCGCGGCTCGGTGCGGACCGTCCTCACCGCGGGTTCGCCGTTGACGGAACGGACCGCCACCCACTTTCGCGAAAAGTCAGGCATCACCGTTCGGCCGTTGTACGGAACCACGGAGACCGGCGGAATCACCGTCGCCCCGGCGGGAGAAGCGTCGATTCTCGGCAGCAATGTCGGTCCACCCATGCGCGGCGTGGAAGCGAGCCTGCGCGACGTCGGAGGAGAGAACAACTCGCATCCCGGCATCGGTCGGCTCCATATCCGGTCATCATCAATGATGGCGGGCTACTTGGGGGCGAACGATACGCCCGAAGCAAACAATATCGATACATCCCGGCTGGAGGAGGGCTGGTTCGACACCGGCGACCTGGCGCGGATCGACGAGCGGGGACATATCCATCTCACGGGGCGCGAAGCGGATGTGATCAACGTCGAAGGTTTGAAAGTGCTTCCTTCGGAAGTTGAAGAAGTCATCGCCTCGCTGCCGGGGGTTCACGAAGTAAAAGTCTACGCCGGCCGACGCAAGAGCGGCGGGCAGTTCATCAAGGCGGCCGTCGTCAGCGACGCGAGCGTTGATCCGGCAACCATTCGAGCACATTGTGAGCGGAGCCTCGTGTATTACAAGCGGCCGGAACGGATCATCCCGCTGGAGGCCTTGCCCCGCTCTCCCGCCGGAAAAATCGTGCGTGATCAACTGCCATAGACCTTGAATACGCGCTGGAATGATGGGTGACGTGCCACCATGAAAAACGGCGAAGCTCCACGCAACGGAAGCGGCGCGGCGTCGATAGCGCCGGCTCCCGCCGCGCCTTCGCACCGGAAGCACCACGCATCTTTTACTGTTGGCAACTGGCAGCTCGACGTTATCAATGGCGGTACGTTCTGGCTAGACGGCGGCGTCATGTTCGGTGTGGTGCCGAAGACCCTCTGGCAACACGTGGCCGAGCCTGACGCGCAAAACCGCATTCTCTGCTCGAACAATTGCGTACTCGCGCGGGATGGTCGGCAAACGGTCCTGATCGACACTGGTTATGGCGATAAATTCGGTCCGCTCGACCGCCGCTTTTACAAAATGGAAGAAGGCGCGCCGCTGTTGAGGAGTCTCGCGGAACTGAAAGTCTCTCCCGATGAAATCGATACGGTCATCTTCAGTCATCTGCATTTCGATCATGTGTGCGGCGCAACGACGCTCGGCGCGCGAGGGGAACGTGTCCCTCTTTTTCCCAAAGCGCGGCATATCGTCGGCCGAACGGAATGGGAAGACGCCACCGGC
This sequence comes from uncultured Planctomycetaceae bacterium, assembly GCA_964626885.1. Taxonomy (GTDB): domain Bacteria; phylum Planctomycetota; class Planctomycetia; order Planctomycetales; family Planctomycetaceae; genus CAZVJA01. The sequence continues at coordinate 7,735 of CAZVJA010000148.1, read as the reverse complement.
GGAGCCGAGGAGTTGAAGAACGCCTACCCACAGAATGATATCCTCCCGCTGTACGATGCCGGGTTGATGATGGTCGTCGAAGAAGGCCAGGAGCTTGTTCCCGGTTTGTGGAACGAAGTGACCGGTGGGCATACCCGCGGGCACATGGCGCTGTTGTTTCGGTCAGGTGGGGAGACGGCGGCCTACCTGGGAGACATCTGCCCATCGACAGTGCATCTGCGTCGGATGTGGCATCTGGCGTACGACGTCTACCCGTTGGAGACTCGCCGTCGGAAACCAGAGTTCCTGGGGCGGGCCGCTGACGAAGGATGGCGGGTCGTCTGGAACCACGATCCGCAGGTACTCACCAGCCGGGTAGAGCGGAACGCGAATTGTGAATTTTTGCCGGTGGACGAAGTGTTTTTGTCCCCGGAAATTCCTGGTCCGTGAGCCCACAGAGGGCGAAGGCAGTCGACTAGGGCACGGAGCCAAAACATCCCATTCAACCCTATCTATCCAATTTGACCGCGGGTGGTCTGCCATTTTAGAATCGGAACTGTGCTTCCGAATTCATGGTCCCGCCGCTCCAGGTCGACACACACCACCCGCCGTTTGGTCCGTAACCGTTTGAGAGAATATGAGATACACACTGCTTACCGGCGCCACCGGACTCGTTGGCCGACACGTTCTTCGGGAGTTCCTGCAGGCCGACGTTCCTGTCGTGACGATGGTGCGCCCCGGCAAAGGGGCAGGAGTGCTGGCGGGGATCATCGGGAACTGGGAAGAGGCAGCCGGACGGCTGCTGCCGCGCCCCGTTGTCATCGAAGGGGATTTGAATCACGAGGCGATCATTCCCGATGAGCGCGATCGTCGTTGGCTCGCCACCCACTGCGATACCATCCTGCACAGCGCCGCCAGCATGACCTTCCGCGAAGATCGGCGCGGCGAACCGTTTCGGACGAACGTCGAGGGAACAAAACAACTGCTCGAACTTTGCCGCGCGGTCGGTATCCGCCGGTTTCATCAGGTTTCGACCGCCTATATCTGCGGGCTGCGGCAGGGAAAAATTCTTGAGTCGGACATCGACGTCGGCCAGACGCTCGGCAACGTTTACGAGCAGAGCAAACTGCAAGCCGAGAAGATGATCCGCGGCGCGAGCTGGATCGATGAGTTAACGATTTACCGTCCCGCTAGCGTGGTGGGAGATTCACAAACCGGTTACGTCACGAACTTCCACGGGTTTTATCTGCCGTTGCAACTGGCGCACGTGACCGCTCCCATCATCCCGGTGCGGGAGATGAACGCGCGGTTCTTCTCGAAGCTGGGGTTGCGGGGCGATGAAGGGAAAAACCTGGTGCCGGTCGACTGGCTGGCCCGTGCGATCTTTGAATTGTTCTCGCAGCCGAAACATCACGGTCAAACGTACCATCTGGCATCCCCCAATCCTGTTCCAGTCGTTGAACTTCAGCGAGTCATTCGCGACGCCGTCGAGCAATTCTATCCGAGAAAGCTGGCGACTTCGATCTCCGAGAAAGACCTCGCGGAATTCGAGGCGAAATTCGTCGACCACATGGAGATTTACCGGTCGCATTGGCGCGACGATCCGAAGTTCGACGTCACGAACACCGTCAGCGCCCTGCCGCATCTCCCCTGCCCGAGCATGACCTACGATGTGCTGATGCGGATCGCGAAATATCCGATCGAACGAAATTTCAACGCGCCGCGGCATGAGGCGCCGGCTGTTCCCTTCGATGTAGCCGCCCAGCTCGCCTCGCTTCCGGAGGGGAACGGAGTTGGAGCAACTACAGAGGCAGGATCAGGAACGATTGGGCTGCAGGTCAACGGTCCTGGTGGCGGAGAGTGGAGCCTGCAATGGGACGGCGAACGGGTCACCGCCGCAGTGCGTGGCATGGCTGATTCACAAGCCTCGCGACTCTACGTGAGCGCCAAGACGCTCGGCCGACTCGCCGATAGATCGCTTTCCGTCGAGCAGGCCTTCAATTCCGGACGTCTGGTCGCGGAAGGGATGAACGGACATCAAGGGCAACTGAAGCAATTGCTCACACAGGTTGTTTTTCCGGAGGCGCTCAACCGCAACGTTTCGACGAACGCAGCTTCATAGCCGCGCGACAGCATTTGTTGACAGCACCAAATTATTTTCCGTGCGGCAGAGGCGGCCGCCGGTAAACAAATTCAAGGAGGTTTCCATAGACACACGTTGCTTATCGGACTTTCCAGATGGTGGACCAGGATCTCTGCCGCATCCCAATCGCGATCGTCGGAATGGCTTGCCGCCTTCCCGGCGCGGACAATCTCGATCAATACTGGCAAATGCTCATCAACGGCCGGAGCGCCGTCGTCGAAATGCCACCCGACCGGTTCGACGAAGCAATGTATTTCGATCCGCGCGAAGGTGTGGTCGGCAAGACCTACTCGAAGTTGTGCGCGATCATCAACAGCCGTGTGTTCGACCGCGCACGCTGCCCGATATCTCCGGAGTTGGCCGCATCGGTCGATAATGTCCACCTGCTGATGTGCGACGTGGCAGGTTCCGCATTGCGGCACGCCGGCTACGATCCGTTCAATCTGGCGTTGCGCAATGCTGGTGTGTACATCGGCCACGCGCAAGGGAGCACCCTCGGCGGGGACCAGACTTACGCCACCTTAATTGACGAGGCGGCGGAATTCCTCCGCGAGACGCCGCAGTTCCAACAGCTGCCGGCCGATGTGCAGCAACGTGTGATTCACGATCTAATCGCCCGCGTCCGCAGCAAGCTTCCCGAGCGAACCATAACGTCTCCCGATGTCGCCGCCAGCCTTGTCGCGGGAACGATCAGCAAGGCATTCGGACTGAACGGTCCGTATCTCGCGATCAACTCGGCCTGCGCGTCGTCGTTGCAAGCGATGTTGCTGGGAGCCCGCGCGCTGCAACTCGGGCGGATCGACATGGCGATCGTCGGTGGGGCGTCCGATTGCAAATCCGATTCGCTCGTTCTCTTCTCACACGCCCGCGCGATGAGCGCCACCGGCAGCCGACCGTTCGACTCCGGTGCGAACGGGCTGATCGTCGGCGAAGGTTACGTCGCCGTGGTGATGAAGCGGCTCGACCGCGCGCTGTCAGACGGCGACCGGGTTTGGGCCGTGGTCCGCGGCATCGGCGTCTCGTCCGACGGCCGCGGCAAGAGTTTGTGGGCGCCCCGCAAGGAAGGGCAAGTCAAAGCGATGGAACGAGCCTATCGCGGCGGGCTCGACATGGCGGACATCGAATACATCGAAGCGCACGCCACTGCAACGCAACTGGGCGATGCCACCGAATTGAATACACTCACCGAACTCTTCGTCCGTCATTTTCCGCCGGGGAAGAAGATCCCCATCACCAGCGTAAAGGCGAACATCGGCCACACGTTGGAAACCGCCGGACTCGCCGGGGTCGTCAAGACAGTGTTGGCGATGCACCACGAAACAGTTCCGCCGGCAATCAACATTCGACAATTGAATCCGCAGATCGACTGGCGGAACGCCCCCATCTTCGTCCCGACCACGCCGGTCGCGTGGCCGAAGCGGGCCGACGGCAAGCCGCGCCGCGCGGGGGTGAACGCCTTCGGTATCGGCGGGCTCAACATGCACGTGGCACTCGACGAATTCAACGAATCGAGCCGCACGCTTGTCGCGGGCACGGCGCCGATCAATCAGCCAACGGCATCGACGGAAGACGACGCCATCGCGGTGATCGGTCTCGGTTGCGTGCTCCCCGGAGCGTCAAATCCAAACGCTTTCTGGGATATGCTGATCTCGGGACGCGATCCGAAAATCCCGGTCCCAAAGGATCGCTGGGATACTGAATTGGCGCTTCGATCGAGTGATCAGCGCCGCCTGCAAGGGAAATCGCTGCTCGGTGGATTCATCACCGATTTCGTTTACGACTGGAAGCGGCATAAGCTTCCGCCGAAACAAATCGCGCAGGCCGACCCATTGCAATTCATGCTGCTCGATGCGGCCGATCAGGCGATGCAGGACGCCGGTTACCATCAACGGGAATTCGCGAGGGAGAATGTCGGAGTCGTTGTGGGTACCGAGTTCGGCGGCGACTTTGCGTTCCAATTGCAGATGGGACTCCGTCTGCCGGAACTGGAACAGCACATCGAGCGGCTGCTCGTCGAGCAAGGGGTCTCTGCCGAAGAAGCCCGCGCAGCGGCGAGCAGTTACCATGACAAGCTGCTCGATCGATGGCCCGCGCTCATCGATGAGACCGGCAGTTTCAGCACCAGCTCGCTGGCATCGCGCATCGGCAAGACCTGGAACCTCATGGGGGGAGCCGCCGCGATCGACGCGGGACACACGTCGGGTCTCTCAGCGCTGTCGATCAGTACCGACATGCTGCTGGCCCATGATTGCGATCTGATGATCTGCGCGGCCGGCCAACGTCGGATGGCGCTTCCCGAATACGAAATGCTCGCGAACAACAACACGCTGGCCGAGGGAACACCCCGTTCGCCACTCGATGCACAGGCGCAAGGGCTGGTGCCGGGTGAAGGTGTCGTCGTATTGCTGCTCAAACGTCTGGCGGACGCCCGGCGCGACGGCGACCGAGTGCATGCGATTCTGCATAAGGTGGAAGCAGCGCACGACGCCGCGCAGCCGGAGAAAGCGCTGCAACTCGCCATCGAGCGGACGGCCCGCGACCGGGACATCTCTCTGTCGGACGTGGCCTGTCTCGAAATCGATGTCCCGGACGTGCCGCGCGGGGCCGAGCGGGAACTTCAAGCGGTGGGCAATGTCTACGGAAAACAGGGGCGAAGAGTGGCGCTGCTCGTCAGCTCACCCGTCGGTCAGTTCGGCCACATGCAAGGGGCGTCGTCACTGGTCTCCTTACTGAAAGCCATTCTCGAATCGAACGCGGGGGAACTTCCGCGCACGATCGGCTTGCAACATGCTGCCGCACCACTCGCACAACATCCCGACCTGATGCAGGCCCCGAGTGCGCCGACAGCGATTCAACTGACGACACACGACGGAGCGCGGATGGCAGCCGTCGCCGCAATTTCGCGCGGACTCGCCTATCACGCGGTGCTCGAATCGGGCAACCGCGTCGCCGTTATCCCCACAATCACTGCACCGACTCCCGGTGCGCAAATCACGGAACCATCGGCGATGGATGCCGCAACCACGAACGGAATAGCGATGACAGCAGCTTCCTCGACACGAATCGCCGAACTCGAAAAATTTCTTGTCAACTTTGTCGTCGAGCAGACAGGATATCCGCCGGAAGTGGTCGAACTCGACGCCAACCTCGAAGCGGACCTCGGCATCGACAGCATCAAGAAAGCGCAGATGTTCGGCGAGTTGCAGGAATACTTCGACGTCGCACCGACCGGAAACCTGACCCTCAACGACTTCCCCACGCTGCGGCACATCGTCAACTTTTTGGCAGGGGCACCGACCAAAGAGAGCGCACCAGCGGCGATCAATGAACCGACGGTTTCTGCCGAACAACCGGCCGCGGCAGTTACTCCCCCCTCGGTGATGCCGGCCGCACCGGCAGTTGCTCCTGTAGCGTCGGTTTCAATGAACCAACCGGTCGCGGCCCCCGTCGCTCCGCCAGCTGCCGCGGCGGCGGAAACCGGCGCGATGAACGTCGCGGAGCTGGAAAAATTCCTCATCAACTTTGTCGTCGAACAGACCGGCTATCCGCCGGAAGTGGTCGAGCTCGACGCCAACCTCGAAGCGGACCTCGGCATCGACAGCATCAAGAAAGCGCAGATGTTCGGTGAGCTGCAGGAGTACTTCGACGTCGCTCCGACCGGCAACCTGACACTCAACGACTTCCCCACGCTGCGGCATATCGTCAATTTCCTGGCGAAGGTTCCGACGACTGCCGCCGCACCGGTGGCATCAACTCCCGCTGTCTCGCCGGCGCCGGCCCCCGCACCGCGTGCGATAATGGAATCTCCAGCTATCATGACTTCCGCGCCGGCACCTGTTCTGGCTCCTGTTACTCCGATCGTACCTGTCGCAAGCGCACATGCGCCGTCACCGATGGTCGCAACACAGACGACGAGTCACTGGCGGATTTGCCGCTTCGGCGAGGCGGATCGCATGGCTCTCAAGCAACAGGTCGAACGCGCGATTCAAGACTCTCAAGCCTGGGAGTCAAGCAGCCGCCGCACATTCACGAAGGATGATCGCTTCCGGCTGGCGATCGTCGCGGACGGACCGGCGACCCTTTCGACTCGGCTGGCGATGGCTGCGAAGCAGATCGATCAACCGGCGGCGCAGACGGTCCTGGAACAGAACGGCATCTTCGTTCGTGAAGCGGTCCCGACGACGCGCGTCGCGTTTCTCTTCTCCGGACAGGGATCGCAATATCCCGGCATGCTCCGGCAGGTTGTACAAGACGTTCCCGAAGCAGCGGCCGAACTGCAGCGGATCGACGCCGTGATGATGCGGCTGCGGCATCCTTCGTGGGGGCAACTGATCGCGGAAGAATCCTCGCTGCTCGGAAAAGATGTCTGGGCGACGCAAATCTCAATGCTGTTGGCCGACTCGCTCATGCTCGCCGCACTCCGGTCGCGCGGCATCGAGCCGGACGTCGTCGCGGGACACAGCTACGGGGAATACCCGGCACTCGTCGCTGCCGGGGCGTGGGATTTGGAACAAGCGGTGCGGGTCACCGGCCGGCGGTGCGACTCGATTGAATCGAGTCCCACTGCACGGGGAACAATGCTGGCGACAACCGCTCCGCCGGAAACGGTGGAGCAACTCGCGCGACAGGTTTCGGGAGCGGTGCATGTCGCCAATCTCAACGCGCCGGACCAGACGGTTGTCGGCGGAACCGCCGCGGCTCTGGCGGAGTTGGACGGATTGCTGAAGGCGAACAAGTTCGATTCGCGGCTGCTGCCGGTTCCATCGCCGTTCCATACGCCTCTGATGCGGGATGCGGCCGATAAGTTCGCCGCGCACCTCAGCCACGAAACTTTCCAACCGCCGCGCATCGCGACCTACAGCGTCGCCACGAATGAACTGGTCCGCACAGCGGACGAAATTCGGACGAATCTCGTCGCACATCTCGTCACGCCGGTCCGCTACGCCGAATTGATTCGCAAGCTCGCGGCCGAATCGCCGACGGTGTTCGTTGAAGTCGGTCCGCAACAAGCGCTGACGCGGTTGAACCGCCGAATTCTCCCGGCGGAGCAGTTCACGGGAATCGCCTGCGACAATCCGTCGAACCCCGGCCTCGAACAACTGGTCCGCGTGCAGGCACTCTTGGAATGCAGCGGCGCGCTCGACCGGCATCTGCAATCGCAAACTGCCGTGAGCGCTCCTTCCCGCGTCGCCATGTCGGCTCCGCGTGCGGCAGGAGAAATCTGGCATTTCGACGCAACAGCTCGACGACGCGAAAAGCGCCGCCAAGCAGCCGGCCAAGGAAACGCAGCACCAACCATGCCGCGTCCCGCGCAAGCACCGGTTGCGACCGCAACGGTCGCGGCACCGGCTCCAGCACCTGTCGCGCTGCAACCGGCCCCGCCGCCGAAGCAGATCACGGTGGCTGAGGCGACACCACCGTCCGTTGCTACACCTGCGCCGCCGCGTGTGGCTCCAGCGCCTGTCGCGCAACCGGTTGCACAAGCCGTTGCATCGTCGATGCCCGTCACATCCGCGCCGCAGGCGAACGCCGCCGTGGCAACCGGCCCCGCCGCCGATGTCGCGGAGCTGGAAAAATTCCTCATCAACTTTGTCGTCGAACAGACCGGCTATC
>CAZVJA010000147.1:0-12783 GCA_964626885.1 uncultured Planctomycetaceae bacterium | reverse complement strand
AATCCGTCCGGTTTCGGCAAGTTGCGCCCAGTGAGCGACGAGAACAGCGTCGCCCCCTTGGCGTTAAAGTTGAAACCGACCGCCAGACGGCCGTTTTCGTCAAAGGTCTGATACGCGCGGGTCAGGTACTGGCCCGTCACCTGCCGATCGGGCGGTTCCATGATGCACAGATATTCCGCGATGTCCTGACCTTCGCGTTTCACCGTACGCGTCGCGACTTCCCCGTGAGTGCTGACTTCCTTCTGCACCCGCTTGCCGCCGACGTTCTCCCAGCCGACTTCCCGCCAACTGGCGACGATCCGGTCTCCCTCGCGAACATTACGATCGGGAACCTTGAGGGCCCTGTCGATAATTCCGCGATGATCGCGGTTATTTGCCAGAATCGCGAACTCCAGGCTTCCCAGCCGGGTCATTTCCCGCTTCTTCCGCTCGACTGTTTCGCGATCAGCGCCCGGAATGATGACTTCGATTCGATCCGCCCCGACTTGCCGAACGGTAATTTGCTCTTGTGCGGCCGGGTCCAACCGACGGGAGATCGCGCCAATCATCCGCCCCATCAGTTCGGGGGTCAGATCCTTCCCCTGCTCCTTGGCGGCTTCGACATTGATTTTGAAAACGAGATTCGCCCCGCCGGCCAGATCGATGCCGAAGTCGATCGCGTCCTTCCAGCTTTTGCCTTCCGCGATCTTCCAGGCGAACGGTGCCAGCCCGAGCATCGCCGTGAAGAGCACGAGCCCGATCCGGAAAGAGGTGTCCTTTAGACGGATAGCCTGGGCGATCATCCAGCCGATGACGAACGGGGCAGCCAGGAAGGCCACAAACCCGGTCAGCATCAGCAATTGCATCCCTGCGGATGCGCCCGCTTCCTTGGTGGCATTTTCCGCCCCATTTGCCTGTGCCAGCAACGCCCACTGAATGGGAAGATCGATCATGAAACAGACCCTTTAATGATCGCGGAAAATGACGATCTCCGCGGAAGACAACTCCGGGCAGTTGACGACCCGGAAACGCGCTTCAAGACGAGACTTCCTTCCTGGAAGAGTCGTCCGTTTTTTCTTCGGTGTACACGGATTGAATGCTTGTTTTGAGAAAGCGAATCCGCGTATTGTCGTCGACCTTGAGCGTCACCTCGCGGCCATCGGGCTCGATGTTCGCGATCGTGCCGACGATTCCGCCGATTGTGACGACACGGTCGTTTTTCTTCAATGCCTTCAGCATCGTCTCCCGTTGGGCCTTTTCCCGCTGTCCCGGCCGAAGCAGGAAAAAGTAAAAGAGGAGGCCGATCGCCACATACATCGGCAGTAGGCCAAACCCCAATCCCCCCTCACCATTGCCTGCCCCCTGCCCTCCGCCACCGGGAGCAGCCTCTTGTGCCAGTAAGGTGAGTTCTGTCAACCAGTTGCCCATCTGCTTCTTTCTGCCTGAAAAACTCGAAAAGTCGGCCGTATCTTAGAGGGGTTGCCCCCACCCGGCAAGCCGAACGAGCCGAAACGCCGACCCATCCCCCGCGCGAATGGCCGACCGCAAATCAGCCAGCAGCCGTTGATAATAAGCAAGATTGTGCAGCGATAACAGGATCGGACCCAACATCTCCCCCGCAGTGAACAAATGCCGCAAGTAGGCCCGGCTGAATTGGCGGCAGACCGGGCAATTGCACTCGGGGTCGAGAGGTGACGAATCCCGCTGATATTTGAGGTTCCGCAGCTTGAGGGAACCGCCACTGGTAAACGCCATGGCATTGCGGCCGTTGCGGGTCGGCATCACGCAATCGAACAGATCGACCCCGCGCAGCACCGCCTCGATGAGATCAATCGGCCTTCCGACCCCCATCAGATACCGCGGCCGGTCGGCGGGAAGCATCGGTACCGTAACGCTCAGCGTCTCATACATCTCACTCGGTTCTTCCCCGACGCTCAGGCCACCAATTGCATACCCCGGAAAGTCGAGCGGCAGCAGGCCCCGGGCGGACCGTTCCCGAAGTGCCGGATTCGTCCCTCCCTGAACAATGCCGAACAGCGCCTGATCGCTCCTGCGATGCGACTCGCGACAGCGGGCCGCCCAGCGAGTCGTTCGATCGACGGCGGCTTCCAGCTGTTGAACCTCGACGTTATGGGGAGGACATTCGTCAAGGCACATGATGCAGTCGGCACCCAGCAACTCCTGGATGCGGATTGCTTCCTCGGGAGAAAGTTCAAACAGGCTGCCGTCGATGTGCGAACGAAATGTCGCTTTCTCGTCGTTGAGCTTCGTTAGCCGCGCGAGGCTGAAGACCTGAAACCCGCCGCTGTCGGTAAGAATCGGCCCATTCCAATTCATGAAGCGGTGCAAGCCGCCCAGTTCCGCGACAATCTCGGCACCGGGCCGCAATGCCAGATGGTAGGTATTCGCCAGCAACATCTGCACGCCGACGCCGCGCAACTGCTCCGGCAACAATCCTTTCACCGTGGCCAACGTTCCGACCGGCATAAAGGCCGGCGTTTCGACGACACCGTGCGGTGTAAACCAGCGGCCGACGCGCGCGGCGGAACTGGAGTCGGCAGTTTCAAGCTCGAATCGGAATGCGGTCACGGTCGATCAGATGCCCTTCGCGGCGTCGTTGATCATTCCGATATACGTCAAGGCGATCCGGAAGATCAAGAACACTATGAACCCGGCAACCATGATCCAGATCCCCCAGCCAAGCGCCGTCGTAAGGGCCGAGAGGGATCGCCGCGCCTGTTCCTCAAATTGTGGGCTCAGCCTTTCCAACGTTTCGGGGACAGTTCCCGAAGTCTCCGCAATATCGATCATCTCCAGATAATCGATTGGGAACAGCCGGGATTCCACCAGCGCGGTGTGCAGCGTTTCGCCCGATTTGACCGCCGCGCCTGCGTGCGGCGACGCCGACACGAACGCGCCGTTGGACGTGGCGCGGAAGCTCGACTCAAGGCTTTTCAGGATGTCCATTCCGGACTGCTGCGTCAGCGAGAAGGCCCAGGAGAATCGTGCGATCGCGAACGACCGCATGCAGCCTCCCACCACCGGAATCCGCATGAGAACAGGATCGAGAAATTTTCTCCCAACCAGCGAACGGGCCAGAATGAACCGCAGAACAACGATGCCGAACAGACTGCCGAAGGTCAGCATTAGCCAAGTCGTAGCCCCTTCGGCACCGAGCAAACCAAATCCGAGCGGATCGAACGGCTCTCCCCCCTTCGACTTTCCAAGCTCACCCACCAGGTAAATCATTACTGCGATGATGAGGATCGCCATCAGCAGTTGCAGCATGGGATAGGTGAGCGCCGAGTAGAAGCTCTGTCGAAGGCGGACGTTGTTCTCATAATGCTCCGCCAGCGAATGGAGCACTTCCGGCAGGGCCCCCGTCCTTTCGGCGACATCGGTCATATCGCACATCAGATCGGGAAAGTCATGCGTCTCGCGCATGGCGGACGAGACGTCTTGGCCCTGGCGAATCGCTTGAGTGATCTCCCCCAGGGCCCGACGGCCGCGCGGGTGATTCGTTTTTTTCGCCGCCAGATCAAATGCCTTGATGATCGGAATACCGGCATTGAGCATCGAGCTGAGCGCGCGGCTCATCACCGCCAAATGCTGTTGCGGAATATAGGAACCGAACATCTGCCCTCTCCCAGGAACGCCGACGGGCAAAATCGAGACATCTCACAGAATTATACACACTTGGCAGTGGGAAAGGGGATGAGAGAAAACGTTTCACTGCCGGCCAGTGGGGAAAGGAGAAGCTTGAGTCCGAAGTATCTCCGACCTCGGATGTCCCAGCTTTCATCGGTTCGAGATCTCTCCCGGCACGGTTTCCGTCTTGCGTCCTCTGTCTTCCATTCTCCGTTCTCCCCCCTCGAAGCAGGTTACCCCAAGCGCGACTTTCCGCCGGAGTGCCCCGATTGATAAGATCAACGCCATGAATCCACCCGATTTCCTCCAACTAGCCGGTCGCACGATTCTTGTCTTCGGCGTCGCGAATCGGAAAAGCGTTGCCTGGCATGCAGCCCGCGTGCTGACGGAAGCCGGTGCCCGCATCATTTACTCGGTCCGGTCCGAGGAACGCCGTGCTTCTTTGGAGAAGCTTGTTGGGGACTCGCCGATTCATGTTTGTGACGTCGAACATCCGGAAGAGATTGATCGTTTGAAACGGGAAGTTGCGAAAGCGGGAGCGCCGTTGCATGGCATCGTGCATTCGATCGCCTTCGCGGATTATGCGGCGGGGGGGCCTTCATTTCACGATACGCCGCGCGCCGCGTTTCTGCGGGCCGTCGATGTCTCGTGCTATTCGCTCATCGCCATCGCCGATGCCTTTCGTGAGTGGATTGATAAGGAGGCCGGCAGTGTCGTCACGGTCTCGATTTCCACGACGCGCATGGCGGCCGAGAATTACGGTTTCATGGCCCCGGTGAAGGCCGCTCTCGATTCGTCGGTCTGTTTTCTGGCGAAGTCATTTTCGGGTTTCTCGAAAATCCGCTTTAACGCCGTCTGTCCGGGACTGCTCAAGACGTCCGCCTCGGCCGGCATTCCGGGTTATGTCGACAGCTATCTCTTCGCCGAGAAAGCGACTCTCCGCAAGCGGGCGGTGCAGACGGAAGAAGTCGCGAACGCCATCGCGTTTTTGCTCAGTCCTCGATCTTCCGGCATCAACGCGCAAGGCATCGTCATCGACGCGGGAATGGGGATCAATTATTTCGATCGGGAGATTGTCAGCGGAGATGCGTGAGTATCTTGTCCCCGAACCGAAAATAGCCTGTTCCTGACCGGAAAGAACATGCTATGGCATCTCACAGAGAGTCTACGCAGGGGAATCGAGCCATGTCGGAAATCAGCTTCCTGGTTGAAGAATCCCCCGAAGGGGGATTGACCGCCCGGGCGTTGGGAGAATCGATCTTTACCGAAGCGGACACGCTCGATGAATTGCGTACCCAAGTGCGCGAAGCGGTGGCCTGTCACTACGAAAATCATCAGGCACCAGCGATCATTCGTCTGCACATCGTCCGCGATGAAATCCTGACTCCATGAAGCTCCCGAGAAATGTCTCCGGAGATGATCTGATCCGTCGGCTGACACGGTTCGGATATTCTGTCACACGGTAGGTCGGCTCCCACGTTTGTTTGACGACGAAGCAGAACGGCCAACACCACCTCACCGTGCCGCGGCACTCCGCCTTGCGCGTCGGAACACTTTCCGGAATTGTGAACGACGTCGCGGACCATTTCGGGATGGCGCGTGAGGATGTAGTCGAGTGCTTGTTCGTATGATCGGCCACAGCCTGCGAACAACGAATCCCCCTCGCTTGACAGCGGCCTGTTCGGCGGTCGAAAATAGTAGCTGACGCGTTTGGTCATTCGTTGTCGGACCTGGAATTCCTATCCCCATTCCAGCTCCAAACGCCCCCTGCAAGATTTTCACAAATTTGCCTGCCTGAAGACCCTAAATCACCCTTAGCGATCCGCTACACTCATCCATGCACCTGCCGTAGCCGGATTATACACCTGGAGAATTCGCGATGAAAAAGCCCATCACCTGGATGTTGTTGAGCCTCGTGGCGCTGTGTGCCGTTCGCTTGGTGAATGCCGGCGCGCCGGTCGATACGGCGATGGTTGCTCCCATCGACGATCTCAAGGCGGAAGCGTCCGCGAAGATTGCCGCCTTGGATGATTTGCTCAAGGATGCCGACAAGTTCGCCGAGGCGAAGAAACGATCAATTCCGCAGGCGGCGGGGGTCTTGGCATGCGTGGCTCAGGCAATCGTCGAGCACAAGGAACGCGAGAAAGCAGGGGTCTCGGCCGCCGACCTGCGCGACGCCGCACTGGCCATCATCAAAAGTGGCAGTCATGAGGACGCGACGAAGGCCCTCGTCAGCGCGAAACAAGCCTTCGAAGGAAAAGGGGACGGCAAAGCCTCGGCGGAGCATGAATGGAACAAGCTGATCAACCTTCATCGGCTGATGGAGGAGATCAACAGTCGCAATTCGAAGATTCGTGCTGCCCTCCGTCGTCCCAAAGATCCCCAGGCGGAAAGTGTCCACGCGAGCACGTTGGCCGTGCTCGCCTTGGCCATCCACGCCGACACACACGAAGTAAAGGACAAGGCGCAGATCCCGCAGTGGCAAGGTTTCGCGACCGACTACCAGAAGAACATGACGGGTCTGGCTGCCGCGATCAAGGCGAAAGACAAGGAGCGGAGCAGCGAACTGTTCAAAGTCGCGACGACGTCCTGCAACGACTGCCATAAGCAATTCCGCAAGGAAGAATAGACTGCGGACGCCGGCACACTGACTTCGGGGAATGGCGAATACCCAACAGGAGCTCGCAACGTCGGCAGGGTGTCCTGGACCACGCTGCCGAAACAGGTGAATTCTCAGCGGAGCAGATACGCATTCGCGATCGAGATTCCGGAGAGCATCGATCCGATGATGCCAAGGAATCCCTGATCGGTGCCGCAGAGATAAAGATTCTCGAGGTGCGTCCGGCCATCAACCACTTTCTCCGGCGCTCCGTAGACACAGCCGTTGATGTGGCCTGTGAACTTGCGGATCGTTCGCGGAGTAAAGACGTCGGTATCGACGATGTGCGGGCGAAAATCGGGGGTATAGCGCAGTGCGGAATCAACGATGCGGCCGCACCATTGCTCCTTGCTCGCGACATACTCGTCATCCTTCAACGAAAACCAGTACTGCGGGTTCGCGAGCGCCGTGATGCGGATCCGCCCTTCTTCCAGCGGCCGGTCATACGCGAAGTTATTCGGCGAGCAGATAATGCCGCTGTGGAGGTCAATCGGTTCCGCGGGATTCTCGTAGTGAAAGAGGGGCGCGTCATTATAGAACACGATCGTCTCGTTGTGCCCCAGTTCCACCGGCTGCCGGTCGAGCGAGAAGATGGTCTCGACGAAGGAAATCTCTCCCGGTTTGGTCGGAGGAAGGTTGCCGGGGAGTTCGTCGCAAAGCTGCATCGTTTCGGCCGAGCCGGCGGAGGAAAGGACGTTCTCTCCTTCCAACTCGGTGCCGTCGTCGAGCGTGACGCTCACGGCCCGGGAGCCGCGGCGATTGATCTTGTGCACCCCGCTCCGCAACCGAAGTTCCCCGCCGAGTGAGCGGAATTTCTTGACGAGGTTCCTGAGAATCAGCCGCACTCCCTCGAACGGGCGCCCGAACCCCTCGTAGAAGATGCTTTTGAACATGATGACGAACTGGTTGAAATCCATGTCTCGCGGCGTGGCGCTGCCGTAGAACATCAGGGGGCAAAAGAGCATTTCGACCAACAGCGGCTCGCTCAGATATTCCGCGACAACACGACGGGCGGAAAGCGGTTCGCGGTCGAGCCGCAGCGGGTCGTGCGCGTCGATGCGCGTCAGTAACTTCTGGAACGCATCCTGTTGACCAGGAAAATTCTCGCGTATCTGGGTGAGCAGATCATTGAAACAGTTCGTGAAGCGGAGCGTACAACCCGGAAAGACAATCGACGACCCGCTTTGCGGAACGAGGCTGAAATCTTCCCAACGGAGACGCAATTGCCGGAGGAGTTTACTAAGCGGCCCCGACTTGCTGCCGGGCTCGGCGTAGTTCGTGACGGCGTGCAGGCCAACATCATGGTCGCGACGGCGAAGCCGGTAAAACGAATTGAGTCCGCCGATCGTCGTGTGCCGCTCCAGCAGACAGACCGTTTTTTCGTAATACGCAAGGCGAATACCGGCCGACAACCCCGACAGCCCGGCACCGATGATGATCGTGTCGTACTTCACGGCAAGGGGTCACGCTTCAAGCCCAAAGCGCGGCCAATCAAGCGGGGCTGCGCGCGTCGCGCAGAATTGGCGCGAGATACCGCACCGTGCCGCTCATTGTCGCCAGGTTAGAATACTCATCCTCGGGAATCTGAACGCGATACAGCTTGCGGAGTTCCATCACGATGTCGAGGAAGTCCATGCTGTCGAGCTCCATCTGCTCCCGGAACGGAACGTCGTCGTCCAGGGACGACAGGTCTTCATCAGGCGCAATCCGCGCCAGAATATCGAGAATGACCTGTCTGATTTCTTCCGCACTCATTCCCAAGACTCCCCTCGAGCAAAGTGCTCTTCATCCTAGCCGAAAAAAGCGTGTTCTCGATTTTCCCACACTGCGCCGTCAGAAGCCGATACGGCTCCGGAGTTCCGTCATCATGTCTTCCTCGGCGGCTTCCAGGCGATGGATCATTCTCCGCTCGCTGAAAACCTTTTGACAATCACCACTGAGTTGATCCCCAGCATCCCGAAGGAGTTGTTGAGGATGTACTCAACTCGCTCCAGCCGACGCGGTTCATTCGCGACGATCTGAGGCAGCGCACAGCGCGGATCAGGATTATCGAGATTGATTGTAGCGTGTGCGATCCGATCGTCAAACGACGGGAGATTTCCCAGCAATTCCAGAGCACCGGCCGCCCCCATGGCGTGGCCGATGAAGCTTTTGGTGTTATTGATCGCCGGCCGAGAACCTTCGCCGAAAACCTCTCTCAAAGCCACGACTTCCTCAATATCCCCTTGTTCGGTGGCCGTGGCATGGCTGCTGGCAATATCAATCTCGGATGCGGTGATCCCCGCTCGAGAGAGGGCCAATCGCATGCATTCTGCCTGGCGCTTCGCGTCGGGAAGCACGAAATCGACGGCGTCGGAATTCATGGCGTGCCCCACGATTTCACCGTAGATCCGCGCTCCGCGTGCTAGAGCGTCGGGGAGCCGTTCGAGCACGCACAGGCCCCCCCCTTCCGCAACAACAATACCGTTCCGGTCGCGATCAAACGGCCGGCAGGCTTTTGTCGGATCTTCGTGCCGCGCGAGTGCTCCCTGACTTTGAAAGCTTGCGAAGATGCCGAACGTATGAATGCTCTCCGATACGCCTCCGCAAATCGCTTGATCGACCTCCCCCAGCCGCAGCATCTGCAAACCCTGAATCAGCCCCGCATTTCCCGCGGCACAGGCGGCCCCAATCGTCAGATGCGGGCCGGTAATGCCGAGACTTAAGGTCGTTTCCCCCGCGGGGTTATTCGCGACAGTCCGGGGGTTGTGATGGTGCGACCAGACCTTTGTGTCGTACTGAAACTTCGAGATTTCGTAGATTTCGTTCTCGGTTTCGACGTTTCCATGCTCGGTGATGCCGATGTAAACACCGACCCGGTCGCGCGGGATCGTCTCCCAGTTCAATCCAGAATCGCGAACCGCCTCGTTCGCGCAATAAATCGCCAGCGAACCGGCTCGGGTTCCGCGGCGGAGATCTTTTCGCTTCTGGTACCGGAGAACATCGCAATTGCAGACCCCGGCCAGCACATCTCCCATGTAGCGGGTCTCATAACGAACAACCCCGGACTTCCCCGCCAGCAGGTTGGCGCGAAGCTCCGCGAGATTGTTTCCCAAGGGGGAGGTCAGGCCGATTCCCGTGATGACAATCCGAGATCGGTCGTCGAGTGCCGGCTTCACGGACACGTCTGGAACCTCTGCGACTCTATTAACCCTTTGCGGCGTAACATGATACGGGATTATCCCCGAACCGTGAACCTGACGAGCGTACCCGGTTTGCAGCAGGCTGGCAAGCGAAGCGGGAGGATGAGGGAAGGGGGAAGGAGGTCGGAGGATAGAGGATGGGGAACACGTCGCGATTCCCTGAAACCGGTCTTGCGTCATTTCGTGGCATCGGCATAATGTGCGGCCCCTGAAATCTCCTCTCTACGTTTCTCCCCTTTCCAACTAATTTTCCCTTCCCTCCAGTCCCCAACGGGAACTCACGGATGTGGTGTCCGAAGTGCCAGGCGGACGTTGCCGCCGAGGTGATGGCCGATAACAGGTCCGTGCGCTGCGCAACATGCGGCGGCGAAGTTAGCCTGTCTTCGAGCACGCGCACGTCCGTAAAGACTCGCGAAGCGCGCGAGCTGCTGGAACGCTGGGCGAACGATCACCTGCTCAGCCATCAGGAATCGCCGCCGGTACCGCACGAAAAGTTTCTTGAGCGAACATTCATGCCGAGTGCATCGGCGATGAACGTCCCCCCGACGTCAAACCGCCGCACCAGCGCGTCGCTCAACCCCTCGGATGCATTAACCGAATCCGCTTCGTCGGACCGCCACACACCCTCTTCAGCCATTTCCGGAGCCACTTCCGCGCCCAAAGCACGAAAGTTCCGCATCGATCAGGCACATCCCACGCATGGCGCTTCGACACAAAACCTGCCGATCACGGATGAAAGCCCCGCCGCGAAAGCCGAGCAGCGAATTTCTGCCGTCCGGGAACGAGAGCGAGCCGCTCCAAGTCCCGCGCCGGCCCGTTCGGCCTCAGCCGCACGGATTCCAGCCCCGCACGCGGCGTTCGATGGTCCCGCCAATCGCCCCTCTCGGCGAACCGATCAGGCTCATGCCTCCGCTCCCGCACCGCATTTCGATGTTCAATCCGCCATGCGAGAGCAGGAACGTTCCCGAACAAACTGGACATCCATCGTCGGGCAGCTCCTCGCCTATCTTGGTGTCGGGCTCCTGACGGTCGGGAGTTCGCTGGTCCTCTGGAGCTATTTCGGCGGTCCCGCGCAATACGCCCCGACTGGCTGGCTGGTCACGACAGCAGGCCAGATGCTCCTCTTCCTGGGAGTTGTGACGCTCGTCTCCGGGGGAATGGAACAGACAACCGAAGAGGTGAAGTTCCGCATTGAATCACTCGGCGACAAGCTGCTCCGCTTTGAGCGGGCGTCGCGCGACCATGCGCTGCGCGGACCACATACCGCAGCCGAGTACTACGACAATCCAGACGAGTACGACGAGAGTGACGACTCGGACGAGTACGTTTCCGCACAACGGGAACGCTCGCGCAGGCAAGTGCGCTAAGCCCCAAGGGATATCTCGCAGGTAGCCCAGACGCCTTCAATTCCGATTCGGATGTAAGATCGAGGCCGCTACTTCTCGAGATTCACCCGCACGCCGAGCTTCTTGAGTTCCTCGACTTGCCCCCCCTTGGCGGCGTCGCTCAGCGGGTTTCCCTTGAGATAGACGTTCCAGAACGGCGCGAAGCGTTTGTCTCCCTCGGCGTCTTTCTTCGCCATCGCGACCAGCACCGCAAGGTCGGCGACCTTGTTCTCCTGCAGCAGGGCGTAGCGCAGCTCAGTGAGTGGTTCGAGCGGCTTCAGATCGGCAACGCCGTTGTGCTGGATATCAAGTGACGAAAGCCACTTCAACCCCTTCACCGCGCCGATGTCGCTGATCTCGTTGTGATCGACATAGAGGGAGACAAGCTTCTCCAAGCCGGCGAGATGCTCGATCGATTTGATCTTGTTGTTCGAGAGATACAGAGACGACAGCTTCTTCAAACCTTTGAGCGGCTCGATGTTTACGATCTGGTTCTTATCGAGTTTGAGGTATTGCAGCTTTTCGAGCCCGGCCAACGGCCCAACGTCGCTGATGTTGTTGGACGACAGATCGAGCATCTGAACATTCTTGAGTCCGGCCAGCGGCTTGAGGTCGGCAATTTTGTTCTTTGCAAGATCGATGGAAGCGAGGTTGAGACACTTTTCGAGACCGGCCAGATTGGCAATCTCTTTTCCTTTGCCCATGAGGAAGTAGAGGTTCTTCAGATCCTCTTCCTTCAGTTCGTCCTTTTCCCCCTTTTTCAGACCGTCGCGGACAGCCGCTTCAAGGTTCTTGTCAGGGAAGAGGTCGGCGGCGACGGACGGAGCAGCGAGGCCGAAAGCCAAGCTGGTGAGTACGAGCAGGGTCAACGCCGGTCGATACAGAACGCTCATCGATGCTTCCTCGGGAAACGGAGTTGCAAGAACAATTCTGGGAGGAACTATTCAGCGGAAATTCTGCCTGTCTTGTCCAGTCTACCCCCCGGCTGAGAGGAGACACAAGCGTTCGCTGATGGGTTCCGCGGGGAAACCGGTGATTTTCAGCTTTTCACAACGTCCTATTTGGCAATGATTTGTTTGACAATCAGGGCCTGGTACCCCCCATCCGCCGGCTTCCCGGGAACGTGCGAAATCTCTTCCACAAGTTCAACCACTCCCTGGTCACGTTGACTCGAGAGCACCTTTCGTACGAGTTCGCTATTCTCCTCCGGCTCGATGCTGCACGTCGAGTAGACGAGTCGCCCACCCGGCTTCAGACGCACAATCGCCGCCGCTAGCAGCCGCGTTTGTAGTTGAGGGAGTTCCTGCAGGTCGCGGGGCAGAATACGCCAGCGGACTTCGGGCCGTTTTCCTAACACGCCGGTGTTCGAGCACGGAACATCCACCAGAATGGCATCGAACGGACCGGCCGGAATGTCGGACCCGTCGTCGCGGATGAGCATCGGTTCGATGATCGTCGCCCCCAGTCGACGCACGTTCTCACGAATCCGCTCTAACCGGCTGGGATCGACATCGGCGGCAATGATGCGTCCTTCGTTACGCATCAGTTCCGCGAGATGTGTTGTCTTGGTGCCGGGGGCGGCGCAGAGATCGAGCACCTGCCAGCCGGGCTCGGGAGCGAGTAGGTCGCCGGCCTGCATGGCCGATTCATCCTGCACCGCAAACCAACCGTCATTGTAGCCGGGCAATTCTTCAATCCGCTGTGGTCCGTTGAGGTGGACCGCGGAACGATGGTTCCCCGTGCGGGCCTCGATTCCAGCGGATTTGAGCGCGTCGAGAAACTGAGCACGGCTCGTCCGAAGT
Source organism: uncultured Planctomycetaceae bacterium (assembly GCA_964626885.1). Classification (GTDB taxonomy): domain Bacteria; phylum Planctomycetota; class Planctomycetia; order Planctomycetales; family Planctomycetaceae; genus CAZVJA01. Next base: position 128 of record CAZVJA010000147.1, on the reverse strand, counting down.
TCATTGACGCGCAGAGTCGGACGGGTCGGCGTGTTGAACCAGAATCCGAGCCGGCACAATTCTGCAAAGTCGTACTTTTGGGCCCACCGATCGACAAGCCACTGTGGCAGGCTGAACGCCTGCGCAAC
>CAZVJA010000146.1:0-12796 GCA_964626885.1 uncultured Planctomycetaceae bacterium | reverse complement strand
AGCCGACTGAAAGCGGTTCATAAACGTTGCCACCCGCGCGGGTGAAATTTCTCATACCGGCCATGCCGAATCGCGGGATGAGAAGGGCTTTCTTTCCGTTCCGTGGGGATTGGTCCGCCGTCGCTCCCGTAGTATGATGGGTTTGCGACGTTCGCAACTGGAGTTTTCAACATTTGGCAGGCATTCACTCGCTGGTGTGTCTCGACCGGTGAGTTCCATCTCGAGGAGAGCTTTGATGACTTCGCGCGTGCGGTTGTTGGTTCTTGTAGCGCTGCTGTGGGGTTTGTCGTCCGGCTACTGTCACGCGGCGAAGCCGGCCGGCGACTGGCCTTCATTTCGCGGGGCGGATCGCACCGGGATTTCGCACGAAACCGGACTGCTGAAGCAGTGGCCGGTGGACGGGCCGAAGCTCCTTTGGGAAACCGCGGGGGCTGGGAGAGGATATTCGAGTCTCGCGATCGCCGGTGGGAAATTCTTCGTCCTGGGGGACAGCCCCTCGACGGCAGACGACAAAGACGAATACCTTCTGGGCTACGATCTCGAGTCGCACAAACAAATCTTCAAAACGAAGGTCGGGCCTGCTTGGAGTCAAGGCAACCTCACATGGCAGGGTTCGCGCTCGACACCCACCATCGACGGCCAACAGGTCTATGTGCTGACGGCACACGGCGAACTGCTCTGTTGCTCAACCGACAACGGTGAGATTCGCTGGCGAAAGAACCTGAAACAGGACTTTGGAGGCAAGAAGGGAGATTCGTGGGGTTACAGCGAATCGGTCCTCATTGACGGCGATCGTCTGATCTGCACTCCCGGCGGCGACAAAGCGACCATGGTGGCGTTGAACAAGGACACCGGGGAATTGATCTGGAAGTCGGTTCGTGAAGGAGACAGGGGGGCGGGTCACTCGTCGATTGTCATCTCCGAGCCGGGAGGAACACGGAACTACGTGCAGACGACCGCCAGCGGGGCCATGGGAGTCCGCGCCGACGACGGTAAGCTGCTTTGGAAGTATGACATCGATCAAACGACCGCTGTCGTACCGGTCCCCATTCTCCGGGGGGACCTGGTGTTCTTCTCGGCCGGCTACCGGCGCGGCGGAGCGTTGCTCAAGCAGATCCCCGGCGCAAACCACGAAGTAGGCATCGAAGAGATTTATCCCCTGAACACCGATCTCTCGAACCGACACGGCGGCATTGTGCTGATCGGCGACTACATCTACGGCGACTCCGATAACAAAGGGATTCCGTTTTGCGCCGACTTCATGACCGGAAAGGTCAAATGGAAGAAACGCGGCTCTGGGCACGACAACGCGTCGATCATCGCGGCGGAAGACTTGCTCTATATTCGTTACGCTGACGGGACGATGGTGCTGGCGAAAGCCTCTCCCGACGACCATACCGAGATCAGCTCCTTTAAGCCACCGGCAAGCGGGGCCATGCCGAGCTGGTCGCACCCGGTCATCCTAGACGGCAAGCTCTACTTACGAGAACAGGATCGAATCTTCTGTTACGACATCAAAGCGCGATGAAAATCGCCGTGTGAAATATTTGTCTCAACGGCAAGTGCTGTTACCTCGGCTGGTGAAGTTGGGGATTCGTCCGTTGAGCATCGCCACAAACTTGTGCGTTGCAACACTACCTGAAGAGTGATTCCATGGTTTCTCGCTGGTATTCTCGTTCGCGAATCGTCCAGTCGTGCTTCGTAATGATCATCGCCGGCGCCGTGCCGTCGGGAGTTCTTCGTGCAGACGATGCGCCGACAAAGAGCGTCTACGAGGCCATGTCGATCTTCGATCCCGAGGCCGAGCAGCACGGGCATGTGCATGCATCCTCGGTCATCGAATGTCCAAACGGAGATCTGCGGGCAGTCTGGTATGAAAACGGTCCAGCACTCCCGTCCCCGCCGTTCTACAACAAAGACCGGGACAAAAGCGCCGACGTTCGCATCGCCGGCAGCCGAAAGAAACGGGATGCCGACAAATGGGAACGGTCGGTCGTCATGAGCGATACTTTCGGCGTGGCGGACAACAATCCTTCGCTGGCGATCGATGCAGAACACCGCCTCTGGTTAATTCACTCCACAATGCTCGGCGCGCCCGATTGGACCTGGGGCAGTTCGGTGCTGCGGTACCGTATTTCATCGAACTACGACGAGGGCACGCTTCCCCGCTGGGAGCAGTCCAACATTCTTATTCCGCATCCGCAGGGCTTGGAACCGGTCGTCAGTCGATTGGCGGAGTACCTGCAGAAAGAAGGATCACGATTCGGCTTGGGAGCGGAGCGCCTTAATAAATATGTTGACACGCTGAAAGAACGATTGAAAGACCCGCTGAAGCAGCGACTCGGCTGGATGCCGCGCGTCCACCCTCTCGTTCGACACGACGGCGCGCTGATGGTTCCCCTCTCGAATGAGAATTTCGACATCGCGATGATGGCCATTACATCCAATGGGGGCGAAACCTGGACTTATTCGCATCCTGTTCCCAATGCCGGAGTGATTCAACCATCGCTCGTGGAATTACCGGATGGGACGATTCAAGCTTACTTTCGCAACAGTGATCCGCGGCATCGCATTCAGCGGAGCGTTTCCAAAGATGGCGGCTTGACCTGGTCCCCGCTCGAATTGACTGATCTGCTCCATCCGGGAGGAGGCATCGAAGCGGTCTTATTAAAAAGCGGCCGGTTGGCGATCGTCTACAACAACAAAGAGACCGGCCCGCGTGACAAGCTTGCTGTTTCGATCTCCGACGATCTCGGCAAAACGTGGAAATGGACCCGGCAGCTTGAAGACGAGCCCAACGGACGATTCGATTATCCTTCGGTCATTCAAGCACAAGATGGGATGTTGAACGTCACCTATTCGTACCATCTCAAAACGATCAAGCACGTGCGGTTTAACGAAGCATGGGTGCAGGAATCGACGGCGCCTCCGACCAGTAAATCGAAATAGCTTCCCACCCCATGATTTCCGCCCGGGGAGAACGGGGCGGCAGGGGTGACAGACGCGGATTGATGGCTCGATTTCCAAATTTTGCCTGGGAATCTCTCTGGGAATTCCCGTCCCGTTCGGGTGAAATAGAATAAGCGGTGCCTGAGCAGTCCTTCCTCCCGACGCCCCACAATCTCTCCCACCCGTATGGTCCGGTTTCACATTCATTCGTTGTGCAGCTTGATCGCCGGGTTGACCGTCGCGCTGGCACTTGCGCCGGCTTCCGCGGCCGAGCCATTGCGATTCAATCGAGATATCCGGCCGATCCTGGCAAACAACTGCTTTGCCTGTCACGGTCCCGATAAGCAGAATCGCCAGGGAGATCTCCGATTGGATGACCGTGAGCAGGCAGTTCGCCCCGCGGCATCGCAATCGCCGGCGATTGTTCCCGGGAAACCACAAGCCAGCAACTTGATCGCGCGAATCAATTCCGCCAACTCCGATGAAATCATGCCGCCCCCCGATTCGCAGAAGAAGCTGACCGCCGCGCAAAAAGAGTTGCTCGAACGGTGGATCAGTGAAGGGGCATCGTATGAAAAACATTGGTCGTTTCTTCCGCCGTCGCGTGCCGAGCCTCCTCGTGTTCAATTGGAAGCGTGGCCACGAAATCCGGTGGATCATTTCATTCTTGCGCGGCTGGAACGGGAAGGATTGAATCCGTCAGAGGAAGCCGAGCCAGCCACGCTTCTCCGCCGGCTATCGCTCGATTTGACCGGGCTTCCGCCGACACCCGGCGATGTCGACGCCTTCGAACGCGAGTTGGCTACTGCTCAGGCGGCTGATGCAAAACAACAATCGAATTCGGAACAGGCCGCGCCCTCACGCGGCAAAGCCGCGGACCTTGTCTACGAACGCTGGGTGAATCGCTATCTCGATTCCCCCCACTACGGCGAGCGGATGGCGGTCGACTGGCTCGACGCGGCGCGGTTCGCCGACTCCAACGGCTACCAGGTCGACCGCGACCGGGAAATGTACGCCTGGCGCGACTGGGTGATCGCCGCCTTCAATGCCAACAAGCCGTTCGATCAATTCACAATCGAGCAGCTCGCCGGCGACTTGCTCCCCAATGCCACGTTTGATCAGAAGATCGCGACCGGCTTTCATCGCAACCACATGCTCAATGAAGAAGGGGGCATCATCGCCGAGGAGTTTCTGGTGGAATACTGCTCGGACCGCGTCGAAACAACTGCCGCGGTCTGGCTGGGGCAGACATTTACTTGTGCCCGTTGCCACGACCACAAGTTCGACCCGTTCACGCAGCGCGACTACTACAGCCTGTATGCGTTCTTCCACAATATCACTGAAAGGGGAGTCGGCGATTACGGCGCCAACATCCGCCGCAACGCGCCGCCGTTTGTCAAGCTGCCGGCTCCGGAGTCGGACGCCAAGCTCGTCACTCTTCAGAAGGAACTGGATGAGTTGAAGCAGAAGCTCGCGAAATTATCCGACGAGAAAGACCCTCAACGCGGCCCGTTGACCAATCGTATGACGGATCTCACGAAGCAGATCAACGAAACCGAATTGCAGATTCCGACCGCGCTCGTCATGGAGGAGCTCCCGCAGCCGCGCGAGACGCACATTCTTGTCCGGGGTGCCTACAACAACAAAGGGGATGCCGTTACCGCAAACACTCCCGCGACGCTCCCCCCCATGGCGGCTGATCTTCCGCGAAACCGGCTTGGCCTGGCGCGCTGGCTGGTCGATCCCGCGAATCCTCTCCCCGCCCGCGTCATGGTGAATCGCTTGTGGCAGTCGTTGTTCGGCGTCGGGCTGGTGCGCACCTCCGAGGACTTCGGCACGCAGGGAGAGCCGCCGGTTCATCCCGAGCTTCTTGACTGGCTGGCGACGGAGTTTATCCGCAGCGGATGGGACGTCAAAGCGACGATGCGGCTGCTCGTTACCAGTTCAACCTATCGACAAAGTTCGCGATTCACCCCCGCGTTATCTGAGCGCGACCCCGAAAACCGTCTGCTGGCCCGCGGTCCGCGATTTCGATTGCAGGCGGAGTTTCTTCGCGACCAAGCGCTGGCTGCGAGTGGACTGCTGGTCGATCGCATCGGCGGCCCGTCGGTAAAGCCATACCATCCCCAGGGACTCTACGAGCAGGTTGTCAGTGGTTCGAGTGCCAGCACCTACGTGCAAGGCAAAGGAGAGGATCTGTATCGCCGCAGTCTCTACACCTATTGGAAGCGTTCCGTGCCGAACCCGGCCATGCTCGCATTCGACGCGCCCTTCCGCGAGATGTGCGCGATGCGTAGAACACGCACAAACACCCCGCTGCAAGCGCTCAACCTGTTGAATGACCCGACCTACGTCGAGGCGGCGCGTCACCTCGCGCGGCGGATGAGCCACGAAGGGGGTGCAGGAGTCGCGAACCAGATCGGCTATGGCTTTCGACTGGTCCTGGCGCGCCGGCCGAAGGACCGGGAACTTGCGATTCTCGTCGCTGCTTACGATCGGGCGCTCAAGGAATTCCAGGCCGACGGCGCGGCGGCAACCGGCTTATTAAGCGTCGGCGATTCTCCAGTGGACGGAACGATCGCGCCGGCAGAACTAGCGGCGCTCTCAACAGTGGCGGGGACGATCTTGAATCTCGATGAAGCGGTGGCAAAGGAGTGAGCGTTCGGAGCCGAAGGCCGCAAGTGATTTGCTTTACGATACGAGAGAGCTGGATCTGAAGTTTGTCGGGTGAGAAAGTTTGATGTCGCTCTTCACAATTCAAAACAGATTGTCGCGGCGGCTATTCCTCGGACAAGGGGGAATGGGAGTCGGTGCGGCGGCGCTGGCGACGCTGATGGCACGCGATGCCGGTGCGGTTGAGAAGGAAATCTCGCGGCAGCCGCATTTCCGTCCCAAGGCCAAGCGGGTCATCTGTCTCACGCAAGCCGGTGCACCGTCACAATTGGACTTATTTGACTACAAGCCCGGGCTCAAGGAACGGTTCAACGAGGACTTGCCGGAATCAATTCGTGGAAGTCAGCGGTTGACCGGAATGACCGCCGGGCAAAAGCGGTTCCCGGTTGCTCCCTCGAGATTTCGCTTTCGGCAGGTGGGGGAATCGGGGATCTGGTTGAGCGAAGTGCTTCCACACACCGCCCGGATCGCCGACCAAATTTGCGTGATCCGCTCGCTGCACACCGAGGCGATCAATCACGATCCCGCGATGACCTTATTACAGACCGGGCATCAGATCGCCGGTCGCCCGTCGCTGGGGGCTTGGTTGTCCTACGGGCTCGGTTCGGAAAACAGCAACTTGCCTACCTTTGTCGTGATGATCTCGCGTCCCAGCGGCCCGACAAACGCGCAGCCACTGCACGAGCGGATGTGGGGCTCCGGCTTTTTGCCGCCGCGCTATCAGGGGGTGCGGTTCAGTCCGGGTCGCGACCCGGTGCTGTTCCTGTCGAACCCGCCTGGGATCACGCACGAACGCCGCCGTGCGATGCTCGACGACGTCGCCGCACTTAATCACCTCAAATTCGACGATTACCACGATCCCGAAACACTGACTCGCATCGACCAGTACGAACTGGCATTCCGCATGCAGTCGTCGGTGCCGGAACTTGCGGACCTCTCGCAGGAACCGAAATCGGTCTTTGAGCGCTACGGACCGGAATCACAGAAGCCCGGCACCTATGCCGCCAACTGCATCCTCGCGCGGCGGCTGGCCGAGCGGGGAGTGCGGTTCATCCAGCTGTACCATCGCGGCTGGGATCAACACAACAACCTCCCCAGCGGCATCCGCAGCCAGTGCTACGACACCGACCAACCGACCGCGGCGCTTATTCGGGAACTCGACGAACGAGGAATGCTCGATGACACGTTGGTGATCTGGGGGGGCGAATTCGGACGCACGGTCTATTCACAAGGAACGCTGACGGCGGACGATTACGGACGCGATCATCATCCACGCTGCTATTCCATCTGGCTGGCCGGCGCGGGGATCAAGGGAGGGATCGTGCACGGTGAGACGGATGACTACTCCTACAATATTGTTCGCGATCCGGTCCACATTCATGATTTGAACGCGACGATCCTGCATCTGCTCGGTCTCGATCACACTCGGCTCACGTTCCGTTATCAGGGACGGGATTACCGACTGACGGACATTCACGGCGAAGTGGTGCAAGGGGTACTCAGTTGATGGCCACAACGAATCTCAGGCTCCGCGGAAGGATACGGGTGATAGTCATGAACTCTTCCATTCGATGGTTCCTGCGACAAGGGTCTGTCTCTTCGACGCTCCTCATACTTTCTCTCGCGAGTTGCGGTGTATCGTGCTCGGCGGCCGAAACGGAGTCGTTCGCAACGCTCGCCGCACAATATGCCAAAGAGACACATCCGCTGCTGCAGAAGTTTTGTCTCGACTGCCATTCGACCGAGAAGAAAGAGGGAGAACTCGACCTGCAGCGATTCGGGACGCTGGACGATGTCCGCCGTTCCCCCCAGTCATGGCAGAAGGTGGCCGAGATGCTCGACAACGGCGAGATGCCTCCGAAAGATGCACCGCAGCCTGCCTCCGAGCAGCGCAAACAACTCCGCGGATGGGTGGAGCGATATCTGAACGCCGAAGCTCATGCGGCGGCGGGCGATCCTGGTCCGGTAGTGCTGCGTCGTCTGAGCAACGCGGAGTACACTTACACGATCCGCGATCTGACCCGAGTCAATCTGCGGCCCGCCAGTGAATTTCCCGCCGACGGCGCCGCGGGAGAAGGCTTCACGAATGCCGGCAATGCGCTGGTCATGTCCCCGGCGCTGCTTACAAAGTACTTCGACGCCGGTAAGGAGATCGCCCGGCATGCGGTGCTTCTCCCGGACGGAATTCGCTTTTCTGCCGGAACGACCTCACGGGATTGGACAGACGAGATTCTTGCCCAAATCAAGGCGGTCTACACAGAGTTCGCCGATGGCGCCGGAAAGCTTCCTCTCGATAAGTATTTGGCCGCGACGCTCGAAGAACAGCAGACTCTCGCCACCGGAGATGCGGGTGTCGAGCAGGTTGCCGCCCGGCGCGGGTTGAACGCAAAGTACCTCGGTTCACTTTGGAAGCTGCTCCACAGTGAACAGCCCTCAATTGTGCTCCAGACCTTGCGTGCCCGCTGGAAGGATGCAAAGCCGCAAGATGCCGCCGCACTCGCCGCTGAGGTCGCACGTTGGCAGCAATCGTTGTCGAAGTTTCAAAACGTCGGTCACATGAAGCCGTGGGTCGTGACGGTCAATCCACTCGTGTCTCGCCAGGAACTTCGCCTCAAAATTACACCCCCCGCGACAGGTGACACCGTCACTTTGTACTTTTGGGCGGGTGATGCCGGTAATGGCAGCGCAGGGGATTTCGTGGTATGGGAACAACCGCGACTCGCGACCTCGGGCCACCCCGATCTCCCGTTGCGCGACGTCCGCGATTTCACCCGAGAACTTGTGGCACGCCGAGCGCGGGTCTTCGCATCGGCCGCAAAATGCCTCGACGCCGCGGCGGAGATGGGCGGCACGTCACAAGCGCCACCGGTGGCTGATGTTGCGAAGCGGCACGGTGTCGAACCGGAGACTCTCACCGCTTGGCTCGATTATCTCGGAATCGGCGCAAACGCGACGCTCCATCTCGATCTCTTCAAAGAACGCATCAACAGCGCGGCGAACTACGATTTTGTGAAAGGATGGGGAACTCACGAAACTCCTCTGCTCCTGGCGAACTCGTCGGATCAGCATGTCCGTGTTCCGGGCAACATGAAGCCGCACGGCGTGACGGTGCACCCCTCCCCCACGTTACAGGCAGCGGTCGGCTGGCGGAGTCCCATCAGCGGAGTGATTCGTGTCGCCGGGACTGTGACGCATGCACATCCCGAATGCGGCAACGGCGTCGCCTGGTCGCTGGAACTGCGACGCGGCAAAACGCGCCAACGGCTCGCCACCGGAACATCGGCCGGCAGCAAAGCGGTACCGGTTGGTCCGGTCGAGCAACTGGCGGTCCAGACGGGGGATCTTGTCTCGCTGCTCATCGGTCCCCGCGACGGGAATCATGCCTGCGACCTGTCCGATGTTGAATTCACTCTCGCGACGGTCGACGCCAAGCCGCAAGATTGGAATCTGACGCGCGACGTGTCGACGGACGTATTGGCGAGCAATCCCCATGCCGATCGTTATGGACATCCGGATGTCTGGCACTTCTACACTGAGCCTGTTCAGGGAGGAACCAGCGGCCCGTTGATTCCCGCCGGATCTCTCCTCGCACAGTGGCAGTCGGAGGCACGCGAAACCGAGAAGCAGAAGCTGGCACAAAGCGTGCAACAACTGCTCATCGGCGGTCCACCGGCGGACAAGAATCACCCCGATGCACAGTTGTATCGTCAATTGGCCTCGCTCGGAGGTCCGCTGTTCGCCGGTTCACGCGTCTCGGCACCGAAAATCGGCGTACCTCCAAGTACGGCGACCTCCGCTTCGCCGGCAGATGCCAAGTGGGGACTCGACCCGACTCTGTTCGGCAAACATCCCGACGGTTCCGCGATCGACCCGGCAAACCTCTGCGTACAGGCGCCGTCAGTCGTTGAAGTTCGCTTGCCAGCCGATCTGGTCGAAAGCAGTGAGCTGGTCGTCACCGCCGCGCTGCACAATCCATCGGGGGCCGAAGGAAGCGCACAAGCGCAGGTTTTGGCAGCCAAGCCGGAAACCGGCTCCGCGTTGCGACCCGAGTTGCCGATCCTGGTCAAAGACGGCAGTGCCGCCCGGAAACAAATTGAAGCGGAATTCGACGACTTCCGCAGCTGGTTCCCCGCCGCGCTGTGCTATTCGCAGATCGTTCCGGTGGACGAAGCGGTTACGCTCACGCTGTTTCATCGTGAAGATGAGCCATTGTGTCGATTGATGCTCGACGAGCAAAGGCGGGCACGACTCGATCGTCTGTGGAGTGATTTGCACTATGTCAGTCGAGATGCACTCACCATCGTCGACGCCTTCGCTCAACTGATGGAATACGCCACGCAGGACAGCGACCCACGTCTGTTCGAGCCGTTCCGCAAGCCGATCAATGAACGGGCCACCGCCTTCAAGCAGCAATTGATTGACACCCAGCCGCAACATTTAGAAGCCGTTCTCAAATTTGCGGAGCTTGCTTATCGGCGTCCGCTTTCCGACAAAGAATTGGAAGAACTCCGCGGACTGTATCGTCAATTGCGTGCGGAGAAGCTGCCCCACGAGGAGGCGCTCCGCCTGACATTGGCCCGCGTGTTTGTCTCACCCGCGTTTCTTTACCGTCTGGAGAAAGCGCCGGAGGGCGCGTCAGCAGCGCCGATCTCGAACTGGGAACTGGCCAGCCGCCTGAGTTATTTTCTGTGGTCATCGTTACCCGATGCCGAATTGCGCTCGACCGCCGCCTCCGGAAAACTGACGGAGCCTGGCACGCTCGCCGCCGAAGCGAGCCGCATGTTGCGCGACGACCGCGTGCGGCGATTGTCAACTGAGTTCGCCTGCCAGTGGCTGCACATCTACGAGTTCGACGCGCTCGACGAGAAAAGCGAACGGCACTTCCCCACGTTCGTCGAAACGCGAGGCCCAATGTACGAGGAGGCGATCCGCTTCTTCACCGATTTGTTCCAGCGCGACGGATCGGTGCTGGAAATTTTGGATGCCGACCATACATTCTTGAACGAGTCTCTCGCGAAGCATTACGGAATCCCGGGAGTGACAGGTCCGGAATGGCGGCGCGTCGACGGGATGAAGCAGCAGGCCCGGGGGGGAATTCTTGGATTGGGAGCCACCCTTGCAAAACAGTCGGGGGCGTCGCGAACGAGCCCCATTTTGCGCGGCAACTGGATCGCGGAGGCGCTATTGGGGGACAAGCTCCCGCGCCCCCCGAAAGATGTTCCACGACTTCCCGAAGATGAAACCGAGACGCAAGGTTTGACTGTCCGGCAACTCGTCGAAAAACATACCAGCGACCCCCGCTGCTCCTCCTGTCATATTCGTATCGATCCGTTCGGCTACGCACTCGAAGGATTCGACGCCATCGGCCGGCATCGGGAAAAGGATCTCGGCGATCGCCCGATCGATACGCAGGTCCGTCTGCAGGACGGCACCGAATTCAACGGCCTCGACGGCCTGCGAAAATATCTGCTGACCACGCGCCGTGATGCATTCCTCAAGCAATTTTGCCGCAAACTGCTCGGCTACTCGCTGGGTCGGGGGGTGCAGCTTTCCGACGCTCCGCTGCTGGAAGAAATGCAGAGTCGATTGGAGCAGCAGGGGTATCGTATCTCTGTTGCAATCGATGCCATCGTCCGCAGCCGTCAGTTTCGTGAAATCCGCGGCAAGGAGATGTTGGCCGGAGAATAGTTAGGGTGCCGAGGGAAACTCGCTTCGTTGAACATTCCGATTTCTTACTTCGACTGCGTTCGTGTAGAATCAAAAGGGTGATTCGCCAACCAGTCTTTTTCAGCCGCTGAGGAGATGCCGATGATCCGCCACCATTTTTCGCGCCGTACGTTTTTGCGTGGCGTCGGTGTGAGCATGGCGCTCCCCTGGATGGAATCGCTGGCGGTCTGGGGAGATGAACCCCGTGCCGCCAAGGCCGCGAGCACGGCTCCCGTGCGGCTGGCGGTCCTTTTCGCGGGTAATGGTTTTCACAGCAAGGAGTGGTGGGCCAAAGGGGAAGGCCGGCAGATGGAACTCGGCCAGGTGCTGGCCCCGCTGGCGGATTTTCGCGAGCGGATGCTGTTCATTCGCGGGCTGTTCAATGCCGAGGCATTGAAGGGAAACATCCACAGCTCGCAGACCGGCAACATCCTCTCCGGCGCGCCGCTGGCATCGGGTGGAGAAATCCGCTCGGGCACGAGCTTCGATCAGGTGATCGCGCAGCGCCACGGCAAATCAACAAAAGTTCCCAGCCTCGTCCTCGCCTGCGAGAAGTCGAACCCGTCGGTCCACAAGAATTATTCGATGTTGTACAGCTCGCATATTTCGTGGAGTTCCCCCACCACGCCGACGCCGCTCGAATTGTATCCCGCGCTCGCGTTCGACACTTTATTCAAGGACGAAGTGAACCAGGGAGACAAGAGCGTGCTCGACGCGGTGCTGGCCGATGCCCGCGACTTCCGTCGGCAAATCAGCCAGTCCGACCGCCGCAAGCTCGATGAATACCTCGATGCGGTCCGCGACGTCGAGCAGCGAATCGATCAGGCAGGACAGCGCGGCGAGTTCCAGGGATGGCGACCCACGCTCGACAAGCCGAACATCCCTCGCCCGGCCGACGGCCTGCCGCAGGACATTGGCGACCACATGCGGCTGATGTGCGATATTCTGGTCCTCGCCTTCCAGACCGACACCACGCGGATCTGCACGCTGAAGCTCAACAACGACCACAGCTCGCTGCGGTTCCCCAACCTCGGTGTCGACTACATGATCCATCACCTGCTGTCGCACTCCGATACAGCCGACTGGCTGAAGGTCAACCAGTTCTTCATGCAGCAATTGGCCTACATCGCGCGCAAGCTCGATGCCATCCAGGAAGGGGAACGGACCACGCTCGACAATTCGATGCTGATGCTCTGCTCGAGCATGATGACCGGCGGCCACGACGCGACGCAGTTGCCGGTGGTGCTGGTCGGCGGGGGGGGCGGGAAAATCCACGGCGGACGGGTGCTCGATTATCGCGAGCAATCGAACCGTCAGATGTGCCGCCTCTACCTCTCGCTGATGGACAAGGTCGATGTCCGTCTGGACCGCTTCGGCGACGCCACCGAACGTCTGGCGGAAGTGTAATCCGCGCGGATCGAAGTGCTTGCGGGTGGTTTCAAAACGATGTCTTCGGGAGGGCGACACT
>CAZVJA010000145.1:0-12921 GCA_964626885.1 uncultured Planctomycetaceae bacterium | reverse complement strand
ACCAGGAACACCGGCAGACCGGCCAATGTGACACCGAGGGCCGCCAGCAGCACCTGCCAGCCGGAAGTTCCCAGTACGAACAGCCAGCCGAAGAGCGCAATCACACTGGCCAGTGGGTAGAACCGCATGCGGAACGGCATGGGGATATCGGGGCGCGTCGTCCGCAAAAAGTGCAGCGCGACAATCTGTCCGATGAACTGCACGAGAATCCGCACCGTCACCGCGGCATTGATCACATTCTCCAGCGAAAAGTAGCAACTCGCGGCGGTGAGCAGTCCTAAAGCGCACAGAGAGACAATCGGATAGCGGCCGGTCGGATGCAGCGTCGCGAAGATCGAGAAGAAATCCCCATTGCGGGCTGCGGCATAGGGAATTCGTGAGTACCCAAGTGTGATCGCGAACATTCCGGCCGCAACCGCCCAGATGATGAGACAGGTGAACGCAACCGCGATTTCCCGACCATACAGCTTCTCCATGAAATCGGCGGCCACGTTTTTCGATCCCATCGCCTGTTGCCAGGGAATCACGCCGATGATTGAGAAGTTCATCAGAAAGTACATCACCGCCACGATGAAGATCGAGCGAATCACCGCCTTGGGAATCGTCCGCGCGGGTTCCTGCACTTCTTCCCCCAGATGGCAGACGTTGTAATAACCCAGGTAGTCGTAGATCGCGATCCGCATGGCTCCGCCGAGCCCGACCACGAGCACGCCGATGTTACTCCACTTCAATTCCTCTTTGGGGAAGGTGATCAGCGAGGGATCGAAGTGAAACACTCCGGAGCCGATAATCGTCAGCACGGCGACGAACGTGCCGAAGCAGAGTGCGATCCCCATCCAGCCGAGGATTTCGATCCTCCGACAGAGGAGAATCGTCACCGCCAGGCAGGCAGCCGCCGCCACGGTGTGTGTGCCGCCGGGAATCCGCCAGGCCTCGAGCGTCGGTGCCAGGTTGGGAAAGACGTACCCGAGGTAGTCAATCGTGCCGAGATACCCCGATGCCATCTCGAGCGTGCCGCTGATGAGAAACTGCCAGATGAACAGAAAAGGCATCAACTGCCCCCACAGTGGATGCATCGGCCCGTAAATCTTTTTGAGAAAATGATACGAGCCGCCGCTCCCCGGCATCGCGGCGCCGAGTTCGCTCCAGACCAACCCGTCACACAGCACCAGGATCGCGGCGATCACCCAGGCAACGAGTGCGTGCGGCCCGCGCATCGAGGCGATGAACAGCGGAATGGTAATGAACGGCCCGATGCCGACCATGTTCGCGACATTGAGCGCGATCGCCTGCGTCAAATTCAAACCGCGGGAGAGACCCGATTTCTCGGGAGGCGCCGGCTCACCGGCCGAAGCGGGTTCGCCTGGAGGAATTTGCGACGGAGGTTCGGCGGACATCGCGATGAGTTGTACTTTCCATAGGCCTCTATGATCGCTCGCCGACGTCAACCGCGACGACCGGCATCACGGTAAAAAGCCGCGCTCGCGAAGTTCCTGAATGTTATCGGGAGCGCTCGACCAGACCCGTTCGGCGGCGTATCGGAGTAACGCCACACCGGCCAGCGGCTTCGGCGCGGTAAGAATCGCGACGCGGTCTTCCTCTTCGTCGTCGAGTTGGCGGTTGAGCTTCGAGACCACTTCTTCAATACTGTCGCTGACGATGCGGGCCGGACCGCTCGTGTTGTCGAACTTCAGATGCGAAAATCCGGCGCTGCGAGCCAGTAGAAATTGCGCGAATTCCTCGTTGTCGCGGTTCTCGAAAAAGAAATTGCGGAATTCCGGGTGCATATTGTCCGGAGTGATGATGGTCGGCCGCGTGATGCGGACTTCCCCCTTCGTGAGCGAGACCGGCGTGCCGGGCTGGTCGGGGCTGAGTACCAGAAAATAGGGGAGTTCCGATTCGCCGAAGGTGAACAGCGAATAATGCACCGACCGGCGGATGCTCACCGCCTCCCAGGCTTGTCGAAACCGGCGTTCCTGCTCGAATCCGTCAAAGTTCATAAGGATATCATAACGGACACCGGGGAGAGCGCGTAAGTCCCGGATGATTCGATCCGCTTGACAATGTCGTGCACTTCCCAAAAAATCAGTTCGTGGACAAACGTGGACAGTCCAAAACGAAAACCTGATGGGATCAGGGGGCTGTCCTTGGGATTCATACTTTCGCTGTTGAGGAGAGTGAGTGATGAGTGGGCCGATCGTTCGCACGGGAACAACTCCGGAGTTCTGGGCGAACTACGACCGAGTGTTCGGGAACAAAGACAAGTCGTCGAAAAAGCAGGGATCCGAGACCGCCGAGGGAGCCGGCTCCAAGAAGAAGTCCGCAAAAAAGAAATCCGCCACGGTGAAAACCGCCGGCAAGAAGGGGGCGAAAAAGTCCGCCAAGAAGAACAAGAAGAAATCAGGGAAGGCCGGCAAAAAATAATCCCCCGACTATCCGTTCCTCCCGCGAATTCTCGCTTTCTGATCGCCACTGCCGCGTGGAAGGCCGTCGAGCATGACCAATGCCGGGAAAGCGGCCGACCTCTCGTCAACACCGGCTGAAGCGACCCCGCGAGCCGAGTCGCGGGAGTCGCGTCCCGCGCCGGCGGTCATTGTACTGACATTTCTCAGTTTCTATCTATTCGCGGCGGTGCGCGCGCCGGTCCCCGCGGTCAACGAACCGCATTATCTGGCGAAAGCCAAGCACTACTGGAACCCTGACTGGTGTCGCGGCGATCTGTTTCTCGAATCGTCGAACGCACATCTCGTCTTCTACCAGACGTTCGGCTGGCTGACCCTGTGGCTGTCGCTCGATCAGGTCGCGTGGCTGGGGCGGGCAGTCGCTCTGGGGGTGCTGGCGCTGGGCTGGTGCCGACTGGTTCAGCCCCTTCTGCCAGGGCGCTGGTCCCCTCTTTGGGGGGCATGGGGATTCCTCTGTCTGGCAAGCTGTGGAAACCTCTCGGGGGAATGGCTGGTCGGCGGAGTGGAATCGAAAGTCGTCTCGTATGGCCTGCTGTTCTGGTCCATCGCGTTGTATTTCGAGAAGCATTGGAAGCGATCGGCCTTTCTGGCGGGGCTGGCGATCAGCTTTCATCCGGTCGTTGGCTTGTGGGGAACGATCGCGGCTGCCGGCGCGGAAATCATCACGCGCGGACTACGATTCGTCATATCGCGCGCACGAAATCGTCCATCTCTCGCTGAACGAAATGCACTCGCTGAACAACAGGCCGATCCAACGATCTCGCAAATCGCCTCGTCCGCGCCGCTCTTGATCGTGGGAGCGTTGCCGGGGTTGATCCCGGCATTATCGATCGTCGGAAACAGCTCCTTCGCCGCCGATTACATACAGGTCTACTATCGGTTGGCGCACCACCTCGATCCCATGCAGTTTCCTCATGTCGCGTGGGCCGACTACGCCGCTTTATTGCTTTTCTGGGGGATCGGACGGTTCTGGACCGGTCGAACGCCGGCCGAGCGGTGGTTTGCCAAATTCGTTCTGATGGCTGTCGTCCTTGCGCTCGTGGGACTGTTGATCGGCTATCGGCACGGCCCGCCCGAACATCTGCGGCACTTCGCATTGCGGATGAAATATCTCAAGCTGTATCCCTTTCGATTGTGCGACGCGATGATTCCGCTGGCGACGTCGCTGGTGGCGGTCAATCTGTTCTCCCGTTGGCAAGCGCGGTTGGCGACATCGCGTGACAATTCATCCATGTCGCGCTCAACATGGGGCTGGATTTTCTTCGGCGGCGCGATGATCGTCGCGTTACTGATACCGCCCGAAGACCGCAATCCGAGCCGCATGGAGCCGCAGCAACTCGCCGATTGGCTCGATGCCTGCCGGTGGATCTCCCAAACACAAAATACACCGGCCGATGCAATCGTCTTTACGCCGCAGGATAGCTGGGCTTTCAAATGGTACGCCAACCGCGCGGAGTACGTCTCGCTCAAAGACTGTCCGCAGGATGCCTCGGGAATCGTCGAATGGAACAATCGACTCCGGTCCATTCGCGAGTGGGCCCAGGAAAAATATGACGGCGACAGTCTTTATACGTCGGCCGAACTGCGGGCGCTGTACGAAACGTGGGGCATCACGCACATTCTCGCCGACCGGCTGGGACCGATGGAGATCGATCCAGTCTATGACAACCCAACCTATCGGGTGTATTCTCTGAAAGAGCTCCCCGCGAGCAAGTTGAAGCCGGTTGGCGCGCCGCAGCATCAGATACCAGAGGAATCGAACCGATGAGATGTCGAGCGATCCGAATCACGACAGATGGGAATCCAGCCGTCGGCCGCGCTCTGCCGATCAAGCTGCTAGTCGTCGCCGTGTTCGTCGTCGGGAATGGCTTCGGTTGCAATGGTCACGGAACCGCCGCCGAAGAGGAACGTCCGAAAGAGGTGCGGACCGCTATTCCCGCGCCGCGGCGCGCGGGAGAAGACTGGCCGCGGTTTCTTGGACCGCTGGGAACCGGTGTGAGCAGTGAGACGGGGTTGGCGGAGTCGTGGCCGGCTGATGGTCCGCCGATTGTGTGGAGTAAGTCCATCGGCGTCGGGTACAGCGCGCCGTCGGTGCGCGGAAACCGCCTCGTCTTCCATCATCGGCAGGGGAGGGAGGAAATTGTCGAGTGCGTGCAGGCGGACACGGGAGAGCCGGTCTGGAAGTACGGTTACTCAACAAGCTACCGCGATCCCTACGGCTACAACGACGGCCCGCGCTGCACACCGCTGTTGACGAAAGACCGTTGCTACACGTTTGGCGCCGAAGGGAAGCTGCTTTGTCTCAACCTGGAAACGGGGAATGAAATCTGGCTGCGCGACACGCAGAAAGATTTCAAAGTGCCGCAGGCATTCTTCGGCGTCGGGTGCACGCCGATTCTGGAAGGGAACCTGCTCATCACCCTCGTCGGCGGACAACCGAATTCCGGGGTCGTCGCGTTCGATGCCGCGACGGGAAAGACCGTCTGGGAGAGCGTCGGCCGCGATACTTGGCATGGCGCCGAGACCGGCTTGAGCAACAGTCCCAAATACGAATGGACCGGGGACGAAATGGTGGTCAGTTATTCGTCCCCGTTTGCCGCCACGATTCACGGGCGGCGACACATCCTCTGTCTGATGCGTCAGGGACTCGTCTCGGTCGACCCGAACGACGGCGCAGTGAACTTCAAATACTGGTTCATGTCGCGCGACTACGAATCGGTGAATGCCGCCCGTCCTGTCGTCATTGGTGATAAAATCTTTCTTTCGGCGGCCTACAACGTCGGCTCGGCACTGCTGGAAGTGAACCCCGACGGCAAGAGCATCCGTGAAGTCTGGCGGAACACGCGAAACATGCTCAATCACTGGTCGACCGCGACTGTCGTCGGCGATAACATCTACGGATTCAGCGGCCGGCACGAGAACGAAGCGGAATTACGCTGCCTTGAAATCGCGACCGGAAAAATCGTCTGGAAGACGAGTGGATTCGACGGCCAGATTCGTGACCTGGAACAGGATCCCAAGACCGGCGCGATTCTCGACAAAAAGAGCGGCCAAACCATTCCGTTCCCTTTCTTCGGCCGAGGGTCGATGACTCTAGCCGACGGAAAGTTCCTTGTGCTCGGCGAGCGGGGAACGCTGGCGCTCGCGAAAGTCAATTCGGAGAAATTCGAAGAGATTTCGCGGACGTCGTACAAGGAAATCAGCTACCCGGTCTGGCCCGCGCCGGTGCTCTCGCACGGATTCCTTTACCTTCGCGACGAAGACACGCTCCTCTGCTTGGATCTCATTCCAGCAAACGATGACAAGAAGTCGAGCAAGGGGACCGCACGTTAGTACTCCAGCGCAACTTCGTCTTACCTCGTTTTGAATCGTCCACCGTACAGCCGTGCTACGGAGGAGAAGGCATGGATGCCGAGCTGATTCACTGTTTGGAACCGATGTTGGAGGAATATCTTCGCGGCTCAAGGAATGTTTTGGTCGACGAGACACGTGAGAACACTTCCCGATCTATGTGTGGGGGAAATTGCCTGAGTTGCCGCGGGAGAAAATCGAGTCGATGGCCTTGGCGGCCGACGTGCCGGTGAGGACGCTGCAAGAATTCTTGACACACTTGACCTGGAATGAAGACTGCGTGCTGAAACTCGTTCGAGAAATCTATGCGTCGATTAGTTCTTGCACGACCCGTGCTCCGGTCAGGGAACTATCGGTCAGAGTTTCGTCCCGACCGGAGTGATTGTACGTGAGCGATTCGTGGTCAACTCCCAGTTGATGCAGCAGCGTGGCATGCAGGTCCGCGACGCTCACCTTGTCGACCGCCGCCTTATAGCCAACGTCGTCGGTCTCGCCATGCACGTGGCCCCGCTTGAAGCCGCCGCCTGCCAGCAGCAGCGAGAAGGCATTGCGGTTGTGATCTCGACCACTGCCATTTTGTGAAACGGGCAGCCGGCCGAATTCACCCGACCAGATCACAATCGTGTCGTCGAGAAGGCCGCGCTGCTTCAAGTCGCGAATCAACCCGGCTGTCGGCAGGTCGGTATTCTCGCAAATTTCCGTTAATTCCTTTTTGAGATTGGCGTGCTGGTCCCACGGCTGGAACGGTTTGGGGTGAATCTGCACGAACCGCACGCCGGCTTCGACCAGCTTGCGGGCCATCAGACAGCGCAACCCGTATCGTTCCATCGTCGGGTTATCGAGCCCGTACAATTTACGCGTCGCGGGAGTTTCACGGGAGATGTCGAGCACGTCGGTCGTGGCCAACTGCATGCGGGCAGCCAACTCGTAATTCTGAATCCGAGTTTCGAGGACCGATTCGTCGGGATGCTTCTTCTGATGCAATCGGTTGAGTCCCGCGAGAAATTCCAGATTGTCATGCTGCACCCCGTCGGCCTGTTTCAACGCCGGTCGCAGGTTAAGGACCGGCGTCCCCTCGGCGCTGAACTCCGTACCGCGATAGAGCGCCGGCAGCCAACCGGAACTCCAGGTGAGGGTGCCGCTCGTGTTGTAGCCGGTCGGATCACGCAGCACGATGTAGGCAGGCAGATTGTTGTTCTCGGTTCCGAGCGCGTAGCTGATCCAGGCACCGAAGGTCGGCCTCCCTTGAAACAGCTTGCCGGTCATGAACATCACCAGCGCTTCGGTGTGATTGTTGTGTCCCGAGTGCATCGACCGGACGAGGCAGAGATCGTCCGCCACCGAGCCGATGTGCGGAATGACCTCCGACATCTCCATGCCGCATTCGCCGCGAGGAGAGAACCGGAACGGGCTTCCCATCAGGGTGTTCTGTTCGCTCCCGGCCTGAAACATTTCGACTTTGATGGAGTGCTGCGTCCCATGATGCTTTTGCAGCTCCGGTTTGCGATCGAACAGATCCATCTGGCTTGGGCCGCCGTTCTGCATCAGCAGAATGACCGACTTCGCCCGGCCCCGTTCGTGCGGAGATTTCGGGCGAAGATTGATCGCCGGAGAATTATGCGAAAATCCCGCGGCTGCCGCGTTACCCCCGCGCCGCAGAAATTCGAATGCCAGGCTCCCCATCCCCAGGCCGGAGAGCCGGAGCAATTCGCGGCGCGAAAATTTTGCAAACATCGTGGGATCGTTACTCGACATACAAAAACTCGTTGGTGTTCAGGAGCATCTGGCAGAAATTCGTGAGGGCCGCCGTCGCTGCTTCGCCCTCCCGTTTCATTCCCGCGTCGCGGTGACGAACCGCTTGTCGCGCGAGGAGATCCCGGCTGAGTCGGACTTCTTCTTCGCTCGGGCGTCGGCTTAATGCGAGCCGAAACGCCAGCTCGATTTGCCGCGCGGCGTCGTCACCTGCAAGCCGCTGCAGGCGCTGGGCAAAGCGTTCCGCTTGTTCCATGAGGAATTTGCCGTTCATCAATGCCAGCGACTGTGAGACGACGGCGGAACTGGTGCGGCGTGTACAGTTCGCGGCGACCAGAGGCTGGTCAAAGACATTTAACTCAGTCAGTTGGTAATTCCGCCGCGCGAACACGTACAGGCTGCGCCGACCGGCGTCGCGCGGCGATGCCAGTTTTGACGAATCGATCTCCACACTGCTGTCGGCATTCGGTTTGATGGGAACCGGCGACCCGCCGAGCGTTGGCAGCAATTCGCCGCTCGTGGCGAGAATCGCATCCCGGACGATTTCCGATTCCAGCCGTCGCAGCGGCATCTTCCAGAGCATTTCGTTACCAGGATCAACTTCCGCGGCATTCGATGCGCCGACACGTTCCAGATTTTGTTCCGGGACCGCCCTCGTAGACGCTTGCCGGTAAGCCGACGAATTGAGGATGAGCCGATGAATGTGCTTGATGTTCCAGCCGCTCTGCATGAACTCGACCGCCAGCCAGTCGAGTAGTTCCGGATGAGTCGGCGGCGTGCCCATCACGCCGAAATTATCGGGCGTGGCGACAATTCCAGTTCCGAAATAATGCTGCCAAATGCGATTGACGAACACCCGGGCGGTCAGGGGATGGTCCTGCCGCGTCAGCCACTTGGCAAGTGCGGTGCGGTAGCCGCTGGAACCATTCTCGGAACGTGTCTCGGGAAGCCGAAAAGGCTGCCGCGGATTATCGAGAACGGCGATCACACCCGGTTCGACGACCGCACCGGGAGTCTTGTAATCACCGCGCCGTAACAGATAGTTTGGCGGCGCGGGGCCGACGTCCCAGAGTGCCTGGATCGTGCCGTGTGATTTTTTCGTTCCTTCGAGCGCGGCGATTTGCTTGCCAAGCTCGTCCCGTTCCTTCTTTGCATTCGGCTCGAGGGCCGCGTCGAGTTCTTCCGGCTTGAGTGGCGGCTGCGCGATCTTGGAGGCAAGCGTTTGCTGCTCGACGCTTCGCTGATTTGCGGGAACGGCCAGCGCCGCGCGAACAGCGGCGCGTTCCGCTTCGGGGAGCGCTACAACCTTCGCCTCGATTGCCGTCGGTTCCGCTCCTTTTCGGAGCAGATCGATCCTCCCTTTGCATTCCGCGATCTGTTTGTCGACGCCCGTGTTGTGTGCGTCAATCTCTTTCTTTCGCGCGGGGGGGACGTCGGGGAGCAGACGCTCCTTTGAATGCGTCCAGTTCTGCACGTCGTACGACGGAGCGAAGAGACCGACCATACGATAATAATCTGCCTGTGAAATCGGGTCGAACTTGTGCGTGTGGCATTGGGCGCAATGCACGGTGAGCCCCAGCAGATTGCTCGAGAAGATCTGCACCGTATCGAAGACCACCTGACTGCGGATATCGAACGTGTTGAGCTCCGGCGCGTAACTGACATCGGCCGCCTGACGCAAAAAACCGGTCGCAACGAGCAGTTCCTGCATCTCCGGCGTGTAATCGGCCGCATTCCGCCAGTCGACCAGTTCGTCGCCGGCAATCTGCTCCAGCAGGAAGCGGTCGTATGGTTTGTCGGCGTTGAAGGCGCCAACGACGTAGTCGCGGTACTTCCAGATTCCTTCGTGAGGCTCGGTGATTGTGGCATCGTTATCCATGCCGAGCGAATCGACGTAGCCGCAAGCATCGAGCCAGTGACGTCCCCAGCGTTCGCCGAAATGCGGACTGCTGAGCAATCTCTCGACGAGACGTTCCCAGGCATCGGGGGCGTCATCAGCAAGAAAAGCATCGACCTCGTCCGTCGACGGGGGCAAGCCGACGACATCGAGGAACGCACGGCGAATCAATACGCCGCGCTCCGCCGGTTCCGAAAAGGACAACTGTTTGGCTTCGAGCTTTTGCAACAGAAAGGCATCGGCAGGTGTGCGGACTTGCTCTCTTCCACGAACCTGTGGAACCTCGGGACGGACCGGCGTCCGGTAAGCCCACGATTTCCGATCGGCGTCCGTGAGGGGCGGCGATTCGGCTTCGGTGAGCGCGCCTCCTTGGTAATTGGCGGGCGCCCCGGCTTCAATCCAGCGGCGCAGCGCTTCTAGATGGGCCGATGTCGGGCGCAGCTCCCCTTTCGGCGGCATTTCATTGGCTTCGATTCTACGAACCAGCAGGCTTTCGCCTGCATTTCCCCGAACCAGCGCTGGCCCTTTCGTCCCCCCATGCAAGGCGAGTGGGAAGGTGCGCAAATCGAGTCCCCCTTTGCGTGCCTCGCCGCCGTGACATTTCCAACAATAAGCCTTCAAGATCGGCGCGATCTGCTGCTCGAAGACTGGTGCCTTTTCGCCGGCGGCATTCTTCGCAGAGGACGCGGCGGTTTCTTCCCCATTGACGGACATCGCGTCTGCAAACACGACGAAAAGGAGCAGGGCGGCGCAGACGGCGCGAAGGACCAGGTTGATGCCGGATGTGATCGACGCCGGGAAAACGACGAATCGTCTCGGCTGCGAAATTCGACATCCAGCCATGGGGCCATCCTGGTTCGCGATGGAACGACTCGCGTGGAACGAATCCACAAAGCAGCATACCGCGATGCGAATCAGGTTCTCAAGAGGTATTCCGGGGGGAGGCAAGACGCGTTAATTATTTCGTATCGGAAAGTGGGTGGCATGCCCTGAGTCCGCGAAGGGGGTGGCGGAACCAGCCCCCCCCTCGTTGCGTCAGAGCTTGCCAAACCTTTCGCGTTCACAATCGCATAATCGGAACAGCAGACTGACGCTGGTGCGGCGCCACCGTCGCTTGAAATCGCGGTTTTCATCTGCTACGGTCGCGGATTCCGCTGATTGCCCCGGCGGCGGCGAATCGTTTCCGACGCCCGTTGAAAATTGCCGGGGCCGTTCCGAACCGACCTTTGAAGAGACGCGAAGCATGTACAAGGTGACCCTCATTCCCGGTGACGGCGTCGGCCCCGAAATTGCCGAAGCCACCCGCAAATGCATCGACGCCACCGGCGTGAAAATCGACTGGGATTACCAGGAATGCGGCATCGAGGTGATCGAGGCGGAAGGGAAAGTTCCCGATCGGGTTCTGAAATCGATCAAGGCGAACGGCGTCGCGCTCAAAGCGCCCATTACCACGCCGATCGGCAAAGGGTTCCGCAGCGTCAACGTTTATCTGCGACAGGAATTGAACCTCTTCGCCTGCGTTCGTCCCTGCAAAAGTTATAAGGGGGTGCGGACCTACTTCTCCGACTCCAATGTCGACCTCGTGCTGATTCGCGAGAACACCGAAGACTTGTACGCCGGCGTCGAATTCAAGGCGGGGGACGAAAGCACCGCGCAATTGATCGGGAAGATCAACGAGTTTGCGACCGGCAAGAAGATCAGCACCGGTATCAAAACCACCGGGATCAGCATCAAGCCGATGTCTTATGAAGGAACGCGGCGGATCACTAACTACGCTTTCGACTACGCCATCAAGAACAAGCGCAAGTCGGTCACCTCGGTCTGCAAGGCGAACATCATGAAGTTCACCGACGGATTGTGGTACGACGAAACGCGTGCGGTCGCCCTCGCTTACGGCGCGAAATTCGAATGGCCCGATCTGGCAAAAGGGGTCGAGCCGGATGCGGAGCTGAAGGGCAAAGTTCCGAATACAAACGGCAGCATCGAATACGTCGAACGGCTGATCGACAACATGTGTATGCAGCTCGTCCAGAAGCCCGAGTTGTACGACGTGATCGTCACCTCGAACCTGTATGGTGACATCTTGAGCGACCTGTGCGCCGGGCTCGTCGGCGGGCTGGGAGTCGCCCCGGGTTCGAATATCGGCTCCGAGGGGGCGGTCTTCGAGGCCACGCATGGAAGTGCGCCGAAGTATAAGGGTCAGAATAAGGTCAACCCGACCGCGCTGATCCTTTCGGGAAAGATGATGCTCGACTACCTCGGCGAGCATGACGCGGCGGACCGGCTCGACCGTGCCGTCGCCGATGTCATTGCCGAAGGGAAAGACGTCACCTACGACATGAAAGCCGACCGTAACGACCCCACCGCCGTCGGTACGCAGGAAATGGCCGAGGCCATCTGCAAGCGTCTCCGTTGAATTGCACCGCGGGGATGACCGGTGAATGAAACCGCGATCCGCGAGTTGATCTCGGGAAAAACGACCGGCCTCGCGGCGAGTGTTCTGCGGGCCGGGTTGTGGAGTCTCTCACTCTGCTATGGAGCGGGGGTCCGAGCGCGCAATGCCCTGTTCGATGTGGGGCTCCGTCGAAGTTCCGTCGCGCCGGTTCCGGTGGTCAGCGTCGGGAATATCACCGCCGGCGGCACCGGCAAAACACCGTTTGTTGCGTGGCTGACGCAATGGTTCCATGCCCGCAACGTACGAGTCGCGTTGCTAAGTCGAGGGTATCGCGCGCTCCCTGGGGAAGTGAATGATGAAAAGCTGATGCTGGACCAGCTTTGCCCCGGCGTACCCCACCTCCAAAATCCCGATCGTGTGCACTCGGCCAGCAAAGCCTGCCGGGAACACAGTTCGCAACTGCTGATCCTCGACGACGGGTTTCAACACCGCCGGTTACGGCGCAATCTCGATATCGTATTAATCGACGCTCTGAATCCGTGGGGATACGATCAACTCTTACCGCGGGGACTGCTGCGTGAACCGCTCACCGGCTTGCGGCGCGCGGATATTATTGTGTTAACCCGTGCCGACCAGTGCGACGCTCGGGCGCGCGATCAAATTCTCGCGCGGCTGCAACGAATACGCGGCAATTCGGATCGTGTCGAAGTCGCCTTCGTTCCGGAAAAGTTGGTCAACGCAAGTGGCAAATCTCTCGCGATCGGGGAACTGGCGGGTAAGAAAATCGCGGCATTTTGCGGCATAGGAAATCCGGACGCGTTTCTGCGGACGCTCGCCCAGGCGGGAATCAACATTACACCGGATGCCATGCGCGTCTTTCCCGATCATCACCACTATACAGAGGGAGATTTTGAATCGCTTGGCCGGTCTGCGGCCGAGCAAGGGGCGGTCGCCGTCGTCACGACTCAAAAGGATCTCGTAAAGACAGACCGCGAGACCCTTGCGGGAATTCCGCTTTGGAGCCTGCGCATTTCCGCGAAGATCCTGCAGGGCGAGGACTTGCT
>CAZVJA010000144.1:0-12996 GCA_964626885.1 uncultured Planctomycetaceae bacterium | reverse complement strand
CGGCGCGACGGCAGTTGTTCCCGAGGCCTCGACTTGAAAATCGCGGGAACGATCCGTCGAGATATAGCCGACACTCAGTACTCGAACCTCCGACCAGGGGATCATCGTCGCTAAGCCTCCGCGAAAGTCGAGGATCTCAAAGCCGGCATCGGCGCAACGGGCATGATGGACAATCTCCGCCTGTTCAAAGTTCGGGGCGTCCCCTTCTGCTAGAACCTGGGCCGCCACTCCCGCCTCCGCGGCCGACTTCACGAGCGCCTCGGCACTCGATTTATCGAAACGATGCGGCAGCACGCCGGGTGCGGCCCGCGCCGCCAGTTGCGCGTCGGATGGATGCAGTCCGAGAAGTTCGACCAGCATGTCGCGCACGGCGTGCGGATCGTCGGGCAGATTGAACAACACGACGAAGTAGCCCGCTGATTGTGTTGACAGATCGTTCAACATACCAGGACTCCGGACAAAATTACCGCGCACGATGAGCGATTGGGGAACCGGCGGATGAAAGAGCGCGCAGCCAGAACCGGGCGGTTCTCCGCGAGCTCACACCATGAAGCTCATCGGGTGGGTGGGGATGGGATCGCCTTACTGTAGCGTCCGGAGCCGAAGGCGGCAATTGGTGGCTCGTTGTGCGGTGGGGCTGCCACTACTGCAGGATCGGCAGCAGGCCGTTCGCGCCATGCTGGTACTCGCGAGTGACGATTCGCCCTAAGAGGGTAGTGGCGGTGCAATCTTCGACGGCAATTCTTGTGAGAGTTCCCGCCAGTCGCGGATTACCGTCGAATGCGACGATGCGGTCGCAAGCGGTACGGCCTGACAACTGAACCGGCGTTCCGGCTACTACCTCGCCGCCGGCTGCTTTGAGAGCCGTTTTGCTCGGCCCTTCGACGAGTACCTCGACCTCCCGGCCGATGAACAGCGCGTTGTCTTCCTCGCTGATCTCATTCTGCAACGAGAGCATCACATTATTGCGGCGCCGCTTTTCCGCTTCGGGAATGTCGTCGGCATACATCTCGGCAGCTTTGGTTCCCGGTCGCGGGCTGTATTTGAAAATGAAGCTGTTCTTGAAGCGGCATTCCCGCACAAGATCCATACTCCGCTCGAATGATGCCTCGGTCTCTCCGGGATGCCCCACAATGAAATCGCTCGAGACAGCACAGTCTGGAATCCTCTCGCGGATGCGCTGCAGCATCTCACGGTATTCTTCGACAGTGTAACCCCGTTTCATCAGCCGCAGCACTTCGTTGCAGCCCGATTGCACCGGCACGTGCAGATAACGGGTCACTTTGGGCAGCTCGCGGACCGCGGCCAGCAGATCGTCGCTCATGTCCCGCGGATAGTTGGTGACGAACCCGATCCGCAGGATTCCGGGAACCGCGTGAATCTGTTCCAGCAGATCGCTGAGGCGGTACAGTCGCTCGTTCTCGACAACCTTGTAACTGTTGACGGTCTGGCCCAGCAACGTGATCTGTTTGACTCCCTGCTCGGCGAGGACGTGCACTTCCCGCAGAATTTCGCTGGGGGCGCGGCTCTGTTCCGGTCCGCGCGTCATCGGGACGACGCAGTACGTGCAGAACTTGTCACAGCCGATCATGATCCGCACATACGCCTGAAACGGCGACGGGCGCATTTCCGGCTCGCGGAGCGGATCGTAGCTCTGAAAGCTGTCCGAGACGGCGGTGCGCGATCCCTCTTTCCGTCCGAGGCTCACCGCGAGCTGCCTCCCACGCTTGACGCGGGCACCGGCA
Source organism: uncultured Planctomycetaceae bacterium (assembly GCA_964626885.1). Lineage (GTDB taxonomy): Bacteria > Planctomycetota > Planctomycetia > Planctomycetales > Planctomycetaceae > CAZVJA01. The sequence continues at coordinate 11,251 of CAZVJA010000144.1, read as the reverse complement.
ATCAGACGCGGAATCTCCGCAAGCTGCCCGGTACCGACGACGATGTCGACATGCGGCGCGCGGCGAAATATCAGTTCCTGGTCCTTCTGTGCCATGCAGCCCATCACACCAATCACCAACTGCGGGCGTTTCCGTTTGAAGTATTTTATGCGCCCCAGCTGGCTGTAAATCTTGTGCTCGGCATGTTCGCGAACGCTGCAGGTGTTGAAAAGGATCGTGTCGGCATCGGCCATGTCGCGGGTGAGCTGATATCCGTCGTTGCGCAGCGCCGCCACGACGAGCTCACTGTCGAGTTCGTTCATCTGGCAGCCGACGGTTTCGATATACAGCTGTCGATTGTGCGTCATGGAATGTCAGCGAAGTTCTAGAGCGCCCGGCCCGCGACGTTTGGTGCGGTAAAAAGCGAGTTCTTCAGCGAACCATTGCAGCTTATCAAACGCCTCAGGCGTCTGCGATCCCTGCGGCAATCAACCGGTCGGTTTTCCCTGTGGGACGTTCGTGGCGGCCACGGAGGCCGAACCGACAGCCCCCTGCTGCTGGCCCAGTTCAGCGACCCGCCGATGTGCATAGCGAGCACGATGGCTCGACATCAGGGAAACCAGTGACCGCAGTGCTAGATAGGACGCAATGGCGTACAAAGCCAAGTGCAGGACGTCCATGTCCGAACTCTCCCCGTTATGGGTGACGACGTGTGGAGTTTTTCCTGCAATGAAATAACGAAGCACGACGATGTGGAATTGACGATCCCACTTCGCTAGTGACGCGTGCTTCTGTCATCCAATTCAACGTGTCACTTCGCGCGTTCGAGGTATTCCCCCGTGCGGGCGTCGACTTTGATCTTATCTCCCTGGTTGATGAACGCGGGAACCTGCACCGTGGCACCGGTCTCGACGGTCGCCGGTTTCGTCACGTTGTTCGCGGTGTTGCCTCGCGCGGCCGGCTCGGTATAGGTGACTTCGACAATCACTTGCGCCGGTGGAGTCATTTCGATCAGGCGGCCATTCCAAAAGAGCAATCCGCAGACGGCGTTCTCGAGCAGAAAGCTGGCGGCGTCACCACAGCTATCTTCCGGAAGCGTGTACTGCTCAAACGACTCGTTATCCATGAAGACGTAGCCGTTGGCATCGCGGTACAGGTATTGCCCTTCACTCTTATGCACGTCGGCGGCTTCGAGGCTGTCACCGCTCTTGTACGTCCGGTCGAGGATGGTTCCCTTCAACAGGTTTCGCAGCTTCGTCTTGTAGAGCGCCTGTCCCTTACCGGGCTTGACGAAATTGCATTCCAGCATGTCGTACGGATCACCGTCGACGACGACTTTCACCCCTTTGCGAAAGTCGCTTGCATTCACTTGAGGCATTGGTCTTTTCTCTTCAAATCGTTTATCTTTGAGGCCTGCCGAACAGCGACAGTGCTGATTTCGGGCGTTATTCCGGGCTCGGATTTGGGGGTTTGAGGATAGCACATCCCTGGACTTCGGGAAATGCTGAACCATCCGCTTCCGACCCGGCTGAAACGGCTGCGAGCAGCTTCTCCCCCGGTCAAACTCTGATTTCCAGTGCGGTCCCCCCAAGTTCTTTACCACTGATTCACATGAACCAAACCGTTGCCACCTCGGACCTCGACCCACGGCTATCCGGCTCCGGGTGGCAACGTTCACTTGCCCAGGCAATTCGAGATCCAGACGAACTATTGGACCTCCTTGCCCTGCCGGATGAGTTTCGCGAACCAGCCCGCAAGGCGGCCCAGCTTTTTCCGCTGATGGTTCCCCGCAGCTACCTGAATCGTATGCAGCCGGGCAACCCCCACGACCCACTGCTGGCTCAGGTGCTTCCACTCGAAGCCGAGTTGGATGACGTCCCCGGATTCATCCCGGACGCAGTTGCCGACAATTCCTCACGAATTGCCCCCGGATTACTCCAAAAGTACGCAGGCCGGGCGCTAATGATCGCCACTGGCGCGTGTGCGGTCCATTGCCGATACTGCTTTCGACGGCATTACCCTTACGGAGAGGAACCGCGCCGCCTCGACGAATGGAACCCGGCATTCGAGGCAATCGCTGCGGATACGACCATCCACGAGGTGCTCTTGAGCGGCGGTGATCCACTGATGCTCACGGACCGAAGGCTAGGGGAGCTGATTTCCCGCCTCGAAACGATTCCGCATCTCAGCCGGCTGCGAATTCACTCCCGGCTGCCGATCGTGCTCCCGGATCGCGTCACGCCGGATCTGCTCGAACTTCTAGCGAGATCACGGCTGCGCGTCTGGATTGTGGTGCATGCGAACCATCCTGCGGAGATTGCCAGCGACTGCGCCGAGTCTCTTCGCACGCTCGTCGGCGCAGGATTGCCGGCACTTAACCAGACGGTGCTTTTGCGCGGTGTAAACGACTCATCCGACGTACTCGCTGAACTCTCTGAAAGGCTGATCGACCTGGGGGTGCAGCCGTATTACCTGCATCAGCTCGATCGCGTCGCCGGCGCCGCGCACTTTGAGGTTCCCATCGAAGCGGGACGCATCATCATGCGCGACGTTCGCAGCCGTCTGCCGGGCTATGCGGTCCCGCAATACGTACGGGAGACTCCGGGCGCGCCGTTCAAAACACCTCTGGAGTAAATCTGCAATTCCGACTGGGCGGTGTTGTGAAACCTGCAGCTACCACGTCAATCCGGTACCAACCGTAAAGCCCAACAAGTTGAGGTCAAAGTCGCCCGAATTGGCCCGCGCGAGAGCCGAGGAAGTCGCGATGGCTGCACTAGAGACCGTGCCGACCTCACCCGTGCTAACGTCCCAAAACTGATATTCTGCGGCGATTTTGAAGAAAGCCGCCGCCGGCATACAACGAAGCTCATGCTCCCACTGTGCACCCAACTGGGCTTCGACGATGTACATCGAACTGTCGTCGGAGACTGTCGCCGAATCGATCGACGTTCCGTTTGCGGCAGCACCAATGGTCGTGGCGGTCGTTTGTACCGAGTTCGACGATTCGCCCCACAATACCGAACCGCGCACATTCCACAGCAGGTAGACGCAGCCGCAGCATTCCTTTAGAGGGATTCGGCCGCCGATTGAGGTAGTGACACCGATGCCGTCGAATTCGATATCGGACATCGCCGTCGCATGAAAGAAGTCGAGTCCGCCGTTGGCGAGCCCAGCCACCGAAACCGCCGAGTCTGCTTCCATCCCAACATAGCGTCCGCCGACGGTGAAATCGAACTTATTGCCGCACCAGCAGCAACCGCGAACGAATTCCCAGTCGGCCGTGTATGCTTTCAAGCGATCGTCCGTGAACGTACCTGGCGTACCTCCGGCCGGCTGATCGAACGGATGGAACTGGTCGTCCGAATCGCTCAGATACCAAAATCGACTGACTAACCCCCATTCCGCTCCTTGTACGCCGATCCACATGCGCGGCGCGAACGTCATGCCGTCGAAATCAGCTTGTTCGGAAACTCGATAAATCGTGGCCCCGGCGATGTCATTTCCCACACCGACCGACCTCAAACCACTCGACTGCGGTGCTAAGAATGTCGTTTCGACCCCCGCGATAAACCTGCAACAGGTATCGCCGCAGTAGTTGCAGCACGTATCACAGTCGCTGCAAGTGTAGCCGCAGCCTGTGCTCGAACCGCAAGTGGGTGCTGGAACGCATGGAGCCGGCACACAGGATGGCTGTTCCGGCACGCATGTGTGATGCGACGACAATGTCGCAGGGGGATCAAGGAACGAAAGTTCCTCGAACACGACCGGGAGTTGTTCTTCGTCGGCGGATTCGACTTCCGCTCCCGGAACGGCCCCTGTTATGGAAAACAGAAGCGGAACGGCAATTACGAGTCTCCAGAGCACACCTTGGTTCATCGCCTCTCTCCCGTCGTACGTTCAATCTGCTCTTGCTGGGCCCCGAGGGGCATCTTCGTCCGCGACGCTTCTGGAAGTCTCGAACCCAACCCCAGCTGCTGATGGGTCGGAGAAGTCGGCGGCTGAATGCCGTTCCAAATCTCCGATGGCAAGTCCCGTCAAACAGGAAAGGCCAGGTCCGATTGCTGCGCATAATCCTGTTGGATGGATTTGTCGCAACTTAACTATCGTGACAATCGTCCCGAAGATTCCGGTTGCGCCAGTAATAGGGGACGGCCCCGGAAAACCGTCATAATCGTTACAGTCGAACTCCCGGGTATTTCCGGCATAGCTTGACGGAAATCGTTGAGAAATCGGCAGAAGTAGCAAATCCGTTTTTTTCCTCACCTTCAGCAAGTTCTTGTCCGAAGATAGAAGTCACGCAGATGTCGAAATGAGGTGTTGTGCGAGAAGTTTTCCGGCAAGAATACAGCTCGCAATTCAGAGAAACCGGACACTAAGAACCGGATATCAATCTGAATGCTCCCAACGACGTTTGCACCCAGGCTGGTCTGGAAAGACCAGGAATTGGGTACGGGGAACGATCGAGTCGACGCCGAGCGTTCCTGGCGAAATCTGGAAGAACTCGTCCGCAGCACGGCCCTTGAGGCCTCGTTTGGGGACGGATTGCTGCCGCGTGATCTCGGACGGTTGGATAAGCCGTACTGAGTCCGTGGAACATAGTGTGCGAAAACGTTGAATCAGGCGGAACGAAGCTCAAGTTTCGCACCTGCCTGTATTCCGTGCACGTTTGTTCCCGGGCGTTTGGCTGATCTCAGCCGACGAACAGAAGAGGACACGCGAAATGCAGAATGCTCGACTGACAGGAATCTTCCAACGCCGTTCGAACCTGCGAACTCTCGGGACCATACTCACGGTTGCAGCCCTCGGTTATGGCGGATTTGCATCCGCCTCAGAACCCATTTCCGGGCCGATGACGCTACCTCAGCTCGGCAAACGAATGGGCTCGCCAAACCGTTTTTTTGAGAACGTCGAACCAGCGATGGAATTGCAGTCGCGAGTCCTGACGGAATCCGTGGCTGACTCGTTGTCGAAGACACGCGCACACTCAAAGGGAACGAAAGCAGCCCTGTCGGACGATTACGACACTCGGAATCGCACACAACCCAACGAAACTCAATCCTCAATGTCGGCGGAACACGCCGCTGCGGTGACAGGGGCCCAGAAGAGCGCGGCTGGCCAGGAAACGGCTGCGAAGCCTCAATTGTTACCGGAGGAAGGGGCCGACCTGAGACGGGTTCCTGCTGCGTCGTCGAATGTCGTCCCGAAAAGCAGATCGAACGCCGCTCTGAAGGCCGCTATCAAGTTGGCATTACCCAGTCAGAATCAAAATAGTTCTGACGAACCGGGCATCAACGATTCGTCTAACAATTCGGGAGAACAAGCGCAGGAAGTCCCCGAATTCGCGGATGTCGCCGAGACACCCGAAGTTCGTCCGACAGACAATCATGCAACCTCGACGATGCCGGCGAAGAACCTTGCCCTCAGGCATCTCTCTCCGTCGCGGTTCTTCCAGACTGGTGAGCCCAAGCTTGAAATGCCGTCCCTTGCCGCGGCTGCCGGCCGTCTCGACGGCATTATGTCGGATGTTTCTGGCTCAATGGTTGGCATATCGCAAGTGAATGCATACCGTCCGGTTCCACCGGCTGCTCCTCCCGCCGAAGATCTTCCTGCTGACCCGACGGCGATACCTCTCGATTCACAAGCACATCTTTTGCGGCTGAAGTTGCAAGCCAGCGAAAACGGAGCGGACGGTTCCACGAACCCAATTCCTCCGAGTCCGGCCCCCGATGGCTCACCCGCCGGTGGTAGCGGTGGAACCGTGGCGGAAGCGGACAAGCTTGGCTCGGCTCCGGAAAGCAATAATCTCCAGTTCTTACGAACCGCCGCGGTCTTGCTCGATCCCGGCCAATGCCAGTTCGACTACGGGCTCACCTACAGCGTGCTCGACAACCACTTCCCAGTGGCATTGCTCGATGGAGGCGGTGACGTCGTTGGTGTGGCAGACGCACGTGCCCGGCAGAGACAACTCATCGTGCCTTTCGCGGTGCGGTATGGTTACTCGGAACGGATCCAGCTATTCGCAAATGCGCCTGTCGGATGGGCGAGCACGGAAGTCGCCTACCTCGGCAATGAGAACGAGAGCAACGTGGGAGGTCTGGGAGACATTAACGCCGGTACCAGTGTCCTCATCAAGAAAGCCTCAGAGCCGTATTCCGCGGATGTGGTGGCCACAATCGCCTTCACCGCCCCGACCGGAATTACCAGTTTTCCGGATTCCATCCTGGAGCCGTCCGATGGAATGGGGGCCGGGTACTGGGGACTTTCAGAGAGCGTGTTATTCATTCACACGATAGACCCGGTCGTGCTGTTTTACGGTGCGGGATTCAACCATCGATTTGACCGGGACTTTGGCCGAACGCATGTCGATCCGGGCGAGGAAATCACCTACCAGTTCGGTGCCGGCTTCGCCGTCAACCCATGGATCACGCTAAGCGGTTCGGTCCTCGGCTCTCATCTCACAAGCATCGAAATCAACAATCTGGATATTGAAGGCACGGGACGTGACCCGATGCGATTGCGGTTGTCGGTAACGGCTGTCAATGGACGGCACATCATCGAACCGTTTGCTGAAGTCGCGATGACCGAGGACTCCGCGTCGCGCGTCGGGGTGGTATTCACTTACTGATTCGCGGCCGTCAAGGCATACGAACTGCGGAATTGTGAAATGGGCGGGAGCATGTTCTCTCAACTCGTGGGAAATAACCCCAAGTTGATCGTGCTGCTTGTCGGAGGTGGAAGAAAGTGAAACCCAATTTCGACTCCCGCCAAACCTGGTTCATAGCCACGGTGGTTCTCGCATGCTGTGTGCTCGCGCCGAAACTCGTGCATGCTCAAGAATTGCCGGAATATCGCAGCCCGATTCGCGATCCGAACCGGATCTTCCGGTATCATCTTTGGAGCTGGAAGGAACTTCACGAGAAAAATATCGTGATGCAGAAGAGGGACTTCTCCTGCGGTGCTGCGGCGTTGGCGACCGTTCTGCAACATTACTGGGGCGATCCAATCACTGAACTGCACGTTTTGAAGCAGTTCGATGAGATGTTCACCCCGGCCGACGTGAAGGATCGTATTCAGAACGGATTGACGATTACGGATCTCCGCCGCGCAGCCGTCAAACTCGGCTATCAGGCCTCGATCGGAACCATCCGGTACGACCAGTTGCAGGAATCAAAAGTCCCCTTGGTCGTCGGTATTACGGTGGGAGAGTTCAAGCACTTTGTAGTTTACCGTGGTACCGACGGATACTACGTCTACTTGGCTGATCCGGCCCGCGGAAACATTCGCATCCCCGCTTCCGACTTCGTGAAGCAATGGCAAAAGAACGCCGTGCTTGTCGTCGCGAAGAAAGGACAAGAGCCGAAGGCCTGGTCCCCTCTGGCGGTTCAGGAAGAAGAGATCTACCACGGCCAGCTCAATCGCGTGGAGATCCAGAAGCGGGTAGCTCGCCCAGCAGCGATTCTCCCTGCTCCACGGCCATAGTGCGCTGAAAATCGTGGCGGGTGAGAGGCGGGATTCTCAGTTCTCTCGCTTCGATTTAGCCCGACGATCACATTTCCAGCGAAGTGCCTCGTGTCGCCCGGCTTCGTATCTAAGCGAGCCTGGCATGTTCTTCCCTGGGAATTCGTGTTTCCAAGTGCCTGATTTCGGGCCAACTCTGCACGCCCGTGTTGTAGCGGCACGCCACAAGAATCGCCACAACCCATTATTTTAATGGAATTTATGGCACATAAGCGCGGTCGCCTTCTTGGCCGAAACCGCTAGGTCGTGAGCGTTGTGCGGACATGTTGCATTGGCGCGGCAGGGCTCTGTTTCAACCAGTCCACAAACCGTTAGTCGTGGGCCCAATCGCTTTAGGCCGAAGGAATTACGTCTCTAAAGCCACCAGTTTTCATAATGGTAAAAATACAAAGAATGGGCAATTGACACTGCTCTTCCGAGGCGTTTACGGTGGAATCATGGCAGGTGGTTGAGGCAACACTCAAAGTTTTCCTCGCCGCCAAGATCAGGTCCACTGGCACTCTTGAACACCTTGGAGAGACTCGCAATGAAAACTGTTTTCGCTTTCGCCACGCTCGTCTGTCTGTCGGCCGGTTCCGCTTTCGCTGCTGATAATCAAGTCGCCGATCAGACCCTTGCCAAGATGGGTCTCGGCGAAATGAAGGTCATGAGCGACGCGCAAGGGATGAACGTTCGCGGAATGGCCCTCGTTTCCGTCAGCGGCTACAGCGCTGCTCACAACCACAACGGTGAAGCCTACAACACCTACTCGGCTTCTGGCTTCAAGTATGCCAACGGTGGTTCGGTCAGCTACGTTGGAACCCTCCAACACTTCGGCAGCAACTTCACGATTTCCGGCGGCAAGGCGTGGGCCTCGGCTCGCTAATTGATAATCCTGCCTGGTTGACTCAAACGCTCTCTTTCGGTTCCCGGAAGAGAGCGTTTTTTATCGCGCGCATATTGCTACGAGAATTGCCCCCCCAACACTGCAAAGACCTGTGCTGAGCGTTAGGTGACGGGCCAATCGGTCCCGAGGGCTTCGCGTTGAAGCGCCGTCAACCGGCGAATCGCTTCCTCTGCGGCGGCTAATTGCCGGTCGAGTAGTGATCGGCCGAACGTTCCCGATTCCGCGGTTCCCTGAACTTCGACAAATTCCGCCGCGCCTGTCATCACGACGTTCATGTCGACTTCCGCTCGGCTATCCTCGCTGTAATCGAGATCGACCAGCACCCCGCCATCGAGCACGCCAACACTCACTGCGGCAATGCTCGACGTGATCATCGGCCTGCCAGGCACGTCTCCCTTAGGCAGCCCCGCCACGGCATCCGCCAGAGCGATGAATCCACCGGTAATACTCAAAGTCCGCGTCCCCCCATCTGCTTCCAGAACGTCGCAATCGACGGTAATCGTTCGAGCGCCAAGAGCCGCCATATCGACCACCGCCCGCAGACTGCGGCCGATCAGGCGTTGAATCTCGTTGCTCCGACCGTCAACCTGTCCCCGATCGCGCCTTTTTCGCGGGGCGGTGCTGCCAGGCAGCATGCTGTACTCCGCCGTCACCCAACCGGTTGGATTTTCCTCCTTCGCTTTCCACGGAGGGACCGACTCATCGACGGAAGCTGTGCATAAGACGGTCGTTCGCCCAGCCTGAATCAACACACTTCCAGGCGATGAACGTGTGAAGTGACGTACAATGCGGATTGGCCGGAGTTCGTCTGGACGCCGGCCGTCTTGTCGAGATTGTGCGGCAGATTCGCTCATCGTTTTCCCCGTGTGAGCAGCCAGACAAGCAATCCTTTCGCGACATGCATGCGATTCTCCGCCTGCTGAAAGACAATGCTTTTCGGTCCGTCGAGCACCTCATCGGTCGCTTCCAGGCCGCGCCGCGCTGGCAGATCATGCATGAATCGGCATTCGGCCGGCGCAAGCTTCATCAACTTGGAATTCACTTGGTATGCGGCGAACGCCTGCTTGCGCTGATCGGCCTCGCTTTCCTGGCCCATACTCGCCCAAACATCGGTATAAACCACGTCTGCATTCTTCACGGCGACAGCAGGATCATCTGTCAGGGTCAAATCAGCTTTCGGAACGCGTCGCCGCAACTCCGCGACAAACTCGTCCGAAAGTTGATAATCTCGCGGCGCACAGATGGTGATCGGCATGCCGACATACGCCCCAGCCACCGCCAACGATGCTGCGACATTATTCCCGTCACCAATGAATGCCAGACGCCGCCCCGCCAGATCACCAAAGACTTCCTTGACAGTGAACAAGTCGGTAAGGGCTTGGCAGGGGTGCAGATCATCCGAAAGGCCATTAATGACCGGGCAGTTTGATTCGCGAGCGAATTCCTCTATTAGCTTCTGGGAGAAGGTTCGCAACACGACAGCATCAGAATAGGAGCTGAGCACCCGAGCCACGTCCGCCAGCGACTCGCGGCCGTTCAGCCCCGCGTCGGCGCTCGACATGAAGGTGCTCCCACCCCCCAGTTGGGTCATCGCCGCCTCGAAGCTGTTGCGCGTCCGCAAGGAGGGCTTCTCGAAGATGAGCGCCAGCACATGCCCCGCCAGCAGCGGTGGCCGCTCCCCCGCGGAAAATCGCGATTTCAAATCAGCAGTGATCGCAAGAATCTCGTCCGTGTCGGCAGGTGTAATGTCATACAGTGACGTCAAATGCTTCATGCCGCTCACCCCTCCTGCGCCATTTCTCGCAGGACTCCCGCGATCACGTCGCAGCCCGCTTCGGCTTGTTCGGCGTTAATGTTCATCGCCGGCAGCAGACGCAATACGGTATCGTGAGTGGCGTTGACCAGCACTCCCTGCTCCATGCATCGTCCGACTGCAGGCGTCGCGGGTATCGTCAGCTCGACGCCAACCATCAGGCCGCGGACTCGGACTTCCCGAATGATCGGCAACTCTTGTCGCAGTGCCTCGAACCGCGAACGGAACAGATCGGACATCCGCTGGCAGTTCTCCAGCAAGTCATCTTCCTCAATCATCTGTACGGTGGCGATCCCCGCGGCCATCGCCAGTGGATTGCCGCCAAACGTGCTGGCATGCGTGCCCGGCCTCAAACTCGGGGCAATGTGGTCGCGGGCAATAAATGCTCCGCATGCCACACCCGCAGCAAGGCCCTTGGCGAGCGTCATGACGTCTGGCTCGACGCCGGTCTGCTGATAGCCGAACCAAGTGCCAGTTCGCCCCATTCCAGTCTGAACTTCGTCAAAAATGAGCAGCGCCCCGTTGTCGTCGGCGATCTTCCGCAGTCCCGCGAGGAACTCGTTGCTCGCGATGTTGACCCCACCTTCCCCCTGAACCGGTTCGATGAGAATCGCACAGGTTTGGGCATCGACCAACGATGCCACCGCTTCGAGATCGTTCCAGGGAGCGTAACGGAAACCGGCCACCAGCGGGCCCACCCCTTCGTGATATTTCGGCTGAGCCGTCGCGGTGAGAGCTCCAAGCGTTCGGCCGTGAAAACTGTTCTCGAAGGTAACGATCTTAAACTTTCCCTCGCCGGCGTGCAGACGGGCCAGCTTGATCGCCCCTTCGATCGCCTCTGCCCCGCTGTTGCAGAAGAACGCCTTGCCGAAGCCATGCGTCGACAGCAGTTCGGCGAACTGACCCTGCTGCTCGGTGTACCATGTGTTCGGCACATGGATGAGCCGCGCCGCCTGCTCCTGAATCGCCTGGACGACACGGTGCGGCGAGTAACCCAGGATGTTGCAGCCCCAACCGGGGAACAGGTTGAGATAGCGGTTGCCCTCGGCGTCCCA